>JBAXOB010000028.1:0-57987 GCA_037133475.1 Bacteroidota bacterium
CATTTTTTCAGGTTATGTGCAATACTGAGAAGCCCAGCTTCGATTTCAACTTTAGCACAACCTCTGAGCATAAATCTCTTGAAGCCTTTGTTGAACTTAATATTCCCAAAAACAGGTTCCACATCCCAGGGTCGTTTCTTTCGGTGCATAATCCCTTCTTCACTCAATAGAAGATCCCTTGCATTTGCCTTAAGCTGCCTGAGCTTATGGTTTACCTCAATGACCCGATTGCCGCTGGTTTTATGACACATTCCCTGCAATGGACACCCATGACAGTTCTGAGCCTGATAACACTCATAGAGTTGAGTAAATCCCTCTCCATTGGTGCGTTTTCTGGTTCCAATTCGTTTCATTTGCTGACCCATGGGGCAGTAATAGCAATCGTTTTCTGCATTGTAATGTAGCTTGTCTGCAACAAAGGGATGCTTTTTGTCATTGCCATGTTGGTCTTTATCAAAGTAATTGTCTTTTACAAAAGCCTGGATATCCAGTTCTGCTAAAAGCTGATAGTTTTGCTCTGAACCATAGCCTGCATCGGCCGTTACGGTTTGAGGCATTTGTCCATAAAGTGTGTTGAACCCCTCCAGGTGAGAAGGCAAGGTCCTGGTATCAGTTGGATTTTGATGGATACTGTAATTTAAAATAAATTGATCATGGGTGGATATCTGCAAGTTATAGCCTGGTTTAAGCTGGCCATTGAGCATGTGATCTTCTTTCATGCGCATGAATGTTGCATCAGGATCTGTCTTTGAGTAACTGTTACGTCCGTTAAGGATTTTCTCCTCATTGTCATACCGGTCAAGGTTTTCCGGCCAGTTCTTGGCTGCATATTTTAATTTCTGACTAATCTTCTTGCTTACAGGTTTATCTTTCAGAGCTTCGTTTATTTTATTGATCGTATCTGTAACTTTCTGAGAATCTATTTGTTCAAAGGATGTGGGGGTGGTATCCTGAAGTTCTTCCTGGGCAACCGTCTGGGTATAAACCCAAAGTTCTTCTAATTGCTTCTTGATTCGTTCTCTACTCGTTTTGATTGCTTTACCCCAGACGAAAGTATAACGGTTTGCTTTAGATTCAATCTTTGTTCCATCGATATAAACCTCTTTCAGATTAACAAGCCCTTTAGCAACCAACAACTCGACAACATGTCCAAAAACCTGTTTAAGGACAAGCTTTAACCGCTCGCTGCGGAAACGGTTGATGGTATTATGATCAGGCGTATTCATCCCGCTGATCCACATAAAATGGATGTTCTCCTTCAGGGCTGCTTCCATCCTGCGTGAAGAATATATGTTGCTCAGGTAGGAGAAAACGACCACTTTCAACAACATTCGGGGATGGTAACTTGAAGTTCCTCCTCCTTTGTACTTAACAAACAGAGGATCAATATCTATCTGGTCGATGACCTGATTTACGATACGCACCGGATGATTTTTATCAACCATCTCTTCCAACGAAGGTGGAATCAGCATGATCTGGTTCTGCGCGTATTCTTTGAATTTGACTTTGCTATTCTTTATCGTTTCCATGCTACAAGATAATCATATCTCGCAGTCAGTCAACAATTTAAGCTAATATTTTATCACCATGTTATTAACAATCAGTTAATTAAAATAGAAAGGAGGCTGTCTCAAACTTTTGAGACAGCCTCACTGTTTTTATTCCAGGTATATTGAATCAGGTTAATACCCGAATACCGTCTTCAGGTCAAGGTGCGACACGGGGCCATAGGTTGACAGTGCCTTTTCATCCATCTGCGACTTCTTCCCGAGTACCATGATGGTGAAGTTTTTATTCTTCACATATTTCTCCTGGAATGCTTTCAGATCGCTGAAGGTCATCGAAGGGATCTTGTTGAAAACATCCTTCCGGATATCATAGGTAAGGTCGAACTTTTTGGCATTGATATAATTAAACAGGACCTGCGACTTGGTAATGCGTTCCGTCCTGATTTTGTTGATAATGGCTTCCTTGGCCGAGTTCATGGCCTTTTCACTCTCGGGCATGTTGTTGAACAGACCTGTCATGGCCTTCATGGCCTCCGGCAGTTTATCGATCTGGGTGCCGATATAGGAAAACAGGTAATAGTTCAGGTAGGGTTGCACGGGAGCGCGGTAGCCGGCATATGCGCTATAGGCGAGACCTTTGGATTCGCGGATTTCCTGGAAAACGATGGAGTTCATGCTGCCGCCGAAATATTCGTTGAACAACCTGGTAACAGGCGCCAATTCCTTATTGTATTTATCCGACTTCGAAAGCATGATGATCTCGGCCTGTTTCATGGTATAATCAACCGTGAATACCTGGGTGAAATCGTTGGGCTTCTGAACGAATTTTTTAGGTTCGGGAACCGGTTTCAGGACTGCAGCCACCGGGTGTTCCTTGTTAAATACCTCTGTAACAATGGTACTGCTTTCGGGTCCGTAATAGAGAACCTTATGCTGGAAACCGGTCAAACCCTTGATCAGGTTAACCAGGTCGGCAGCCTGCAGGGCATCCAGTTCTTCAGAGGATAAAATATTGGTATAAGGCGAATTGTCGCCATAAACGCCATAGTTGTACATGGCCTGCCAGAGGATGGTCTGCTTTGAGAGCTTATCATCATCCCGGCGTTTTTTGATATCGGCAACCAGGTTCTTCAGGGCGGGACCATTTGGCTGTGCATCAGCAAGGAGCTGTTTTAACAGCGACATGGCGCTGGCCATATTTTCCGTTAACCCCGTCAGCGAGATCCAAACATCTGTTTCAGAACTATTCACATTCAGCGAACAGCCCATTTTGAACAACTCCTCCTGGATATCCCTGGGGGTATATTTAGTTGTCCCCAAGTAATTCAGGTAGTCGAGGGCAATACCCAGCTGACGGTTGCTATTGGTTCCCATTTCGAAATAGTAGTACACCGAAAATATTTTATTTTCCGTATTGGCTTTGTACAGAACCGGGATGCCGTTCTTCAGGGTGAATTTTTTTATATCGTTGTTATAATCGATAAACACCGGTTCGATCTGCTGGGTGGGTTCAGCCATGATGGTTTTGAGGAATGCCGATTCATCGTCGCGGTTCAGGGTTACCGGGGTAATCTGGGGCTTCACGACTTTTTTGGTGTCTTTTGCCTGTCCGGTACGTTTGAAAACAATTACATAGTTGGTGCCATAGTTTTTGAGGGCAAAATCAACCACATCGGCTTTGGTAATTTTGGAAAGCCTGTCAATAGTCTGAACCAGCTCTGCATGGGGAAGCTCTTTAACAAATTCATCCACCATGTCCATGACACGGCCGTTGTTTGTTTCAAACTTCCTGATCTCTTCCAGTTTCATATCATTGATGATGGCGGGAATCAGCCAGTCGGGGAATTCACCCTTTTTCACCAGGTCGATCTGGCCCATGATGAGATCCTGTACCTCCTCGAGCGATTGACCTTGTTTGGCCTTGCCGGAGAAGATGTTCACCGAATAATCCTTCAGCACATACGAAAATGCGTTGGCTTCCAGCACTTTTTGGGCCTGGTTCAGGTTCAGGTCCATCAAACCTGCCTTATTGTTACTTAATACTTTATTGCAGATGGTAAGCAAATCGGCATCTTTGGTTGCGGCGCCTCCGAGACGGTAACCGATGGTAACCGATTCGGCATCCGGGCCGGCAACCTCTTTAATAACAGGTTTGGTAATCGCCTCTTCAACAGCCGGAACATAGGCGGTAACCGGTTTTGAAACCAGCTGCCCGAATGTTTCGTCAACCATCCTGATCACCTCATCGGGGTTAAAATCGCCCGAAAGGACAATCGCCATATTATTGGGAACATAGCGTGCAGCATAATAGTTCTTCAGCGATGTCAGGGATGGGTTTTTCAGATGCTCAACCGTGCCGATGGTGGTTTGCGTACCATAGGTATTCTTCTGGAACAGGCCAGCGAACAGCTCTTCAAAGACCTTGTTATCGTCATTATCGAGACCGATATTCTTTTCCTCATAAACCGTTTCCAGTTCGGTATGAAACAGGCGGAAGATGGGATCCTTGAAGCGTTCGTGCTCGATCTGCAGCCATTGGTGCACCTTGTTCGACGGCACGTCATTCACATAAACCGTCTCCTCGAATGAGGTAAAGGCATTGGTCCCCTTTGCCCCGATCCCGGCAAGCAGTTTGTCATATTCGTTGGCAATGGCAAATTTTGAGGCTGCCCCCGACAAACTGTCGATCTGGTGGTAGATCTTTTTCCGTTTCACGGTATCGGTCGTCTTCCGGTAAACTTCGAATTTGGCTTCGATCTGGTCGAGCAGCACCTTTTCACTGGTAAAATCCTTGGTTCCGAATTCGTCGGTCCCTTTGAACATCATATGTTCCAGGTAGTGCGACAGACCTGTGTTGTCGGCGGGATCGTTTTTACTCCCGGTCTTTACGGCAATGGCTGTCTGGATGCGGGGTGCATCCTTGTAAACTGTCAGGTAAACCTTCAACCCGTTTGCCAGGGTGTAAATCCTGGCTTTGAGGGGATCGCCCTTTACCGAATCGTAAACATAGGTTTTCTGTGACATGGCACCAAAAGCCAGTACAAACAGAAAAGAGCCCATTAAAATTCTCATGACCATTTTTTTCATACGCGTTTACTATTTAATTTAAAACATTCCTGTATCCATCCAAAAAACCATAATACCCTTTCATCCCCACTGACTGTTGCCTGTTGCCTACTTATGAAACTTCCTGATAAACTCCTCAACCTCCGGCACCCCCCCCTGGTATATCAGGTAACCATTATAGGGTTCCCGCTTCGTGATCTCGTCGTTGATCGGGGTCAGCATGATCTCCTTGACCTTCGCCAGGTCGCTGGTTTGCCCAAGGGCCCAGCTCAGTTTGATAAATGCCGTTTCGGGCAGCATGTTTTCTGCGGGGATGATTCCCTTGGCCATCAGGTCGCGGCCTGTGTCATACACAAACATATGAACATAGCCCCAAAGGGTCTGAACGGTCATGTATATTGCGACGCCTTTGGCAACGGCACGTTCTATGGCGGGATAGATCGGCTTGTTGACATGACCCAGCCCGGTGCCGATGATGACAATTCCCTTATAACCTGCATCCACCAGTGCATCGATCACATCGGGCTGCATGTTGGTATAATAGTAGAGCATGGTCACCTTTTCCTCGTAGTAGGGCATGATGGTAACATTGCGGTCGCTGCGCCTGCGGTGGTAGTCCTGCTTGATGGGAACCACTCCCTGGCGGGTCACGGTGGCCAGCGGCGTATCGCCGATGGTGCGGAAGGTGGATCGGTAGGATGAATGCATTTTTCTCACACGGGTACCTTTGTGCAGGAAGCCATATTCGTCGGAGGTGGGGCCGAACATGCAAACCATCACCTCGGCAATGTCACCATGCGCGGCAGCAGTGGCGGCGTGCATGAGGTTCAGCGCGGCATCGGAGCTGGGCCGGTCGGACGACCGCTGTGAACCAACCAGGACGATGGGCACCGGTGAATTCTGCACCATAAAGGTCAGGGCTGCAGATGTATAATGCAGGGTATCGGTACCATGACCGATAATGATCCCGTCGATGCCCTTTTCAATTTCGTTACCGATGGCAATGGCCAGTTTTTTATACTGGTCGGGTCCCATATTTTCACTGAAAACCGCAAAGAGCTTTTCGGTTGTCAGGTTGCAGATATCGGCCAACTCAGGCACGGCCCCGTACAATTCGCCCGGGGAGAAGGCGGGGATCACGGCGCCGGTGCGGTAATCGAGCCGCGAGGCAATTGTACCGCCCGTACCCAGTAATTTTACATTGGGCAGGTCCTTCGAATAGGGAAACTCCTTTTCGGGAATTTTATAAACCGCCTTTTTGTAGCCCAGTTCAACGATATCGGAGATCCCGTCGATATCCACCCCGATATTGTACCCGGTGAAAAACTTCATGACGATATGCTTATCGTCGGTATTTTCAGCACGGGGCAGAATGGTGCCTTCAAAAATGCCCCGGTGGCTGTCGATCCTGACTCTCGCCCAAACCCGGGCATTAAACTTTTGTAGTACTTCGAGTGCGCGTCCCTTGTATCCCTGGAAAATATCTTCGGCCATAAGTGATTGAGTGAAATAGTGAAATGCGAAATGTGAAATGTGAAATAGTGAAAATTAATATTCTGATTATACCTTTTTAAAGACAATCTGGCTGTTCAGGTCGCTCAGGGAGATGTTGCCCAGCGCAAGCCGGCTGAGATTTCCCATGACCCAGCGTACCCCTGCCGTATCGTCGGCCGAACTCCTGATCTCCTGGTATTTTTTAACCAGGAAGGGAATCTTTGCCAGGATCTCCTCCCTGGAAAGTTCCCTGAAATTCAGGGTAACCAGGATGGAGTCAAAATCCATCTTCGGATGCTGGTACTGATGCAGCAGCATTTTCCTGGCAATGGCAAGGTCCATCTTCCTGCCGGTGAGGTAATTCAGCAGTTCATAAACCTTTTCGTAGGTAAAGTCGGGAAGTTCGGGGTATTGCCCCTGGATATGCTTCAGCGTATGGGCCAACAATGAAGCGGTAAACCTGGCAGGCACCTTCAGGTCGGTCTGTATCCTTTCGATCAGCGGGATCAGGTTGTTTTTAAAGATATAGGTGAAGGTACCTTCGGGGACATTCCATTCATTCAGCTGCTGAAGGCGTTCGGAAACAAGTACCGGAAGCCGTTGCCTGGCTATGTCAATATCGCTGTCTTCCAACGGAATAGGGGCAGAATCGGTATCAGGGTACATCCGGTCGGCGCCCGGGAGCACCCGTTCGAAAATGGTCGTGCCATCTTCAAACGACTTCCGGGTTTCATTGGGAACACCGAGGAAGGCCATCTTACAGCGTTCTTCGATGGTTTCAAGCCCTGTTTTGATATCGTCATCAGCTCCCCAGAAAATAATCTGGGCATCTTCTTCCTTACTGCCCAAAAGGGAGCGGACTTTTACCCAGGCTTTTTCTCCAACGGCATCCTCGAACATTTCGGAGTGTACCATGTTGGGCTTTTCAATACAGGCAATGACCTTGAGCCGGTCGGAAAGATCATCGGCAAACATCCTTCCAGGCTGGGTGAAATGCGACAACACACCCCTGAACTGAGGGAGGTTGACAATATAGACCTTTGCCATGGAATTCTTCGGAACACCGAGGTTCTCCAGCTTAAAATCCTTGGCTTTGACCTCCCGGGAGGAGATTTTCCAGCCGGCAGGGTTTTTCACGGTTTTGAGGAGCATGTCCTTAACCGCCAGCAGGGCCCATTGCCGGAAACATTCGATGTGCGTCAGTTCGGGCATCCAGCCTGTATGGGCGACACCCTTGATCTCCACCCTGGTTCCTCCCTTGCAACTGACATTCACATCGGCACGGGTCGACCCGATGCCATTCCGCACCTTCCCGGTACTGCGGTTTAGGAAGCGGATGTAATCGGCCCCTTCCTTTACCTCGTCGGGGTTTTTAAATTCGGGATAGGTAACGGTTTCGATCAGGGGCATGCCAAGCCGGTCGGTACGGTAAATGCGTACATGGCCGATATCGGATACTTCGCGGCATGAATCCTCCTCCAGGCTGAGCTGGATCAACCGGATCTTCTTATGTTTCAACTGGATCTCGCCATCGATGCCGATAATGGCCGTACGCTGAAAACCTGTGGGGATGGAGCCGTCGAGGTATTGTTTGCGGGTAATATGGACTTCACCGACGATCTTGAGTTTTGAAAGCAGCGAGATATCGATAGCCTGCGACAAGGCCTCCCGGTTTAACGGGAATGGGGGGGTATCGTCAACATCGTAGGTACATGCGGTTTCATTCTTGATCCGGTAAACGATGTGTTTCCTGGTCCTGAACTCCATGAGGGCCGTTCCGTCATATTCGCCCAGTTCACTCAGCGTAGGCCGCATATGGCGGACCAGCTCGGCATCAAAGTCGTCGGCCTTCTGAAAAATCCCGGCAGGACAATGACAAAATAGCTTTTCCTTGGTTTTAAGTTGTTGGTGAACCTCCAGTCCCGACATGAACCCGATACGGTCATAGTCGGCCTGGGTGGCCTTTTTTCGCGGGATGTAACCTATTTTCTGTTCAGTTTCAGCATGGTTGCGCCTGGGGTCGAAGATTTCTTTCATTGTGTAAGCAGGGATAGTTTCTATTAGTCTTCAAAATTAGCCATTTTACGGACATCGCAAATGAAATGTTCATTACTTTTGGTAACATTGACTTTAGTATCTTTGCCCCGATATTTCAGTTCCATGAAGCAAATCTTCAGGTATTTATTTCTACTTCCACTGGTTCTTCACCTTTCCGTATTTGCCCAGGAGAAGGAAAAGACCAAAATTCAGTATTCTGGGAAACTGTGGCAATTCAACAAGGATATTTACAAAGACGGCCCCAGGATTTTGGGAGATGTGGTGATGAACCACGACAGTGCCTTCCTCTATTGCGACAGCGCCTATGTGAATGAGGCCGAAAACAGGATGACCGCCTATGGAAATGTCCACGTAAAACTGAGCGACACCCTTAACCTTTACAGCGATTCGCTGAAATACGACGGCAATACCAAAATCGCCCACGCCAACAGCAATGTCAGGCTGATCGACAACCAGACCATTCTCACCACCGATACCATGGTCTATGACCGGAACACTAAGATCGCACAGTATGACTGCTGGGGAAAGATCGTCAACGACAGGAATATCCTGGTAAGCCACCATGGTTACTATTACACGGATAAAAAGGAGTTTTTCTTCAAGGAAAAGGTACTGGTGATCAATCCCGAATACAACATGTATTCCGACACCCTCATGTATAATACCATGACGGCGACAGCCTTCTTCTTCGGTCCTTCCCACATTATCAGCAAAGACAAGGTTGATTCCATCTATTGCGAGAACGGATGGTACAATACCAGGCTCGATGTTGCCCGTTTCCGTAACCGTGCCAAAATTTACCATGAAACCACCTTTCTGACCGGCGACAGTATCTATTACGAGCGGAAAACCGGGTTTGGCCAGGTTTTCCGCAAAGCCCGGCTGATCGATACCAAGCAGAACATCCTGCTACTGGGAAATTATGGGGAGATCAGGCAAAAAAAGGGATTCGCCTATATGGTCGACAGTGCACAGGCCATCATGGTAGATAACAAAGATTCCCTGTTCCTTCACTCCGATACCATTCATGCTACGTTTGATACGAGCCAGCATATCAGGAAGATATTCTGTTTTCACAAGGCAAAATTCTTCCGCCACGACATGCAGGGAATGTGTGATTCGCTTACCTGGTTCAGCCGCGATTCAACGATGACCATGTACCACGACCCTGTTCTGTGGTCCGACCAGAACCAGCTGTCGGCCGACTCGATCAGCCTGCTCATGCGCAACGGGGAACCTGATTCACTGAAGATGTTCAGCTCCTCCTTTATCATCGCAAAAGATGACTCCAACAGTTTCAACCAGGTGAAAGGGAGGAATGTCCTGGCCAAGTTTCATAACGGCGAACTCTATAAAGTCAATGTTTTCGGGAACTCGCAGACGATATACTACGTGCGTGAAGAGGATAAAAGTCTTATTGGAATCAATGTCGCGGTTGCAAGCGATATGCTGATCTTCATCGACAAAAAGCAATTTAAAAGCATCACCTACATCCAGAAGCCCGACCACCATCTTGTTCCTGAGAAGGAACTTCCGGCCAACGAACGAAAACTGAAAAATTTCAAATGGGAGGAAAAACGCCGCCCCATGAAACGGTCCGACATTTTCATATGGTAACCCCCGGGGGTTAAAACACCGAAACCTTTACATACCGCGATGGATTTGCTTTAATATCTTCCAGCAGCAGGTTCAGGTCACGGGCCGCCTTTTCAACCTCCTTGTACAGTTGCTCATTGTTGATCAGCTGTCCAACCGATCCTTCACCCTTGTTGATTTTTTGCAATGTCAGGTCAAGGTCGCCCACCGCCTTGCTGACCTGGGCAATGGTATAGGGGATCCTCGCCTTTGCCAGTGAATCGCTGAGGTTGGAGAAATTATTGAGGATGTTGGTAATCTTTCCGTTGTTTTTCTCAAGGTTACTGCTGATCGACTCCATATTCATAATAATCGTGCTGAGATTGTTCCGCTGAGAACTCATCAGGGTATCGAGGCTGTGGGTTGTATGGGCAATATTGGAGAGCGTTTGCTTAACATGTTCCACTGCCACGACAAGGTTGTCGCGGGTATTTTTATTCAACACCTGCTGGATGATGGTTGCCACGGTATCGATGGAACTGATAAGGTTTTCAGCCTTGGTTTTAAGGGGGAGGAGCTGTTTGTTTACCTCCTGCCCAAGGGTTGCTTCCGTCAGGGACATCAATGTGTCGCCGCTTTTGGCCATTATGGGTGAATTCCCGGGGATGATCTCTACCTCAGGCGAACCCAACAGGCTTGAACTGAAGATACGGGCGCTGGAATTTTTGGCAATAGGGTAATCGCCCAGGATATACAGTTCGACAATGATATTCCTTGGATTTTTGATATCGAAATAGAGTTTTTTCACCTGTCCGACCTTCAATCCCTTGATCGATACAGGGTTGGCCGCGACCAACCCATTCACCTGGTCGTAAACGGCATAAAAGGTTCTGCTGGGCTTTAACAGTTCCAGTCCCTTCAGGTACATCAATCCCCAAATGAGGATAGTTGTAGCCATTACAAAAACGAATCCTACCTTTATCTCTTTCCTGATCTTCACGACAATGATTTTATGCAAAATTATAAATAATAATCGTTATTTCTCCAGCAACCGGTTCGACTCACTCTGCGGGATCCGCACGCCATTCCTGAAAATGACGATGAACGCATCGTTTATTCCCTTGTGCCTGACCTCCTCCAGCAGCTTTTCGGCCTCCTTCAGCGTGGTAACATCACCCACTGTGTATTTGTTCATGCCATTGTGCCGGTACATCGTTACGTTGTCAAAACCGGCCAGCCGCGGATCGCCGGCTGCCAAAGGGCCTGCCGAAGCAGCAATCTGGATCCTGAAGGATAAACCGTTAACAGACGCAGGTTTTACCGGGAGGTTACCCTTTAATCCAGGCTCCCCGGCAGGCTGCAGGGTGTCGCGGATTCCTTTTTGCACGGGAGCCTCTCCCTGAAGCGCCGATGAATCTGATTTACCATTCTTTACGACAGGTTTGTTATGGCTTTCCACAAAACTCCTGAATGCCCTGAAAATCGCCGATACGATATGATCCTGGCCGGCACCGGACATCAGGAATTTTTCCTCTCCGGGGTTGCTCAGGTAACCCGTTTCAACCAGCACACTGGGCATGGTGGTTTTATACAGCACCATGAACCCTGCCTGCCTCACTCCGTGGATGGCGCTTCCCTGGCGTTTCAACAGCTGTTCCTGGATGGCTGCAGCCAGGTCGGTACTCTGGTCGAGGTTTGAATTCTGGTACAATGAAAAGATAATATAGGACTCATCGGCATTCGGGTCAAAACCGTTATAGGTTGACTGGTAGTTTGATTCCAGCAGGATCGAGGCATTTTCCTGCTTGGCGATATTGAGATTCGCCTGCGATTTGTGAAGCCCCATCACATAGGTTTCAGCACCTTTGAGCGCATGATTCGGATTTGCGTTGCAGTGGATGCAGATGAACAGGTCCGCCTTGTTTTTGTTGGCAATTTCAGCCCTGCGGTACAACTCTACAAAGTTATCCTGGTCGCGTGTATAGATCACGCGGATATCCTTCATCGACCGTTTGATCAAACTTCCAAGCTTCAAGGCAATGGCCAGGTTGATGTTTTTCTCCTTTGCCTCCAACCCGATGGCTCCGGGATCATGCCCGCCATGACCAGCATCGATAACGATTGTTTGTATTGTTTTGTGTTGCTGGGCGCTCAGGTTTACCGGCATGACAAAAATAGCCAGCATTGGCAAAAACCACGACAATCGCAGCATCCACGACAACGGATTGTTAAAGTATCTTAAAAAAACAGTAGTCTCGATAATTTTGAGTAGTTTTGGAACCCGAAGAATAACGGTCTTCAACGCCTTTTTATTCTGAATTTTTATACAAAACAAAGATAGAACATTAACCTCAGAATTCAGAAAAGAAGTTGTTAACGAAAATATTAACAAGGTCTTTCCTCTTTATACTTTTTCTGATACTTTTCTTCCTGAAGTATACTGATGCGGTTGCACAGGATACGATACGGCAGCAGATCAGAGACAGGGTTGTTGTGCCCCAGGGTCAGATTGAGCTAACCAGGAAAGATTCTATCCAAACCGATTCGGTTCACAGCGACACAGCCGCCGCTGATACGGTTCATGCCCCTCCCCTGCCTAAAAAAGCAAAGAAAAAAAACAGGCTGGATGCCAAGGTTGATTACTCGGCCGTGGATTCCATCCGCTTCGAAATCAAGGGCCAGAAGGTGTACCTGTTCAAGGATGCCAAAATAGCCTATAAGGATATCAGCCTGAAGTCGGCCTATGTGGAGATCGATTTCCCGAAAAATCTTGTTTATGCCACCGGCGTCAAGGATACCACGGGAAAGCTGATCGGGACGCCTGAATTCAAGGAGGGAGGTCAGACCTTTAAATCAAAGATCATCAATTACAACTATACAACCAAAAGAGGTTTTATCAACACGGTATTTACCAAGCAGGATGAGGGATACCTCCACGGAACGGTTGTCAAGAAGATGGAGAACAACATCACCTATATGAAATCGGGATCCTTCACAACCTGCGATCTTGAGGAAAATCCGCACTTTGCCTTCAGGTTCAACAAGGGAAAAGTGATCCCTGGAAAACGGGTGATTACAGGACCGGCCTATATGGACATTGCCGGGGTGGCAACCCCGCTGGTAATCCCTTTCGGTTTCTTCCCAAACCGAAGCGGGCAGCGGTCGGGAGTCATTATCGGCACCTATAACGAATCGGCCAACCGCGGTTTTTATTTCGAAAATTTCGGCTATTACTTTGGCATCAGCCCCTATATGGACCTCACGATTCATACTGACATTTATACCAGGGGCAGCTGGGCGATCAAACCCCTTTTCCGGTACTCCGACCGTTATCACTATAACGGATCCTTTAATTTTACCTATGCCTTGAACCTGATCGGGGAGCCCAATACGCCGGGATATTCCGAATCAAAAGATTTCCAGGTCAGGTGGGTTCATACCCAGGATCCAAAGGCAAGGCCGCACAGTACTTTTTCAGCCAATGTGAACATTGTCAGCAACTCCTACAATAAAAACACCATCACCACCAGCGCACAGACTTACCTGTCAAACACCTTCCAGTCGAGTATCAACTACGCCACCAGTTTTGCCAACAAATACTACCTGAATCTCAACTTCAACCACAGTCAGAACACCCTCAACAAAACCATCAATATTACCTTGCCGCAGCTGGCCTTTTCAGTCAACCAGTTTTATCCCTTCCGCAAGCAAAACCATGTGGGAAAAGTCCGTTGGTTTGAGCAGATCAGCATGAAGTACAATGCGGATATGGAAAACCGGTATAATACGGTTGATTCGAACTTTCTTCATGGCAATTGGCCCGATTCCCTGCAGAACGGCATGAAGCACAGCATCCCGATCAACGGAACCTTTCATGTGCTGAAATATTTCAACTGGTCCAACTCGATTAATTTCACCGACCGGATGTACCTTAAAACCATCCGTAAATACTACCAGGCCGACACCATCGTAGAGGGAAATAAAACCAGCCTTCCCGGCTATAAAACACGCGATGTTTCCGGTTTTGCCAATGCCTTTGATTTCTCCGTTTCAACCGGGTTAAGCACCACGATTTACGGCATGTTCCAGTTCAAGAACAAAATCATCAAGGCTGTGCGGCATATGATCAAGCCATCGGTGAGTTTTTCCTATGTCCCCAACTTTGGGGCTCCCGTTTTTGGTTATTATCACCACATCGAAAATGACACCAACAGGATAAATCCGGGAAGTTATTCCATATTTCAAAATACCATCTATGGCGGACCTGCAGGGGCAAAGTCGGGAACGGTGATATTTTCCCTGAGCAACAACCTCGAAATGAAGGTCCGCAATCGCAAGGATACCATCACGGGTACCAGGAAAATCCCGCTCATCGACGATCTGAATTTCAGTACCTCTTACAATGTTGCGGCCGATTCGGTTAACTGGTCGCCCCTGAATATCAGCGGCCGCACTACCATCATCAAGGGGTTGGCGGTAAATTACCACAGTATCTGGGACATGTACGTACGTGATAAGCTGGGGCAGCGAACCAACACCTTTTTATGGAATGCGAGTCACAAACTGCTACGGCTGGATAATACCTCCTGGAGCACGGGTTTCAGCTATACATTTTCATCCGAGAAATTCAAGAAAAAGAAAACCACCGACAAGGGTACACCTGAAGAGCGCAAGGACATCATAGATTATTATGATTACTACGTTGATTTCGACATTCCCTGGAGCCTCTCCTTCAATTATACCTTTTCGTACAATAAAACCTGGAACAACAGCCTTTACAGGCGTGTTGCCGCTGTCAACCAGACGCTGGGCTTTAACGGGCAACTGAACCTCACGCCAAAATGGAAGATCACCCTGACTTCTGGCTGGGATTTTGTCGGCAAGCAAATGTCCTATACCTCTATTGATGTGTATCGCGACCTGCATTGCTGGGAAATGCGTTTCGGCTGGATTCCCAAAGGCGGCCAGCAGAGCTGGAATTTCAGTATCAATGTCAAAGCTGCCATCCTGCAGGATCTGAAACTGAACAAGAAGAAAGATTTCAGGGATTACACCAATTAAGGTTTATCCTCCGGAAACAGGATGGAAAACGGTTAATAACAAAAATTCAATCCAATAATCATGAAAAAAACAATCTCTGCCACCAATGCCCCGAAGGCAATCGGGCCTTACAGCCAGGCTGTCGAGGCTAACGGGATTCTCTTTATCTCGGGACAAATACCCATAGACCCTGCAACAGGCAAATTTGTGGAGGGCGGCATCACGGAACAAACCGAGCAGGTAATGAAAAACATCGGAGCCATCCTGCAACAGGCAGGCCTGGAATTCAGTCATGTGGTCAAATCAACCTGCCTCCTTGCCAGTATGGACGATTTTGCCGCCATGAATGCCGTATATGGCCGGTACTACGAAACCGACCCTCCCGCACGCGCGGCTTATGGCGTTGTAAAATTGCCATTAGGTGCCTTGGTTGAAATTGAAACGATCGCGGTCAGATAACCGGTAAATTCCGGGTTCCGGCCTTTCCTGCCTTTTGTTTCAACAAGCCTGCCTACAGGTTAACGTTCAGCGTCCCGTCAGCACATACGGCGCCCAAATGGTCGGCATGGCCGTTTCGGGATAGCTGATCATATGGAGCTTCACTTCGCGTAAAGCTTCCGAATAGCTTTTCCCGGAAAGCCAGTGACGGTAAAACGAGATCATAAATTTCCCGGCCAGTTTATCATTTACACTCCAGAGAGTTGAGAGGATGTTTTTAGCACCTGCCATATAAAAAACGCAGGGTATCGGGCTCACGGTATCGCCCGATTTCACCTGTTCAATCCCGGAGGAGCAGGCATTGAGTACGATGAGGTCGGCCTGCAGTTGTAATTTAGTGATCTCTTCGGCCGTGAGGATCCCGTTCTCCGGCCTGGTTTTCTTGCCCGACGGGTCATACCCCCAGAAAAGGAACCCCTGGCGATTGGGATCGGTTCCATCCCGCACGAAATGAGTTGCCAGGTGAACGATCCTGCCCCGGCATGCTTCCGCTTTAAAATATTCCTTCCCCGAAAACTGCCCTGATACCACCCAGGTTGACAATCCCCGCTGATGAAACATCGATCCGATCGCGGCTATTTCAACTTTTGAACCCGGCAAGGCACTTAGCCCGGGGATATTGGAGAAAACGGGCGAAAATCCCATAAAGGCAAACTGGTGATCGTCGGGCGATATTTCATGCGCCTCCCGGTTCGCCTCTGCAACATGGTTCCAATAGGAGGCTGAACAATGGTAAACCACCTCGTAATCCCGGATCAGGTAATGGATATTGCAGATGTTATAGGGCGGGCTTTCTTCATCCGTGATGATAAAGGCCTCGAAAGGAAGCCCTGATAACTTCTCGTCAGGAATGATGATCAGCCTGCGTTTCCCGAAAAGAAAATCCTTTACCGGGTTTACCAGGAATAAATAGAGTACCTGTCCGAGAATGGAGAATTCATTCGGATCGGCCGATTTTAGTTTTTTCTGGAATGTTTTCAATGACATCCAGAATAACGGGTTGAGCGACTGCCTGGCATACAGGGTCGAATCAACTGCAATTGCACTCACCAAAACGGAGGAATCGGATAGTACATACTCAAGCATTACCTCGTCGGACTTCAGGTTCTGCCGGATATTCCATTGTTCATCAGCGACTTGTGCAGGCTGGGCAGACATAGTCGATGCAACGGAAAAGACCAAAATCCTGACTGACCATGATTTAATCCCGGAAATCAGCGACCTCTTCATTTTCTGATATACAACATTAACGGAGGGTTAGTTTTCCAATCATCACCCATTCATCATCCTGGACTATCTTCCAGTAATATAACCCGCCCGGCAGCCCCAGGGTTTTCAGCAGGAATTGATCCCCGCCGACAGAAGGTGATTCTGAAACCACTTTTCCACGGTTATTCATCAGTATTACTGTAAAAAGGCTGTGGTCGCCGGATGCAATCCATTTAAACCTTACCGGCACGCCAATACCTACCGTCAGGTTCATCGCCGGCTCAACCAGTTTAAGCTGCGTTGAACGGGTCACAGAACCGGCCAATAGTTCAAACTCAGCCAGCGGCCTGTAGTTTGAAGCCAGCAGGGGCATCCTGCCGGCAGGAATAGTTTCAGACAAATCCTGTACCCTCCCCTTCTCCCCGGCCATACTCCCCGGGATGCTTTTTTGGTAAGCCTGATTCACCGGTGCCCTGGCCTGTTGCATCATATTTGCCACCGGCGGGCCGGGTCCCTTTTCCAGGAAATAAACAATTGCACCTGTTGCCATCAGGCACACCACCGAAGCGGCCATCAGCAGCCGTTTCATCAACCGCGACCGTTGCCTGGCCCTTGCCGAAACACGCCTGACCCTGTCCATCAGTTCTAAAACATCCTCATCCCCCAGGAGCTGGTTGATTTTTGCATCCAGCAACACCTCCTCCCGTAGCAGGGGATCATCGTGCATCTTCTTTTGAAAATGTTTTTTCTGAACCACGGTAAGGTCGCTTTCGTTATAGCGGTCA
This sequence comes from Bacteroidota bacterium, assembly GCA_037133475.1. Taxonomy (GTDB): domain Bacteria; phylum Bacteroidota; class Bacteroidia; order Bacteroidales; family FEN-979; genus CAIVAT01. The sequence continues at coordinate 17,234 of JBAXOB010000028.1, forward strand.
ATCCAATCGCTGGTCATTACATAATCCTTCATATTGTAGATATTTTTTGCATTCAGGATCCTTCATTATTTTTTTTCTCAACATACTCTTGCACAAATATTTTCGCGTTTTCACCGAAACCTCATCCTTGATTTTAAGCATCCTGGCGATCTCCTTGTACGAAATTTTCAAACAATACAATTTTATCAACCGCTGACAATCAATCGGTAAGGTCAGAAGATTCTTATAGAACAACCTTCTTTGCTCCAGGATAACCTCACTCTGTGCCAGGTCTTCAATGAAATAGGCAGTCCAGGGTTCATCAACCTGCAGGTCGTCGGAGTATTGTAACCTGGATTTCCGTTCCAGCCGTTGAAGCCACAAAAATTTACAGATGGAAAGGAAATAGGTTTTCAGACTGCACGTAAGGATAAAGGGTTCCTCCAGCGTGCGTTTATACAATATGATGATCGCATCCTGAAACAGATCCTCCATATCCTGTTCACTGCCTGAATTGATTTTCACCAGGCGGCTTACGAGCGGACAATAAACCTTGTACATATAGGTTATACAGGCACTGCTTTTGCGTCGCAGACCATCGATCAGGCTCTCATCGGAATACCTAAGAATCATAACAACACTTTCTGATACTTAATCCGACTAAATTGAAAAAGTAAATGGTGTGTTAATAACTTTTTTGAACCCGGATATTGAAACATGAATGACAATCGGGAATCTTAAATGGTTGCGTTGTTTTATAAAACGGTGATAACTTTTTTGCAGAAACAGGGGGAACAAACTTTGTGGCGGGTCAACATGTGTTAATTTTTTACATTTATCAGGGCTTTAAGGTGGAAGTTTAGAAGAATTGCACTAAATTTATGCCAAATTTTCACCAACCGTCACCAACCGACAAATCGAATGGATCATAAAATCAAGAGTATAAGCATCACACAATTTGATTATATCATCCGGAATGTAACTGATGAGTCGCTGGACATTAATGGACATGCGCATCACTTTACTGAATTTTCCCCCGACGGTAATTTGCTTAAGGAGGTCAAGTACAACCATCATGGTGATTTTGAAGAGATGATTGTTTATGGTTATGACGCATCAGGTAAACTGATTCGTGAATCCTATTACCCGGCGGAAAATGAACTGGCCGAAGAAAAGATTTTTGAACGGAATGAATCCGGACAGATCATCCGCGCTTTCAAGAATTACCAGGACGGATCGGCTGACACCATCACCTTTGAATATGATGCTGCCAACCAGTTGATTAAAAAGACAACGACCTCCGACGAAGGGGAAATCGACCAGGTTGAGACCTTTGAATGGGATAATGGAACCCTTGTCAATCACGAAATCATGGACGGAGAGGGTGAGTTGATCTCTGTTGAGGATGAAGGTGCCCTGCTGACGAATCAGACCCGCATTACCCATAACGAAAAAGACCAGGTGATCAGCGAAGAGGAGATGGATGATAATGGCGATGTTTATATGACCGTTAACAGAACTTACGACGAAGATGGCCGTGCCGACGAAGTGGAGGTTTTTGTCGATGGGCGTGGGCAAACCATTAGCCGTCATTATGTGCTTAAATACGGCTATACTTTTTTTGACTGATGATCCGTTTTCATTTATATTCCCTAACATTAAACAATAATCTCCGTATGACAAGATACCACCTTATTTTTATTTTAGCAGCTGCCATGTTTTCTTTTTCAGGATGCAAAAAGAAAGCAGGGTTCGATCCTATGTCAAAAGGGGCAAGCGATTTTGTCGGGACCTGGCAAGGGGCCATGACCACCTTTAAAAACAACAAACTGCTGAAAGTGAACAGTGATGTTATGATGTACCGGATATCGGCGGATTACCTGGATGGTATCATATTCATGAATCAAAGCCTTGTTTTCCACGAATTTCAGTTCCTGAACGGAACCCTCTATTTCAGGGTGGTATGCAATGACCCGCAAAATTCAACCTGCCAGGCCTGGAACCTGAGCGGCTATGCAATTTTCTCTGAAGAGACCAAGATTAATATCAGGATTTCGGGTAATGAATGCGGCCCCTTTGGAAGTGAATACATTGAATGGAACGGGACATTGGTTAAGGCGCAGGTGCCTGCCGATTCGCTTCCTTACAATAATTTCGGGAAAGCATCCAACCAGTGGACCTACAAAACATTGCTGAAGAGAGGCGATACCTGCCAGGTTCAGAAGCAGCTCATGATAAACCCGGCCTATTTCCAGTTTGAAGGAGCATCATCCCAAACCTGTGGGTTACCCTGGCCCCTCCGTCCCATCAAGTGGAATATTTCACCTGCAGAATTCACCATTAACAACGATACCACACTGGCCCTCCATCCTTTTTCGTTTCCTGTAAATGCCAAGGCTGGCGTGGTATACAGTACGATCCTTTATAATGATACCACCACGGTGACCCTGGTCGATACAAACCTGACCGTAACAACACCGGCCGGCAGTTTCCTTTGCAGGCGATTCAGGTATACCGAACCTGTGGGGGTGGGAGCCAGCCGTATTACCAGGACTGCCTGGCTGTGGCTTAATTACAAGTATGGCGTAATCCGCCAGGAGGTCGTAAACCCGATTGACTCCACCGATCTTAAAACCCAGGAGCTGATCTCCAAGACTTTCTAACCTTAGAAAAGCTTATCCAGCAGCGAATCATCAACCAGGTTTGGCAGGGTAACCTGCAGCTTGGGTTCAGCCTGCATGGCCCGCCTGATCGATACCATGGCCTCATGGTTACGTGCCCAGGCGCGGCGGGCGATACCATTGTTAACATCCCAGTGAAGCATGAGGTGGAGGCGCCTGTCTGCATCGGTGGTGCCATCGAGCAGCATCCCGAAGCCCCCGTTGATCACCTCTCCCCAGCCAACGCCGCCGCCATTGTGTATGGAGACCCAGGAGGCTCCCCTGAAACCATCGCCGATTACATTCTGGATCGCCATATCGGCCGTAAAGCCTGACCCATCGTAAATGTTGGAAGTTTCACGGTAAGGCGAATCGGTTCCCGACACATCATGGTGGTCCCTGCCGATAACAACCGGCGCTGAAATGCGTCCATCGCCTACAGCATTGTTGAAAGCCGCGGCAATCCTGGTCCTGCCTTCACAATCGGCATAAAGTATCCTTGCCTGCGATCCGACCACCAGTTTATTTTTACCTGCCTCCCTGATCCAATGGATATTGTCGCGCATCTGCATCTCAATCTCCTTTGGCGAACTCAGCGCAATTTCTTCAAGCACCGATGCGGCAATCTGATCGGTGACCACCAGGTCCTCGGGTTTGCCCGATGTACAGACCCAGCGGAAGGGCCCGAATCCATAATCGAAGAAGAGGGGTCCCATGATATCCTGCACATAGGAGGGATAGATAAAGGTGCCGTCGGCTTTCATCACCGCCGCTCCCGCACGCGACGCCTCCAGGAGAAAGGCGTTACCGTAATCCCAGAAATACATGCCGTTTTCACTCATGCAGTTGATGGCGGCAACCTGCCGGCGCAGCGATTCCTGGACAGCCTCCCTGAATTTCACCGGCTCTTTTACCATCATTATATTGGATTCTTCAAAACTCAGTCCGACCGGATAATAGCCTCCCGACCACGGGTTATGCAGGGAGGTCTGATCCGAGCCTAGTTCAACCTGTAGTTTATGTTCGGCAAAATATTCCCATAAATCAACAATATTCCCCTGGTAAGCAAGGGAAACAGCCTCCTTGTTACAGATCGCATACATCAGCCGGCCGACAAGATCCTTCAGCTCGGTAAAAACCTCATCCACCCAGCCCTGTTGGTGACGTTTTTTCACAACAGCGGGATTGATCTCGGCAATGACACCGATCGCCCCGGCAATAACGGCCGCTTTGGCCTGGGCGCCCGACATCCCCCCCAGCCCGGAGGTGACAAAAACAGTCCCCCGGATGGAGTCGGCTGTCACCTTCCTCGCCGCATTCAGGATGGTGATGGTGGTACCGTGCACGATCCCCTGCGGACCGATATACATATAGGACCCGGCAGTCATCTGGCCGTACTGGGTTACCCCCAGTGCATTAAACCGCTCCCAGTCATCGGGTTTTGAATAATTGGGGATCATCATCCCATTGGTGACCACCACGCGCGGCGCATCGCGATGCGACGGGAAAAGTCCCATCGGATGCCCGGAATACATGACCAGGGTCTGCTCGTCGGTCATGGTGGCAAGATACTGCATCGTGAGCAGGTACTGGGCCCAGTTCTGGAATACCGCACCATTGCCGCCATAGGTTATAAGTTCATGAGGATGCTGTGCAACGGCATGATCCAGGTTATTCTGGATCATCAGCATGATCGCCGCAGCCTGCAGCGACTGATGGGGATACTCGTTAATATTCCGCGCCACCATCAGGTAACCAGGCCTGAACCGGTGCATGTAAATCCGCCCGTACCGCTGCAACTCGTCGGCAAATTCCTTTGCCAGCACTGCATGATGCCGGGGGTCAAAATATCGTAATGCATTTTTTATGGCAAGTTTTTTTTCCTCCGGAGAGAGGATGTCTTTCCTGACAGGAGCATGGTTTACAGTGGCATCATACGGTTTAAGAGCAGGCAGTTCCGCCGGGATGCCTTGCAAAATGGCCTGTTTAAAATCGGGTGTGTCCATGTGAATAGGTGTTTATTAAATTTTTTCATGCGCGTTTCGCAGGATCTGATAAAGAAATTCACGAGCCCTGAATAATTGTGCTTTCACCGTTCCCAGCGGCAGGTTGAGTTCAGTGGCAATCTCCTCGTACGACCACTCTTTAAAATATTGTAACTCGATCAAATGGCGATAGTGCGGCTTCAATTTATCAACCACCTCATGCATCAGTTGAATTTTCTGCTTCTCAATGATCTTTTCTTCAGGATCGAGGGTATGGGAAGGAATATTTGCAGGAGCATCGGGCGACTCCTCGTCGTCGTAATTGTCGGCAAACTGGATGCGTTTTGACTTCCGCAGAAAATCGATACAATTGTTGGCCGCTATCTTAAAAAGCCATGTACTGAAAGCAAAATCAGGAGAATATTGTTTCAGGTTCTTGAATGCCTTCCCAAAAGCCTCGATGGTGAGATCTTCAGCATCAGTAGGGTTATTGGTCATCTTCAGCATCATGAAGTAAAGCGTATCCCGGTATTTATTGAGCAAATCGGCATAGGCCTGCTGATCGCCCCTGTTCAGTGCCGACTGAACCAGCACGAAATCATGCTTCGCCTTCTCCGTAAGATGTTCAACTACTTCCATCGGGTCGGTTTATGGAAAATATTGGAGATGATCATGCCTGCATTGAACAATAACAGGAGGATTTCATAAAACGGCAGAAAAACCACCAGCTCCTTTTCATTCAGTTTCTTCATACATCCCGCAAAAACCACGTACTGCGAAACCAGTCGGATAAAAAACAGGGCGAGAACCGGAACGACAGACCAATTCAGTGACACCATCAGGATGAAAAGCAGGTAAAAGGCAACCAGGCTGAAAGCATACATCCCCAGCAAAAATTTATGCCTGAATTTATAAAGGTTGCTGGTGGAAAGATGTCGTTTTTTCTGTGTAATCCACTGACCCAATGTTTGTTTTGGATCAGAAAGGGTATAACTGCCGGGATGAACCATGATGGCCGTGTTCGACCGCCGGGCCACCCGGTTGATAAAAAGGTCGTCGTCGCCCGACCGGATATGGTAATGCGAAATAAAGCCATTGTTCTTGTAAAAAAGCTGCTTCAGGTAGGACAGGTTCCGGCCAACCCCCATATAGGGAATGCCGGCCAGGGCATACGACAGGTATTGTATGGCAATATGGACCGTGTCAAAGCGGATCAGCTTGTTAAGCAACCCCTTGCTCCGGGAGTAGGAACCATAACCCAGTACAACCTCTATTTTCGGGGTGAAGGCAGATTGCATGTGACGGATCCAGTCTTTGGAAGCAGGTTTGCAGTCGGCATCGGTGAGCAGTACCTGGTCATATTTTGCCGATTTGATCCCGATCGAAAGGGGAAACTTCTTCCCGGAAAAAAAATTGAGATCCTGTTGAATGGTGATATTTTTCAGGTTGGGATAGGTTGCCGCGAGACTGGTCAGCAGGTAATGGGTATCGTCATCGGAGGAATGGTTTACCACCAGCACTTCAAAATTGGGATAATCCTGTTCGAGGATCAGCGGAAGGTTTTCTTTCAGATGAAGGTATTCGTTACGGGCGCAGATGACAACGGAAACGCCACGGTTGCTTTCGACCGGCACCCGGTATTTGTGAAGCCCCAGGCGCAGGAAAAAAAACCAGTAAAAAAAGAGTTGCTGCAAAAACGTCAATGCAAAAAGCCCCAACAGTACCAAGGGCAAAAATTCTGTATTGACCAACAGATCAATCATTTAAATATTATTAAAAATTATTCAGGCAAAGATATTCATTCTGCCTGAAAAAACGCCCCGAATGTGTATAAAATGACATGAAGGTTGAAAACCCCGAAACACGCAGCGCTGGGTAAACCGGGGGAAACAGGCCAAATCGGTTCCGGGGCGTATAATCGTGATAATTTGCTGCCTGAAATATGAATAACCTTACCTTTGCCGGAAGTTTAATAAAATTTTCCATTTGCAATTCGACATTCTTCATCGCGACAACGGCACGGCTGCCCGGGCAGGCGTAATTGTAACCGACCACGGGGTCATTGAATCACCGTTTTTCATGCCGGTTGGCACGGCAGGTGCTGTAAAAGCCCTGCATATCAAGGATTTGAGCGATGTGGTGAAGGCACAGATCATGTTGTCAAACACCTATCATCTCTATCTTCGTCCGGGAGCCGATATTATCTCCAGGGCCGGCGGGCTGCATAAGTTCAACGGTTGGACAAAGCCAATTTTAACCGATAGTGGCGGGTACCAGATCTATTCACTCGGAGACATCCGGAAATTCACCGATAACGGGGTTGTTTTTCAATCGCATATAGATGGTTCCAAACATGTTTTCACCCCCGAAAAGGCCATGGATGTCCAGCGTGAACTGGGAGCCGACATCATCATGGCATTTGATGAGTGTACCCCCTACCCTTGCGATGAAGCCTATGCCAGGAAATCGATGAAAAGAACCCATCACTGGCTGAAGCGTTGCGTCACGCGCTTTGAAGAAACTGCTTGTCCGCACGGCTACTCACAGGCCCTTTTTCCAATTGTCCAGGGAAGTGTTTATCCTGAACTGAGGGTTGAATCAGCCCGGTTTATCTCCGGTATCGGCGCCGAAGGCAATGCCATCGGCGGGTTATCGGTGGGGGAACCTGCCGGTATGATGTATGAGATGACCGGTCTTGTTTGCGGGATATTACCGGATCTGAAACCGCGCTACCTGATGGGGGTGGGAACGCCCGCCAATATCCTGGAAAGCATTGCACTGGGCATCGATATGTTTGATTGTGTCATGCCTACCCGCAACGGCCGCAACGGGATGCTTTTCACCCGGAACGGCATCATCAACATTAAAAATGAGAAATGGAAGGATGACTTTTCACCCCTAGAGGCCGAAGGTGAGGTTTTTCCCGACCTACAGTATTCCAAGGCATTCCTCCGCCACATGTTTATTTCGAAGGAGATACTCGGGCCGATGATTGCCACCACGCATAACCTTGGATTCTACATCTGGCTGATGAAAGAGGCAAGGAAAGAGATAACCCTCGGGACCTTTGCCGGCTGGAAGGAGAGAATGGTCAAACAACTGATGCAACGATTATAAACACATTCTGTAGAGAATATGCGTACCATCGACCGTTATATTATCCGAAAATTCCTGGGGACATTTTTCTTCACCCTTGTCCTCCTGATTTTCATTGTCATCGTTTTTGATATTTCAGAAAAAATCGATGACTTCCTGCGCAGCGAACCACCCCTGCGGGCGATCGTATTTGATTATTACCTGAACTTTGTTCCCGATTTCATCAACCAGTTCAGCTACCTGCTTACCTTTATCGCGGTCATCTTCTTCACTTCGCGAATGGCCTCCGATTCCGAGATCATTGCCATCCTGAGCAGCGGGATCAGCTTCTGGCGGATGCTTTTCCCCTATTTCATCTCCGCGGGAGCCCTTGGATTACTCTCCTTTTTCCTGGCAAATTTCATCACCCCCTACACGAACAGGAGTATGCATGCTTTTGAAAACCAATACATCCATGCACCACGGGGAGAGTTTACCGATCAGAACCTTCATAAACAGATCAGCCCGGGTACCTTTATCTATATGGAAAACTTCAACACCCATACCTCTGTCGGATGGAAGTTCACCCTTGAAAAATTCGAAGCGAAGGAGCTGGTTTATAAACTACGGGGTGATGAACTCTCCTGGGACAGTTTGCGGTCGCGGTGGCAGATAAAGAATTACTATGTCAGGAAAATCAACGGGATGAAGGAATCGATCGTTAAAGGGAAAAAACTGGACACGATTTTACCCTTCCTCCCTTCTGATTTCACTGAAAACATTGAGGATGTGAAGGTCATGAACTATTTTGTACTCCGGAAACACATCAAGGACAAGGAGTTGCGTGGCGATCCGGATGTAATCAAATACAAGGTGAAAAAATACGAACGCTTTGCCTTCCCCTTTGCCACCCTGATCCTGACTGTTATCGGCGTTTCGGTTTCCAGCAGAAAAGTGCGCGGGGGAATCGGGTTTCACCTGGGTCTTGGCCTGGCGCTGACCTTTATTTACATCCTGTTCATGCAGATCTTTACGGTCTTTGCCACCTTCGGGGATCTCCCGCCGCTGATCGCCGTTTGGATTCCCAATACCATCTTTGGCGTCATTGCCGCCTTCCTGATCAGGATTGCCCCAAAGTAGAAACCTGGGTGGCATTTCGGGACACAATCCTTTCCCTGTAAAGGTCAAACATGATCTTTCCCCAAACGAGGATACACGGAACTACTTTGATTACGTAAGGCTCCAGGAAATCCTCCCGGATATGGCCCGGAAAAATGTTGCTCGCCGAAAGGGAGGTGAATATGAATACCAGGCAAATGAGCACGATCTCAACAGGCCTTGGCCGGATCGACAAAAACCAGATATAGATCCCCGAGGTGGCGATGATAAAACTGGGCGATTCGGCCCTGTGGTTGAAAATCACCATCCATACCAGCACGGCTGTGAGCAGGAGTACCCTGACCCTGTATTCCGGCAGGGAGCGGTACCGGAGCAAAGGGAACCACATCAGCAAAAAGCCGGCGCCGACGACCATAATCTTCGAAGGATCCAGGCTGAACCAGCTTTTCAGCCAGCCCATCACCGAGAGGCCGTAAAATGCGGAATGGTCGGTTTTGAGCAGATCAAAGTACTGGATATAGGATGATTTCAGCTGTTCCAGGCCAATCACCGGCAAGGGAAGCAACCCCAGGAGCAGGAAGGAAACCGCCGCATAAAACAGTACCTTCATTCTTCCCGGGTAGAACAGGAACAGCAAAATGGCAACAATCCCGAATATCTTGATATAAAAGGTCGCCAGGATGCACAGGGTGGCGAGGAAATAGCGCTGTTTTTCAAAAAGGCCGAAACTCAGGATCAGCAGGCCGGCCACCAGGACATTACTCTGGCTGTTCTGCAGGGAAACCACCATGTCGGGCAGCGCCAACAGCAGGATCAGCGCCTTCTTCCTGATATCCGGCGCCGGCAGGTACCAGATGGCCAGGAGAAAGACCAGCGTGTTTAACAGGTTCCACAAAGACAACCCCAGCCAATCGGGGAACCAGGCCAATACACCGAATAAAAAGGCAAAGGTCGGGCTGTATTTGAACAGGTCGATCTGTTCGGCGGGATACTCTACATAGAGGTTTTTTCCCTCAAGCAGGTGAAAATGGCTGCGCTGGAAGATGACGTAGTTGTTGTATTTGGTATAGGCAGGTTTCTGCCCGGGGGCGGTTTTCCGCTGCAATACATAGGCCTGCATGGTCGCCACCAGCGTAATGAGGATAAACAGGATGGCAATCGCCTGAAAACTCTTTACCGGTATGGTGAATTTCTTTCGCAAAATAATGAGGTGTAATTTCAGTCAAAGATAAAATATTTGATAGAAACTCAGGTAATCCAGGTAAAACATCCCGGAAATAATCCTGCCAGCGAGGGCTTTTCACCAAAAAGGGCGAAAACGGCTGCCCCGCTTCCCGACATTGCCGCATACAGGGCACCTGCATCATACAGGGTTGATTTAACACTCCCGATCACCGGGTATTTCCCGATTACCGGTATTTCGAAGTCGTTCACCAGCTTATCTTTCCATTCATTTACCGGCAAGCGCACAACCTCTTTGATCAGTCGCCCGGGTAGTGTGGGGGTAATCAATGAATAGGCCTCTGCCGTGCTGACATGTATGCCGGGAATGACCACTGCCAGCGTGAGTCCGGCGAGATCAAGGTCGATCTTTTCAAACCGGTCGCCCTTTTCAAAACCATAACACGGGGTGTTGCGGATGAAAAAGGCACAATCGCTTCCCAGGCGGCGGGCAAAATCCTCCAGTTGTTCATCCGCCAGCCCTAATTCGAAGAGTCGGTTCAGCAGTGCCAGGGCATGAGCGCCATCGGATGAGCCTCCTCCAAGTCCCGCCCCCATCGGGATTACCTTGTGAAGGTGCATCTTTATGGCCGGCAGGCCGAATTCCTGCTGCAACATCTGGTAGGCCCTGGTACACAGGTTCTGGCCGGCCTCCCCGGGAACCGGCAATCCTGTGGCGCTGAACCCGAACATCCCATCCTTTGCCGGGATGATCTCCAGGACATCATAAAGGGGAATGGGATAAAACACAGTCTCGATATTATGATAGCCATCGCTGCGCCTGCCGATGATGTTCAGCCCCAGGTTGATTTTGCAGTTCGGAAATATTACCATACACCACCCATTAAATATTCATTTAGTCCCATCGGGAAAAACTGCCGGTCGTGAAAAAGCGGGATTCGTAACGAAGGAGCTGTCGGTCAGTGCCAGCAGGAATGACTTTATATCAGAGATTTGCGATGGCGTCAGATGAACCCCGTGGGTTCCGATATGGTGCATCAGCGGGCTTATGGAGGGCGACCAGACCAGTTGCGAATTGTAGAAGTTGAGCACCTCGTCGAGGGTGGTGAAACGGCCGTCGTGCATATAGGGGGGGCGGAAAACCAGGTTGCGCAGCGTAGGAGCCTTATAGGCGCCGATATCCCCGGCATTGCCCGTGATCGAAAACCTGTCGGCCGGGTCGGTGAACACCGAATCCTTGCCATTATTGTAATACAGGTTGGTGGTAAACAGCGGGTTGCCATCGCCGCCGTGACAGTGAAAACAGTCGCCTCCCTGCTCGGTCATAAACAGCACATACCCGCTGCGTTCACTGTTGTTCAGCTGGTAACTGCCCTGCAGGTAGCGGTCAAATTTAGAGTCGGCCGAAATCAGTGTCCTGACGAACTGGGCAATTGCCCGTCCCATATTCTTTACGGTTACATGGTCGGAACCAAAGGCCTTTTTAAAAAGCTGCGGGTAACCGGTGAGGGTTTGAAACAACGCGGCAACCCTGGCGGTATCGCCCGCCATTTCATGCGGAGCCACGATGGCCATCCAGGTAACATCTTCGAGGTTTTTCATTTCCCGGTTGGTATTCCCGGAAGATACCTTGCCGTTCCACAGGTATCCATGGTTGGTCCACACCAGGTTGATCATGGGCATCATGAAATGGGGGGTGAAAATGCCCGTCAACCCGTACGGGTGACCATCATAAAAGCGCGATTCTCCCATGCCGCATTCAAAGGCGTGCGACTGCAGGTGACAGGTGGAGCAGCTCATCAGGGAATCGGGCTGGATCCGTCCCGACATCCGGCCGTCATAGAACAGGTAACGCCCCAGGGCAACTCCTTCAACCGTCATGGGGTTGTCGGACGGGATATTCAGCACATCGGGAAAAAAGCGCGGGATCTCAATATTGTAAGGTGCCGGCTGGTAAACAGACGCTTCCGGATGATTTTTTTTGCAGGAGAGGCATAACAACAACAGGGCAGGCAATAACAGGGAGATACGGAATCCTGCCAGGCAGCCCCGGCCGGGAAATCGTTTCAATGGTTGTACCTGTTTTATTTTCATCAATTTATTGTATGCAAAGAAAACTGAACCTGGTCTGACCTATTTGCCCGCGGTCAGGAAAAAGGCATGCCGTCCGTTTAAACAGGCCTTATGCATGCCCTCCTGGAATTGCATGATCCCTCCGGGGTAATCGTCAAAATCGAAGGTTTCGGGCCCGTCGAACCACCGGTCGACCTGCATGGTAAATCCAATCCTGCATACCTTCCCTGGAACAACGGTAAACCTGGCAGGGATCGTAACCCTGAAATCATTCTGAACATATCCCGTAATGGAATCGGGGTTTGGCGAGGCTGTGCTGTATAACTGGCCAATTCCCAGGTGGAACATAAAGGGTTTCAGTCCGGAAGCCGCCTGGCCTGTATATTCAAGGTTCATCTTCATGTAATGGTAGCCACCGCCAAGGATATCAGGCCATGCCATGTCGCGTTCGGGAGGGTTCGGAAAGGTGTTGGATATATTTTTGCCTGCACTGATTCCAAAGGTAAAGGAGACCGAATCATAGGTTCCCGAGCCGATCCCGTCGGCAGGAGCCCAGGCAAGCGTAACGGGAACCCGTACATCGACATAGTGAATTCCCTGGCCGGATAGGATCCTGACCGGTTTTCCACCTTGCCTGTAGAGGATAAAATCTGAAACAAAATACTGAAGATCTGCAACTTTATAATGATGGTTTGTCGTTGTCAGATAGAGGAGCGTATCCAACACTAAGCGTTTCTGACCAACCTGGTGGCTGAACTCAAACTGCACCTGGCCTGACCCGGTATAGTTCGTTTCAGAGGATTTCGAACATCCGGCAAGCAGAAAAAGTGGAAGGACAAAAACCAGGATATACCTCATGACAAACTCCAGTCTATCTCACTAACGCCCTGTTGACGCAATAAATTGTTGATTTTTGAAAAATGGCGGCATCCGAGAAAGCCGCGGTGGGCCGACAGTGGCGAAGGATGCACTGCCGTGAGGATATGGTGGCGCGATTCATCGATCAGCGACCGTTTGGCGATGGCAAAGTTACCCCACAGGACGAATACCAGGCCATTGCGCTGGAGCGACAGCTGGGAGATGGCTGCATCGGTAAAGGTTTCCCAGCCGCGGTTCTGGTGAGAACCTGCCTGGTTTTCCCTGACTGTCAGCGTTGCATTAAGCAGGAGTACCCCCTGGTCGGCCCACCTTGTAAGGTCGCCATGTACGGGTGGATCCAACCCAATATCAGATTGCAGCTCCTTCAGGATATTCACCAGGGAGGGTGGTTTCTGGATACCCGCCGGCACCGAAAAGCATAAGCCATGTGCCTGCCCGGGACCATGGTATGGGTCCTGTCCTAACAAAACCACCTTAACCCTGTCAAACGGAGTATGGTCAAAGGCATTGAAAATCATCTTTCCAGGTGGGTAAATGCGGTATTTTTGTTTTTCCTCTACCAGGAAATTTTTCAGGTTCAGAAAATATGTTTTCTCAAACTCCGCGCCCAATACCGTTTTCCAACTTTCATCAATTACAGGATTGACCTTTTCCATCGATTTATAAACTATTTAACGTTGATAACTTTACACAATAAATATTAAAAATATTTGTTCATGATTCCAGATAGCCGTACTTTTGCACCAGATTTTCACACACTTCAGAAGCAGACACCATGAAAAAGATACTTGTTATATTATTAGCCACTGTTCTGTTAGGTATTGTTTCCTCCTGTACATCGAATCAACATTGTGCTGCGTATGGTGAAAAGCAAAGGTACCAAATTGAGCGTCGTTAAAAGAGCTTTTCCATTTGATTTTTTTTGAAGAATGGGAGGCCACGGCTTCCCATTTCTTTTTTACCTTTGTCAGATCACCGATCCTCCTGTTTCATGAAACCGATCCTCTTTTCCCTGTTAATGCTTTTCCTGTTGTCGGGCAGAGCTTTTGCGCAGGGTCAGGCGACCGAAGCCGCAGCCGACACCACCCCTGAGAATGTGTTGCTTGAGAACCAGTGGAGCCTGGGAGCGATGCTGCATACCAACGGGTGGGGGTTGAAATTCAGGAAAGGCCGTAATATTACGGCTTTGCGGCAGCTCATGTGGGAGGTCGAATTTTCCACCTATAAATCCTCCAAGGAGGTCAGAAGCATCAATCCGAATTATTCCGATTCCCGCTCCTTTTTTTACGGGAAGCTCAACTATGTATGGTTTTTTCGCGGCGGTATCGGCCAGCAGCATATTTTAAACAGGAAACCTTACTGGGGAGGGGTTCAACTCAGCTGGCTCTATTACGGCGGATTCTCCCTGGCCGTGACCAAACCGGTCTTTCTCTACATTATCTACAAGAGGGACGGCTATCCCGACCAGTTCAAAGAGGAGAAGTATAATCCTGACACGCAGCAAATTTATGATATTTTCGGCAGGGGATCGTTTCTGTCGGGGTTCAACCAACTGGGTTTCCATCCCGGTATTTATGGAAAGACCGGGCTTGATTTTGACTTCGGGGCCAGGAACAGGCTCATCAGCTCCCTGGAAGCAGGGGCAATCCTCGATTACTCCCCCCTCCCGGTGTCGATCATGGCCTACAATCCCCGGCAGCAGTTTTTCCTGACCTTGTATGTAAGTTTTATGTTTGGGAAAAGATATAATAAATAATTATCCCCCTTTTTCAAAGCACAAACCCCACCTCGCCATGGTCGAATGACAGGGTAGCGCCCGTGATCGTTTCAATCACCAATTGCCCTGTAAGATTTACCCCCTTGATCTTTCCTTTACTGATCCTGCCCCGGAAGGTGTAATTGCGCCATTGCTCAAAACCCAGCAAGCGGGAGTCATAGTCCTCATCAAGGTTTCCCCTGCCAGGATCCTGCAGGGCGGAGTACCTTGCATCGAGATGCCGGCAAACCGCCAACAACATCTCCCTGAGATCGGTTTCAAGCCGGAGAAAGGTGATGAGCGAGACGGGATTTGGAATTTCGGGGGGGAAAACCAATTGATTCACATTGATGCCGATGCCCACCAGCGAGGTGTCGAGTTTCGATCCCATGATCTTGTTTTCAATTAAAATCCCCGCTGCCTTATTATCACCGATATAGATATCATTGGGCCATTTAACCGATACGGGAGGATGGGACACCTTGCGCAGTGCGTCGGTGACAAAATCGGCAACAGCAAGCGCAACGGCCTTGTTCAGCAGGAACTGGCGGTGAGGGGCCAGAAAGCGGGGGCGCAGGATTACCGTAAAGGAGAGGTTCTTGCCGGGTTCGCTTTCCCAGGTGTGGTCATGTTGTCCCCTGCCTGCATATTGATCATGCGCCCATACCACCTCCCCGCCGGCAGGATCCCGCTCCTGAAAAACCTGATCGGCGACGGCATTGGTTGAATCAACCCTGTCAAATTCGAATATTTTATGACCGATCAATGCTCTTTGGATTATTTTGCAAAATTATTTTTTACCTCCCGGAGAATCTCCGGAATAGAGATATAACGTGGCTTTCGACCATTTTAGTGTTATCCCCGGCCCGAAACTGTTGAAAAAAAAACAGGTTTCCCGCATTACCTTTTCCATGTTTTCCTGATTAATCAATAAAAACCATGGAAACTTATATCAACCGTATACCGATCAGGAACTGGGCGGAGGATGACCGTCCCCGCGAAAAATTCCTGCTCAAGGGCCGCAACAGCCTGAGCGATGCGGAACTGCTGGCCCTGTTAATCGGCTCCGGCACGCGCCAGGATACAGCCGTGGACCTGGCAAAGCAAATATTAAAATTATCGCACGATAACCTTGCCGAATTATCAAAAATGAGTATCTCCGACCTGGTCGCTGTCAGGGGAATCGGCAAGGTGCGTGCCATCACGATCGTTGCCGCCCTGGAAATCGGCCGCCGACGGAATGAGTCGGTGGTAATGTCGCGGCAAAAAATCAGCCGAAGCAGGGATGCCTATGAGATCTTCCGCAGCACGATCGGCGACCTGCCCTATGAAGAATTCTGGATCATCCTGCTGAACCGTGCCAACAAGTTTCTGCACAAATGCCATATCAGTGAAGGTGGAATTTCAGGAACGGTGGTTGATCCAAAGAAAATTTTCAAGATCTGCCTCGATCACCACGCCTCCTCCATTATTCTCGGGCACAATCATCCGTCGGGGGTAGTGAAACCCAGTGAAGCCGATACCATCCTTACAAAAAAGATCTGTGATGCCGGCGCTTTGCTGGATGTGGCCGTGATCGACCATCTCATCATCGGTGAAGAGGGCTACTACAGTTTTGCGGATGAGGGATTGTTATAGCCGATTGCTTCAAACCGGTAGTCCAGCTTCGAAAAGTGTTCCAGCATCCGGGGAAGAGCATACCTGACACTGGCGATTGATTTCACATGGTCGTGAAAAACGACAACAGAACCTGGCTTTGTATGCTCAATGGCATTTTCCAGGCACTGTCCGGGTGTTACCCGTTTATCATAATCACTTGTCAGCACCGACCAGAGGATAATCCGGTAGTCCTTTCTCAGCAGGAAGTATTGGGAGGGTGTAAAGCGGCCGTAGGGCGGCCTGAACAGCTTTGTTTCGAAATAGTCCCTGCAACGGCTCACATCTTCGGCATAGGCGCCGGGCGAGGTCTTCCAGCCATTGAGATGATGAAAGGTATGGTTTCCGACAGCATGTCCCGCAGCCCTGACCTGTTCAAAGACGTCAGGGTATTTCCTCACATTGTCGCCCACGACAAAAAAGGTGGCCCTGGCCTCAAATTTTGCCAGGATCGACAGCACCTCCGGCGTTACATCAGGTATAGGGCCATCATCAAAGGTGAGATAGATAACCTTTTCCGTAGCCGGCAGGTCGCACACAAGGTACGCGGGACTAAGCCACCTGAGGAAAAAAGGCGGGGCTACCGGACTCATTGAGCGGGTGGTTGATAGACCTTTTCAACATAGAGGTCGTAGTATTTCTTCATCGCCACGTCGGTCTCTGCCGCCATCTTATCCTGTTTTGCCTCCTTGAGGGCAACCCCCAGCCGCTGGATGGTATAAACCGATTCCTGGATGTTGATATCCAGCCGCTTAAGGTCTTCATTGGGAAATGAAAAATAGTAGGCCAGCTCGCCGGTCATATTTTTTAACAGTTTTGCAGCCAGGGCTTTGGCTTTGGCAGGTTCACCTGTTTTAAAATAGCCGTCAACCAGCGGTACTGTGAAAAAGTCATAGCTGACAGCTGTTTCGGGCAACACTTCCAGGCACCGGTCGATGACCCTTTTAGCCGAGTCCAGCTTTCCTTCGCGAACGAGTGCGTCGGAAAGCCTGCCGAAAAGTCCGCGGAAATTCATCACCATGCGGGCGTTGGTTTCATCGATATAGACCCGCGGGTCGTTCATCCCTCCCCAGGTAAATTTATTCATCACATTGTCGTACATGACGGCGGAGTTGACTTCGCCCACCTGTCCGTCGGCATCCCTTGCCCTGATGGGAAGCAGGCGGTAGGCAAGCCCCTCGAGGTGGAAGTACTTGTCGAGCCCGATATAGGTATCGGCACCGGTAGTCATTACAAAATATACCGGGCGCTTCCAGTTATTGGTGGCCAGCAGGTCGAGGATCATCAGGTTGGCCTTTTCAACAGCCTGGGCTTTTATCTCCCAGCGGATGGTATCCAGCCTGTTTTCCATTCCGCGCGGAATTGCGCCCGTGCTCATGATCGTGGCAGGATCGTAGGTAACCATGAATTTCTTGGTCGGGAAATAATCGATCATGCCGACCTGCGAGGTATTCATCTTCAGCTTGCTGTCGTCGGTGGCGATAATCCCGAAGAGATCCTTCACGTCGATGTAGGTGTTTTTCAGCCCCTCATCCTCGATCAGGTAGGTTACATCATGCGTTCCCTGGCGGTACTTGTCTTTTGTAAGCGAAAACGGAACCGGGCTTGAATTGTAGGCCCGGCGTTTCATCTGGTCGATATACCATTCGGTGTTGAGCAGGCTCAGGTTTACCACCCTTACATCGGTGCGGTACCCCTC
Organism: Bacteroidota bacterium; assembly: GCA_037133475.1. Taxonomy (GTDB): domain Bacteria; phylum Bacteroidota; class Bacteroidia; order Bacteroidales; family FEN-979; genus CAIVAT01. Next base: position 35,297 of record JBAXOB010000028.1, read on the forward strand.
CACCTCCTGCGCATACCATACGGGGAAGGTATCGTTGTCGCCATTGGTAAAAAGGATGGCATCAGGAGCACATGAATTCAGGTAGTTTTTGGCCATGGCCAGCGAGGTATACCGATTTGACCTGTCATGGTCATTCCATCCCTGCTGGGCCATCAGCGTGACCACGCCAAGGCCGCAGATCATCGAAACGACAAGGGCAACCTTCTTGCCGCCATACTTTTCGAGCCAACGCACCATCTGGATGATCCCCAGCCCGATCCACATGGCGAAGGCATAAAAGGAGCCGGCAAAGGAGTAATCCCTTTCACGCGGCTGCGGTGAATGGGAATTCAGGTAGAGTACAATGGCAATACCGGTCATGAAAAAGAGGAGGAAGATAACCCAGGCGTTGTGTTTGTCATGCTTCACGGAGAGATAAACCCCTATCAAGCCCAGCAGCAGCGGCAAAAAATAAAAGCTGTTGTCTCCCCTGTTTTTGCGGCTTTCGGGAATATCCTGGGGCCCGAGGCGCATACTGTCGATAAAGGTGATGCCGCTTTTCCAGTTTCCATTGATCTTATTGCCCAATCCCTGGTTGTCATTCTGTTTGCCAACGAAATTCCACATGAAATAGCGGTAATACATGTGAACCAGCTGGTAATTCCAGAAAAAGGTAAGGTTCTCTGAAAAAGTAGGCACGTTGCGTGTTTCGGCGCGTTCTCCCGACTGAACCTCAACGGGAGTGCCCTTTACATGTCCCCAGCGGATGTATTCGCCCTCAAATCGTGATTCCGACTGGTCCCACATACGCGGGAAAATGGTCGTGAAGCGCGGGTCGAAAACAGGGATCGCCTTTTCCCTTTTATCGGTGATGATATATTTGCCCGATTTAAGATCCTTCGCGTAAACAGGGTTTCCATCGGCACGGTCAACCACGGGGGCATTGTAGTACTGTCCCTTCAGCAGGGGCCAGTCGCCATATTGTTCGCGGTTCAGGTAGGCCAGCAGGTACATGGCATTTTCGGGGTTGTTCTCATCGAGGGGGGTATCGGCATTGCTGCGGATCACCAGCATCAGGAAGGAGGAATAACCGATGACGATAAAGGTAAAGGCAAGGATGATGGCATTCCACACCGGCTTCTCCTTTTTGCGTGTAAAACGGAGCCCCCAGAGGATCAAACCTACCAGGAACAGGAAATAGATGATGGTGCCGTAGTTGAAGGGAAGTCCGGCCGAATTGACAAAAAACAGTTCGAAAAGCCCGGCAAGCTTAATAATCCATGGGATGATCAGATACATCACGATGGCAAGGATCACGATCGAGAGCACGGAGGTGACGACCATGCCGGTCCAGGTGGGTTTCGGATATTTTTTAAAATAATAGACGAAGGTGATGGCGGGAATGGCCAGCAGGTTAAGCAGATGGACCCCGATGGAGAGTCCCATCAGGTAGGCAATCAGGATCAGCCAGCGGTAGGCGTGCAGCTCATCGGCATGTTCCTCCCATTTAAAAATGGCCCAGACCACGATGGCTGTAAAGAAGGACGACATGGCATAGACCTCGCCTTCAACGGCCGAAAACCAGAAGGAGTCGGTAAAGGTATAGGCCAGCGAACCGACCAGGCCGGCGCCCATGATGGTGTAGAGGTTGTAGGGGGTCATCTCCTCATTGCCGCGGATCACGATTTTCCGGGCGATCATCGTGATGGTCCAGAACAGGAACAGGATGGTGAACCCGCTGGACAGGGCCGACATGGTGTTGACCATCCTGGCGACATGCTGTAAATTGCCAAAGGCAAACAGCGAAAAGAAGCGCCCGATCATCTGGAACAGCGGGGCCCCCGGCGGATGGCCCACCTCGAGCTTGAAGGCGGTGGAGATATATTCGCCGCAATCCCAGTAACTCATCGTGGGCTCGGAGGTCAGAATATAGACAATGGAGGCAATGACAAACACGGCCCAGCCAAGGATGTTGTTGATCTTTTTGTAGCTGTTCATGAAACATAGCGTTGAAGCCTGGCAAAGGTAGGAAAAATAGAGACATTTTTGTATTTTTGCCCGGTATTGAAAAATCCAAAATCATGAACAAACTCGTATTGATACGCCATGGTGAAAGCACCTGGAACAAGGAAAACCGCTTTACCGGCTGGACAGATGTCGAACTATCGGAACGTGGCATCAAAGAGGCCATTGAGGCAGGCAAAATCCTCAAACGCGAAGGCTTCGAATTTAAAATCGCCTATACCTCATACCTCACCCGCGCCCTGCGTACTTTGTGGCTTGTGCTGGAACAGATGGACCTCCAATGGATCCCGGTGGAAAAGAGCTGGCGGCTGAATGAAAAACATTATGGCGTTTTGCAGGGTTTGAACAAATCGGAGATGGCCGAAAAATATGGCGATGAGCAGGTCCTTATCTGGCGGCGCAGCTATGACGTGCGCCCACCCGCCCTCGACATGGACGACCCGCGTCATCCGCGCTTCGATCACCGCTACCGCGATCTCGATCCTAAAGATATTCCTGCGACGGAGGCCCTGAAAGATACCGTCGAACGAATTGTTCCATACTGGAAAGAGGAGATGGAACCCGCGCTCAAAAAACATAAGCAGATCGTGGTTGCCGCCCACGGGAACAGCCTGAGAGGCATCCTGAAATACCTGAAGAACATCTCCGACCGGGATATCGTCGGCATCAACCTGCCGACGGGTATTCCCTACGTTTTCGAATTCGACGACCAGATGAATCTGCAGAAAGACTATTTCCTGGGCGATCCCGACGTCATCAAAAAGCTGATGGACGAGGTAGCAAACCAGGGTAAGAAAAAATAACATATGGTAAAACGCTGGGTGATCCCCGACCTTCACGGGTGTGTGAACACCGTAAAATCGATGGTTTCCGACCTGATCAGACCCATGCGGTCTGACGAACTCTACTTTTTAGGGGATTATGTCGACCGTGGCCCCGACTCCAGGGGGGTGATCGATTTCATCCGGTCGATGCAGCGCGACGGTTACAATGTGACTGCCCTGAAGGGCAACCATGAGGATTTCCTGGTTGAACTCTATGATGCGGAACATAAATCCATGAGTTCCTGGTGGTATAATTTCGGCAACAAAAAACACAAGGCGTGGCTTGAAATCGGCGGCAAACCTACGCTTGGCAGCTTCGGCGTAACCAACATCCGCGACGTTCCGCAGGATTATATCGACTGGATGCGCAACCTCCCCCATTACGCTGAACTGGATCGCTTTGTACTGGTCCATGCAGGGCTGAATTTCAAAAACGAAGATCCTTACGAGGACCAGCGGGCCATGCTCTGGCTGCGCGACTACGAGATAAAACCCGACAAGATCGGCGGCCGGCGCATCATCCACGGCCATGTGCCTGTCAACATGGAGTTGATCACCCTTTCGGTGAAAAACAAATTCTACAAGTTCATCGACCTGGATAATGGCCCTTACATCTCCGGAAAAGATGGTTACGGCAACCTGGTGGCGCTGGAACTTGAGAGCATGGAGATGGTGATCCAGTACAATATGGATATAAAGTAGGCTGAAAGCTGGGCTGCGTTACTTTTCAGGGCCGGAGGTCTACCGGGCCACATTCATCCTGTTGATAGCCTCCTGCAGGTTTTTCTCGATGGGCAGGTAGTTGAAATCCGACCAGAACTGGTGATCCTCGGGTCCGACCAGCTGGTCCCACCGTTGATTTACACCGATGGATTTATCTCCTCTGAAGCTTCTGACCTTTGCGGGTTCGCGTGAAACATCGGTCACCACCACCTCGTTTTTATGGGAAAATTTAAGCTTTTGCCGGGTTGCCAGGTTGGTAAAGGTCAACCAGTTTTCGATACTGATGGTATTCAGGAAGTAGCTGCCGTTGCGCAGCGACCAGGTGGTGGTCCAGTCCATCAGCGGCATCTCCTCGATCCAGCCGGGGCTGTTCGCGATGGTATAGGGATGTTTGTATTTTTGCTTTTCATACTGGTCAAAGGCCTCGAAACTGGGTTTCTGCGAAATCTTCAGTAAGGCGAAATCGCCGGCATTGACAAAGAGTTCGCCCTTCCACAGCGTTTCGCTGACCCCCCGCTTCTGATCATACCAGATATGATACAGCTTTCCCCCTTCGGGCCTGCTGATCTCCTCCATCCTGAACTGGTAATATTTGAAGAGTTTTTCATCCAGTACGGTATGATGATAGAATTCGACGAAGTCGTTGATGAAATTACATCCCAGGCAACCGGCGCTTTTCCCCAGGTCGCCGATGGCGTTCACCAGGCTGGTGTCGGAGATCACGCGGCCCTTCAGCAACATGGGTATGTTCGACTGGCGGTGATGCTCCTTTTCCCTGCCCTGGTCATACAGATGGTAGCCGGTTTTCATATCCCCGATGATGGCTTCGGTATATTCGGCCAGTTTATTGTTCAGGAACTTCCGGGAGCGGATAAAGGCGGTGAGGACCAGCGAATCCTCACCATAATTGGCGGGAATGTGCGCTACCACCTGCCGGATCACCTCCTCGGGCGAAAGAGAGACGATCTCCACCTCGGCCAGTTCGAAAACCTTCGGCTTCAGCGTTATGTCAACCGGCGAGGAGAGATGGCCGGCAATGGAACAACTGGCAGAGAAATATCCGAGATAGGCCACCAGCAGGGTATCGCGCGAGTAACGGGTGGGCAGGTTGATCTGGAAATCCCCGTCATCGTTGGTTACCGTGCCCAGGGTGCTGTTTTTCACAGAGATCAGGGCAAAGGGCAACCCCCTGCCCGTGGCGGCATCGCTGATCCTGCCCGACAGCCTTACCGTTTCCTGCGGAAATGACCGGAATTGAAGCAGCAGGAACAGGATAACCAGGCAACCCGGCAAAAGCATCTTCCATTTCGCGGCTGGTGATCTGAAAAGCTTCATGAACCCGATATTTTCAATAAAAGTACAGATTATTTTGTATAGGTGACATGAGAAGTGAAATTCAAAATTCGTGCAAAAGTTCCCCTGACACACTTTTCTGAACACTCCCCTGAACACTCCCGGAACCGTGAAGCAACCCCGAAGGGACCCTGAAGCAACCCTGAAGCAACCCCGAACGAACCGTGAAGCAACCCCGATGGGACCGTGAAGCAACCCCGATGGGACCATGAAGCAACCCCGAAGGAACCGTGAAGCAACCCCGAAGGGACCGTGAAGCAACCCCGAAGGAACCGTGAAGCAACCCCGATGGGACCGTGACCGAACCGGAACCGAACCGGAACCGAACCATATCCGAGGGAGATCCGAAGGAGACTTAGAAGGGACTTAGAGGGAACTTAGAGGGAACTTAGAGGGAACTTAGAGTAAACTTAGAGCGGACTTAGAGGGGAGTTAGAAAAAACTTAACCTGAAGAATTTCAGAAAAATCACGTGGATAGCATGTAAACAGCTGTATAACACCCCTGAACGAAAGACAAAGATACGAAATCCGTGATCGTTTTCAAAGAGAAAAAGCAACTTTTTTTTGTGACTTTTAACGCGCTAACTCCCATATAAAGTACGAAATTCAACGTACAAAATACAAACGAAAGCGGTAAGTACAAATTTCGAAAGACGAACAACGGCCTGCTAATCCCAAACTTTTTACTTTGTACTTTGTACTTTGTACTTCGTAGTTCGTACCTTGTACTTCGCGTTGTACCGCACTAAATGTCAGTAGTCAGGAAGCCTCAGGGGAGAGGTCATTCTCAATACGCTGAATATCTGCCGGTATGATTCAGATCCATCAATAGATATTTAAAGATTTTATTCCGTAAATTTATCCAATGAAAACAATTATCAGAGGATTGCCGGTATGGGTCGTATTGTTGTTTATGCAGCTGGTTCCCGGTTACGGCCAGGGCAGTTGGAACCCTGCCGGGGCTGATCTTAGCTTCCCGCGCACCCTGCTCGACAGCGCCGCGGTTCCGGCGGTGCGGCAAACGCTTTCAACCCCTGAAATCACCGGCCTATATCATTCCCTTTACCTGAATGCTATGGGTATCATTTCAGCGGATGACTCGAACGATTATGCCCGGCTTACCCGTGCCCTGATGGCCAAAGAGGCTGCCTTTACCGTATTGATGGGGCGGAAATATGACAATGGTGCAATCGTGCCAATGACTACTGCCGAACGCGACACGATGACCCGAAAATGCCTGTGGTTGCTTGAAAATATGAATATCCATGTCGGTTACCAGCCGGGATGGGTGTTTTACCAGGAGTGGCAATTCAGGTCGAAGGAGCTTATCGGCTATCTTGTTGCGTGGGATCTGCTGAGGGGAGCCGGGATATCACCGGCAACCCTGCAACGGTCGCGCGATTCGCTGCTCCTGTTCACCGCCAACCTTTATCACCGGGCCACCGCCACCTATACGATCGGCGTGTTTCCCATCAAATTCTTCAACTTCCAGTTCGACAACCACAGCATCATGACCGCCTCTGCCCTTGGCCTTGCTGCCATCGTGCTGAATGACAATTCCAGTGCCGATCCCGACTTCCAGCCGCAGAACTGGATCAACGCCGGGATGTGGAATCTCGACAACACCCTGTGGATGCAGGGCGGCACCTATCCCCGGGTTTCGGAACCCGACACCCTGGCCGGTTATGCCGAAGGCCCCTGGTATTTTACCTATGCCTTCCAGAACGCCTTTCCCTTTATCAGGGCCATGGGTAATTTCCTGCCGGATGGCCTCTCCCCTTTTACTTTCAACCAGACCACCCGCCAGATTCCAAATCCCTGGTATGACAGGCGGTACGATTACCTGTACGACTGGATGAACCGCATCAGGATGCCCGATGGCTCTTTTCCCGCCATCCATGACAGTTACCTGGGGATGGGTACCAGCATCACGGCCCTTTCGGGGAAGTCCGGGTTTAATGTGCCCAACCCCCGCTTTTCACCCGACGATCCCTATCTCCGCGCCCAATACATTGCAACCGCCGTGGCTCCAGGCACCATGACCGACAGCCTGTTCCAGCCCCTGCCCGAAGCCGGGAGCCTTGTGTTCCGTTCGTCGTGGGATACCGCCGCGATCTGCATGCATCTCATTGCAAAACATGGCATTGCGCTTTCAGGCGCCAAATCGCACCACCAGGGCGACGCTTCCGGCTTTACCCTTTTTGCCTACGGGCAGATGCTGGCGCCCGATCCCGGCTACCCGGGGGCGGCACTCTCATCGCTGACCAATGGCGCTGCAAACCACAACCTGGTGCTGGTAAACGGGAGCGGACCGCTGCCGCCCAACGGTGAATTCGTGAATACCGGCACCAACACCGCCTTTATCGAACATTACTTTTCAACTCCGTTTCTCGATTACGGTGAGGTAAGAACCTCGTACGGGGGCGCCACGATTACGCGTAAAATTCTGTTTATCAACCATCAATATTTCACCATCACCGATTTTCTCACCTCGACCAGCGTTAACGATTACACCTTCCAGCTCCATGGGAACGGACTGGCCGGGGCCCTTCCGCAGGATGCTACCGGCGCCTTTTACCCGGGTTTTTCAAATGCAACCTGCACCTACCAGCGCGATTCGGTTCACCTGCTGGGGATGATTCAAAATGAGGGCACACCGGCATCTTTTACCACCGCCACCGATTCGATGGCCATTGGAAACGGCTTCCGTCATTATACCAAAACCATGGCTATACGCACTGCCGACAGCCTCCTCTTTGTGTCGACCCTGTTTCCCTGGGTCAAAACACCTCCTGTTATTGTCAGGGTTGCTTCGGGAGCAAGCCAGGTGGCCAGCGGAGTAGGCGATGGTGCCCGCCATGCCATTTTCTTTGCCCAGCGAACGAATTCCCAGGCAACCTATCCGCCCTCGGCCACCGGTCTTGCAACGCCTCTCACCGGCAACGGCAATCTGAACCTTTATAGGACCGATTCGGCCGGTGCCTTCGCCTCGGCCTTCCTTCAGCATGGCGATTCAATTGTTTACGGCCGGCAACCCGTGATCAGGGCGGACCACAAAACGGATGTCGCCTATGAACAACTTGCGGATGGCATTTATGCCGGTTATATTTCCGATGCGGGGATAGTCGCCTTTGCCTCCCCCCATCCCCTGCGGGCTGTATCGGGAGCCGTCTCGGGTATCGCCTACGATCCCGCCAGGAAGCTCTGCACAGTGACCTTTGCCTCCGGGTGCAATTTCAGGCTGGAAACCGCAAACGGCCTTGCCGAAAAACCCGGCGAGCCTGCATTCCAAATAACTGCCTCTCCAAACCCTTCGCACGACGGGTTGTTCCAGGTGACTATCCATTCGAAGGCAGGCTGTAGGGCAACCCTGCTCCTTGCCGACCAGGCGGGGCGCACCCTCACGGCCCAGCCTCTGGCGCTGAAGGCCGGGGAAACCCAATGGAAGGCAAACCTGTCGGGTTACCCTCCAGGGGCATACCGGTTCATCCTTTCCACCGCGACGGGCAGCAGGAACATTACCCTGGTGAAGATCCAACACTGACACTGGTTTCTGCCATTTTGCACGCAGGATCCTTACCTTTCACCGGCATCAACCAGTCGCTTGCCCGGATGGCAATTCTTCGAGGATAAAGGGCCTGATCACCTCTTCGTCGACCTGGGTGAGGAGGTTGGCGGTGAGGTTTTCACGGGTGCCAAAGTAGGACTGGACCAGCTCTTTGGCCACCATGGTCTGACCGGTGGTCAGCGTGGCGCGGAACGAAGAGAAGCGGTAATTGGCCGGGTGTTCGGTAACCCCGTGCCGCCAGGGGTTCTGGTTGATGTAGCGGATCAGCTCCAGGATATAGTTCACCGACCTGATCTCCTTCCGCTTCATCTTGAACCTGAATAGTTTTCCCTCTTTGCCGTTGTGTTTGTTGTACCCCTTTGCGTAGGCATTGAAAAGCAGCGCAAAGTTCTTGTAGAGGCTGCCGCAGGCTTCATCCCTGATGCGGATCAGGAAATGGAGGTGGTCGCTCAGCAGGCAGTAGGCATAGGTTTCCGCGATGGGACAGACATGGGTCTGGTAGAGCTTCAGGAAAAAGCGGAAGTCCTCCTCCTCCCCGAACAGCGGGTAGCCGTTTCTCGCCCGGTTGTACACATGGTAGTACTTGCCCGGTTCCAGCAATGTTGTTTTCATAAAGCAGGATTTCTGCTTTATCGGGTTGGGGGGTGAAAGGTTGGGGGGTGTTGATAACTTTTACCCAAAACATTCCAGAGCGCCTTCTTCCTGAGAAATTTAGTAAAACCGCGGGCATTCCATTTCACCACCTCCCCTGCGGCCACCGGGAATATACCCTCCTCCGCCGCCACCGAAAATCTGTAGTTTGTCAAATTCGAGGATCAGGGTGATCTCATGTGCACCTCCGGTACCCTGCAGGGCACCCGACATCTGGAGATCGTAACTGTACATGAATTTGAGGTTCATATCCTCATAGAAGTTGTAGCGATACCCTGCCACCAGGGCCACAACATTGTTCACCACCCCAGTCATGGTTGACTTATACCAACATCCCACGAAAATATTATATTTAAGCAGGTTAAGTCCGACCTGCATCGAACTGAGGCTGGCCTGGTTCTGATAAATGGCACCTATATTGAATTTCAGGGGATCATCGGAACTCCGGCTCAGGGAGGAGGAAGAGCTGCCACCCTGGCCTGAAACGATAATCAGGTCAAATTGCCCGACCCATTTCCGGGGATAAAGGGAGGAGCCGGTTGAAAGGAAGCTGACATCCGGCTGAAATAGATGGTCAACACTAAGGCCAACATTCCCGCTTATATTTCCTTGCGGACTCAGGAACTGCAGTACACCGCCAACGCCAAAGTCAGGAACGACCCTCTTATTTGCATCAGGTGGAACAAACGACGTTTGAAAAACATTCCCATACTTACCACTAAGCTGGTCGGCAAAGACCAGGTCGCCCCAGTTTACCGTGCGTTGCATGAACCCAGCCTTAATCCCAAGTTGACTTACCATAAAACCTGTAATTGGAATCCTGATTCCGACGGTAAGGGCAGCCCCGAAATTATTGATCAACCCGGTGCCCGGCGTATCCTGGTTGACCAGGATACCAATTCCTCCTGAGCCAGGCAGGTTACGGTCACCCAGGTCGGCCGAAAAGCAGTAAGATTTAAAGGCAGTTGGCAGATTGGGCCATTGGTCGCGGAAGAGAAGCCCGGCTCTCAGACCGCTGTTGATTCCTGTATAGGCCGGGTTATAATAGACTGGAGTGCTGAAATACTGGGTATAGTTCATGTCCTGGGCATAAACCGATTGAACAAATCCTAAAACCGGGATTAATATTACTGCGACAAGGTTTGATATTGTTCTCATTTTTCCAGGGTTTAATTTTTAACGGATCAAAATAACGATGCCCTTTGTCTTGCCGCCACCTACAGTGCCATTGTCCGATCCCTGCCATTGTGATCCATCCACGAAAGTGGCGTTGATCTTCCACACATAGTTCCCCTGGGGCATTTCCTGTCCTTCAAAGGTACCATCCCAGCCTTCAGCCGGAACTCCTTTATTATCGAGCTTGGTTGATTCCCACATAAGATGCCCCCAGTTGTCAAAGACTGATACATGGTACGTCTCGAGATTCACACCAACAGGCTGGAATAACCTGATTCCAAGGTTGGTGCTGGAAGGTGCGAAGGCATTGGGGACATAGAGGCCCCTGAAGAGCAGGTCATATTTCAGAAAAGTCGTATCCATACAATCATACTGATTTATGGACACAAGTTTGATAATGTAGGTTCCATCGTCGGTAAAGGTGGTAACGGGGTTCTTTTCAGTGGAGGACTTACCGTTACCGAATTCCCATAAATAATTCGTTGCACCAGTCGAGACGTTATTTAAAAGGATCTGTCCCTGTTTCCCCTGGTAATTGTACCCTATGGAAAAAGAACTTTCAGGAGTAGGATTGACATGGATGAGGTTCGCTGTATCATCATGACAACCAACAGTATCAGTAACAAGTAATTTAACCGGGTAGTCTCCACTCTTCTGGAATTTATAGAATGGATTTTCAATATCGAAGGTTACAGCATTGTTTATATCCCAATGCCATTGATTAATCTTTTTCGCATCACCGTACCTTGAGGAATCCATAAGCTGGAATTGCTCAGTTTCGCAGATGGGTTGCGGAATAGAAATCGAGGCAACAGGCGGAGTATAAACATTAACTTTATGTTTGACACTGAACTTGCATCCGAATTCATTTTTAACCGTTAAAGAGGGGTTGTAGCTGCCTTTGCGTTTAAACCTGTACTTCGGAAGATAGAGGCTGCTGGTATCCCTCCCGGGGGCATATTTATCGCCAAAGAGCCAGGTATAAGCGATTATATGCATATCGGTAGAGTCGGTGAATATGGTAAAAGCGGTAGAGTCAGGGATGCAGGTTTTAGAAACAGCAAAATCTGCCGAGGGAGTTGGTCTCACGAAAATCTCTCTGCTAATTGAATCATAGATGGTGTCAGAACCTATCTTGGTAATAACCACCAGGTTTACATGATAGGTACCCGTATCCTGATAAATATGGTGGATTGCCAGAGGTCTTTTGATATAAGTTGTATCACCCCCATCTCCGAAGTACCAATACCAGCGCTTTATTGCAACTGCAGGTGCCGAACTGTCATAAAACTGTACTACCTGATGAGCACAATGCAGAGTATCAACCCCAAATATGGCGGCCAGGCAACTTACCGTTACCGGTTTTGTAACAGAATCATGACAACCACTGCTGTTGTATGCAGTCATGGTAACATTCCGTGTGCCAAAGGGCAGGTGTTTCCTCATTATTCCCGTCAGTGGCACTTTCTGTGTTGTATCGGTCATGCCCGGCCCGAATCTCCACCTGATTGAATCGACCTGATTACCAATGCCGGTTTTGCTGTACCTGAAGACAACCTTAGCACTGTCGCAATAGGGAATCGGATCATAGGAGAAATCAGGTGTTGGCAAACTATGCAGTGAAACCTGGCGGTAGTTGCTGAGAGGGCAGTTGTCAGAATTAGAGGCAGAAAGCGTAACTGTATAAGTCCTGATCTCTGAGAAAGTATGGGTAGGGTCAGCAAGGGTCGATGTATTGGGGTCAGTACCGGAAGAATCATCAAAATTCCAGTGGAAATTCTTAAGATAGTCACCTGTTGCCGGTACTGCATGAAGATGGGTAAGGTCTTTGAAGCAGGCCGTATCCGCCAGTATCGTCAAATTCATTTTAGGTTTAACAACCACCGAATCACAAATGGTATCCCTGCAGCCGTTTCCATCGGTTACGACCAGGCAGACCAGGTAGGAGTGTGCCGAGTCAGAAACAGGGAAGGTGAATACCGGGTTCTGTAGCGTTGATGATTGCCCCTGGCCAAATATCCAATGCCAGTTAATAATGCTCTGGTTGACAGCCGTTGAACTATCATGGAAGGCGACCACTCCAGGGTTGCAAAAATTATTGTAATAGTCAAAACGTGCAGTTGGCGGTGTGTGAATAGTGATCGGGATCTTTACACTGTCAACACAGGAAAATGTATTCCAAACCTTCAGCACAACTAGGAAATTCCCCGGAGATGTATAAACATGTACAGGATTCTTCAAAGTATTGGTGGTCCCATCTCCGAAATCCCAATGCCATTGGTTGATTGCTCCCCCTGTGGTGTATGACAAATCAGTAAACTGGATATGTTCCCATTTACAGGTACTGTCGCTATGGGTGAACAAGGCTGTAGGATGAGGATTTACACTTACCTGAATGCTGGTATCTTTCTGGCAACCATGGGAATTGGTTATTGTTAGTGTTACAATGAAGGAACCCTGACTGGCATATAAGTGCGAGGTGTCGCCCTGGGCTGGCGGTAAGATGACAAGTGGAGGTGTACCATCACCGAAATTCCAGGTCCAACTTGTAATGGCTCCTGAATTGGCTGACGACAAGTCATTAAAGGTTGTTCTGAGTCCTTTGCAAACAGTATCCGCATGAAAACTGGCCTTCGGAATTGAATCAATGTGAACCGGATAAGAAACCGTGTCATCGCACCCGTTGATATTGTTTACAATAAGGCGTACAGTGTAAGTGCCGGGTATATTGAAAATATGGGACGGATTTTGGTTGGTGTTGGTATTACTGGCGCCTGAAGCAGGGTCTCCGAAATTCCAGTTCCAGGCAGCAATTGGCAGGGAACCCACAGGCTGGCTCAGGTCGGTAAAATGGATGGGCGAATGAACACAATGAACAGTTGACCATGTGAAATTAGCCAACGGATTATCAACAATGACAACCTGATTGGTTTGAGAATCCTTACAGCTGTCGGCATTCTGAACGGTAAGCGTAACATTGTAGGTTCCCGGGGTCAAATATTTATGTTTGATATTGGGATTGGCCGGGAAGGTAATGGTAACGGGATTGCCGGCATCCCCAAAATTCCAGGTCCATTTTACAAGATAACTTTGAGGCGTAGTGGATGCATTGACAAAGGCAACGGAATCACCCACACAATTTCCGGAAGTGAATGTAAACGCAGCAAATGGCAAGGGATGCACATTTACAAAAGCGGAAACAGAGTCGGAACATCCGTTTGAGTTTGTCACTTTTAGTGAGACCTGGTATTGGCCTGAGGCCAGATATGTATGGCTCACAGTCGGGTATTGGCCGAAAAGGTGGGTGCCATCCCCAAAATACCATTTATAGCCGGTGATAGAAGTAGCATTCGATACCGACGTGCTGGTAAACTGGGTGATCTCATTCAGGCAAACTGTTGTAGCGGTAAAGGCTGCATCCGGTTCCAGCTGAATCGTAATTGGCTTGTAAATAGTGTCCCTGCATCCGTTCGAAGCGGTAATCATCAGCATAACACTGTCGTAGGTGCCACTCTGACCGAATGTATGATCAGGATTAATCAGGCTGGAAGTATTATTAACAGCAGATGCAGGATCATCAAATTTCCAGGCATGACTAACAATACTTCCACTTCCATTGGATTGGGAGAGATCAAAGAAATGAACCACCTCATTGACACACCCCGGAGATGGGACAAAATCAAAATTGGGAACGGGTGCAGGATGTACTACTACCGGGACTGTGGCACTATTGGAACATCCATGGTTATTCGTAACAGTAAGCATCGCCGAATAGGTGCCGGGACCTGCATAGTTGTGCGAAACATTGGGCGAATTTGGCCAGCTTATCGTAACTGTCGGACTGCCATCGCCGAAGTCCCATTTCCATGTTATATTATTATTATTGCCGGCATTTGTTGAGGCATCATAAAAATGAATGGTTTCATTTTCGCAATTCGGAGAATATGGATCCGTATAAAAAGCCACAACAGGCAGAGGTGAGACCGCAATCTGGTGAATAAGTACTTTGGTGCACACTCCTGTTGTATCAATGACGGTAAGGGTAACGTTATAATTACCATAAGTGGCATATAAATGGGAGGGTTCATATGGGAAATTATAGGTTTTTGGAAGACCGTCACTGAAGTCCCAGGTCCAGGTGCTTACCCTGAGTATTTCACTCCCACCTGATAAATGGAAATGGGTACTGTCGCCCAGGCACGAAGGATCTGCGAAGAAATTAACCAGCGGTGGCTGGGTAACTGATACGATTACACTATCCTGCATCCAGTTATGACAGGTATCGCCGGAAGGCCAGGCCTGTGAAGCCCAAACCTTGTATATCCCCGGAGTTGACTGGTAACCAAAATTGAGCATGGAACCGTTATTGCCCATCAGCGGTGTGCCCACGGTAGTATTGAACAATTTCAACTCATATTTGACGCCAGTTTGTGAGCTGATCAGCTTAATAAGGACACCCTGGCTCCCTTCGCAGAAGTTGGTCCCCAATGGTGTCAGCATCGGGTAGGCCGATGGCTTGGGATGTACCGTAAATTGCGCAGAGCCTGTAAAGCTGTTTCCTGTACAGTATTTGTCACTCACCCCGAACAGCGTATAGACTGTTGTCACGGTAGGGCTGACTGCAATCTTGCATGGGTTGGCATAAATTCCCGATACGACATGAGGCGTGATCCCGGCAAGATATGATAAGGTCCAAGGGGGAGCCCCTGTTAAAAAAATTGAAATTGTGTCAGTTTCTCCTTCGCACAAGGTTGTTCCACCTGAAAGCGCAGCAGTGGGAAGGTTGCGGATCGCTATTTCAACAGTGTCGCTGGGAGTCTTAGCAGAACAGGTAAGTCTGCCATAAGCTTTTAGGATAAGAACCGCTTTACCAATTGAATTTTCAAGTGTACTTGGATGGTAATAAGGATTGATGACTGTATTGCTGGGACTAAAATAGCCTCCCAGTAGGCCCTTGGTTGACAACCAGTAGACTCCAGTGGAATGAATGGTATCGCCCACCAACAGTACAGAGTCTCCGTGGCAAATCGTATCATTGATTCCTGCATTCACTAATGGAAAAGGATCAAAACAAAGCAGCAGCGAATCCTTGGCTGTCTGGGAGAGGCAGGTTAGCGTTCCATCAACTGTAAGCCTAAGCATAATGCATCCGGCGATACTGTCGTTTGCACCAGGATGGTAACGGGCAAACAATGTTTGGTCATTTGGGATAAAGGTACCGTCGCCCCCTTGCCAGTGGACGGTACTGATATGTTGTACCTGAGGATTACACTGAAAGGTATCAGCAATGCAAATACTTGTATTCGCCCCTGCAACCACAACCGGCAATGGATTGATATTAATTTTTATGGTATCCTTATGCTGTGCGGAAAAACAGGCAGCAGTGCCCTGGACTGTAAGGATAAGCTTTACCAAACCATTGGTTTTATCAGCATTACTTGGGATATAGGTCGGATGAAGAACATTGGGCGGGTTTGGACTAAAAGTGCCCGATCCCATTAGGATGGTCCATGAGGGATTCACGGAATGGGTAGTGGCAGAATTGACCAGGTGTATGGAATCACTTGCGCAGACAGTAGTATCATTTCCGGCAAACGCAACAGGCAGGGAGTCAATGGTAACCAACCTACTGTCGGGGGTTATATGATCAGGGCACAAGGTCAGTCCCGAGGCATTGATTGTTAATGTGACAGATCCATTATTCCTATCAGTATTGCT
This sequence comes from Bacteroidota bacterium, assembly GCA_037133475.1. Lineage (GTDB taxonomy): Bacteria > Bacteroidota > Bacteroidia > Bacteroidales > FEN-979 > CAIVAT01. Next base: position 51,315 of record JBAXOB010000028.1, read on the forward strand.
TATTGAATAGGTCGTGTTGCCGTTGTTGGTCGGATTAAAAGTACCACCGGATGATGACACCCAGGAAAAAGCATGATAGCCGGAAGCAGCAGGATTCAAAGGGAATAAGGTCATCGATGCGCAGATTGTAGTATCAATCCCGGCATCAACTGAAGGGAAAGGTACAATATTCAGGACCATTGAATCAGATGTCCAAAGGGGCGAACATTGGGGAGAAACGCCATGCACAGTGGCCGTCAGGATAATGGAACCGGAAGTCTGGGCGGGAGTAAAGGTGGTTGCCAGAGTATTGACCGGAGAAAATGTTCCGGGTCCGTTGGCGCTCCACACAACGGTAGAAGGATTAAATGATGTTGCCTGAGCCAGCAGAGACAAGGAATATCCAGGACAGATACTTGTATCAGGGCCAACATTCACTGAGGGAAGCGGCGTAATCGTTACTGAACCGTTCATAAGCGAGTCACAACCCGATAAAGGATCAAATCCTCTGACTGTATAAATGCCACCATGCTGGTAACCAAATGATAAGATAGTGTCATTTCCCGGGAGCACTTTGGTGGGTATTCCATTTTTTCTGAGCTCATAATTAATACCTGTTACCGAATGAAAAAGCTCTATGTTGGTGGAGTCACAATTCGGTCCACCGGGCATCAGGTTATAAGCCACCGGGCGTGGATGAATATACAGGCTGTCGGCCATTCTAACAGAACAATAGGCAGTATCTGTAGTAATCTTGTAGCTTCCCTGGGAGTATTGTTTGCCGAAATTCAGATCTCCGTTATTCCCAATTAATTGTTTGATAGGAATAGCATTAAGCATCAGGATATACACTATCCCAGGTTGCGAACCATTCAGGTGAATCTCGGCTCCTGAACAGGTATCCCCGTGAGGAAAGATAGAAAATATTGTCGGTGTTGTCTTGATTTGAACAGTATCATTCATCCAACGCTCGCAATGTGGCGAAGCTGGGTATTCTCCCACAATAGTGTAGGTTCCTGCGTTGTACAATGGGCCAAATGAAACGACTCCCCCTCCCGGAACCGAAGCCGGAAAAATATTAAAAGCAGGCGTTATCATCACGAGCCTGTAGTTGACCCCTGTTTGGGAAGTCAGCAGACTGATAGTTGCTGGAATGCAGGGAGGATGGGTTATATGAACATTATAGGCCGTTGGTAATGAAATGATCGTAACGCTGTCATCCATCAATGTATCACAATTGGGATAATTGCTGAATATTGCCTTTATGGTATAGACTCCGGGAGTAACCTGTGCGCCAAAACTGATCTGACCTCCCCCTGCTAATCCGGGCAGGCTCCCTACCTGGCTATTCATGCTTCCTGCACGCCTCCATAACTGGTACTGAACATTTGGCTGAGTTCCCAACAAACTGATTACAGTTCCAGCACATTGTACACCAGCAGGGTAAATTGAATATACTGTCGGGAGGGGTTTGATTTTAGTACTGTCGTTCATCCATCTCCAACAGTTCGTCGACCGGGTTGTATCAATCGCCATTACCCTATATATACCTGGGATATACTGCAATCCGAAATTCACAGGGCCTCCTGTACCAATGGCATTAGCCATTGACAACCCAGTAGTCCTGTTAATTAAGATGTATTTAATCCCCGATTGCGATGCATTTAGCATTAACGGATAGGTCCCCGGGCAAATCGAATCTGAGGGTGACATGTAGTATGGGATTGGCTTCGGGTTGAGTACGACACTATCGTTCATATAAACGCCACAGTGCAGGTTTGACGTATCGACCCGCACCCTGTAAACTCCAGGGGAGCCCTGGATGCCAAAGGAGAGAGGGCCGTTAACACCGGGAAGAGTATCCCAATCTACACCTCCAAGAGTCAAAATATACCTGTAACTGGGATCCTGTGAACCCAACAGTTTTATATCCACCTCCCCCGCACAATGAATTCCCGAAGGTGAGATGGCATAAATATGAGGAGTAGCGCGAACTGTTATGAAACCAATCATAAAGACCGGACATGCGGGTGATCCTCCATATCCTGCCCTTACCCCAAAAAATCCAGCATTTCTTACCGAGTCAAAGCAAATGGAACCGCCTGTTCCCGTGAGGTTGCCTATTAATATCTCGCTATTTGTATTGGGATTTTGAATCAGTTGATAATGCATACCTGGCTGCGAACCTGAGAGACAGATTCGCACCGGGGAACATGTTCCACTGGCAGTTACAGTATACTGACCTGGAAGTGCAACGATCTCCGTACTATCACCCATCCATCTGTAACAATTCGGAGAGGCTACGTAGGTACCCCTTATTTTATAGGTCCCGGGTATGGTCTGAGGACCAAAATTAAGTGTTCCTCCTCCTGCCAGGACAACCCCTTCGGTTACCACACCCCCGTTAATTCTGCAAATTGTATAGTTAACGCCAGACTCGGATCCCATCAGTTGGATTGAGGTCCCCGCACAATGTATGCCAGAAGGGGATATCATGTATGTCAAAGGAAGCGGGGAAATGACGGCACTTCCATTCATCCAGGCAGCACAATTGGTTGGCGGATGGGACATATCTACCGCTCGTACCATATAAACACCTGTATGTTTCGGTTTACCAAAAAACAAAGCGCCCCCGTTCCCTATTAAGGTCGTATCCACTTCTGAAATTGAGGTATTCACAAACTGATATTGTACCCCCAGCCTTGATCCACTGAGATGTAGTGTTGAATCACCAAAACACAAGGGCCCGGAAGGGACGAGATTATAGGACTGCGGGATTGAATCCACCCAGATGGTATCCAACATCCAGCGTCCGCAATGGGTTGAGTTATTGCGCGCCCATACCCTGTAATACCCATACCTTGTTTGAGCAGGGGTAAATTGAAAAACTGAACCGGTACCTTGTTTCATGGAGACTGTGTCCACATTATTCCAAACCAATTTATAGGTTACAGACGGGTCCGAATCATTAAGGCCCAGGTCAGCAGGAGGACAATAATGACCGGAAGGCTGCGGGGTTATTGCGTAGGGTGTTGGCTTTGCGTAAAGGGACCCTCCCCCGTTCATAAAGGAATTACAAAGCGTAACCGTATCAATGGCTATAACGGTATAATACCCTGGCCAGGGGAGGACACCAAAACTAATTGTATCACCGGTGCCGTAAATGACCATACCAATATTCATGTTATTCAGTAACAACATGTATTTAATCCCTATCTGCGATCCTCCAAGCCGGAGTGAATCACCTTCACATAAGATTCCGGCAGGTATGACATTGAAGATAGTGGGATTGGGATGCAGGTTGACGACACCATCCATCCAGGCCTTGCAATGTGTCAGGGTATCTTCTGCCCTGCAGCGGTAATTACCGGGAAGAGTCTGGGTACCAAAGCACAGATACCCTGGCATACCCGTACCCATGACAGATACGAGTGAATCGTTCAGGTTATAAAACAAAGAGTAAATGATCCCTGCCTGAGATCCGTTCAGACACAGGTTGATTCCTGCACAGGTATCGCCGGGAGGGGTAAGCATGAAAACGGTCGGTAAAGGGTTCTGAGTGACCACAACCTGTCCATTCATCCACTTACTTAATCCGGTTATTATATTGGCTGCAAAGACAGTATAGATACCGGGCTGATTGACAATTGGAAAGTTAAACCCGGTGCCGTTTCCATTGACCGGACTACCGTAATCAGCCCCGTAACGTTTCAGCTGGTAATAAACGCCAACTTCTGAATTAGAAAGACCAATATAAACTCCTGAGTCAGCCTCGCAGAAAGGTCCGCCACCGATGACATTATAGATGGCCGGGTAGGGTAATACAAAAAGGTGAAGGGTATCGGGCGACATTCCCAGGCAGCCATATGAGTTGGTGTAATTAACAGTAATATACTGATTTCCAGAGCTGGTCCATTTGACACTAACAATATTGCCATTTACCGGCGACATGAAAGATCCTCCAGTCACTGCCCAAGAATAGTTTGACATTCCTGACTGAGTAGTGTATTGGGTAGTAGAGCCGAACGGAGGGTTGATATTCCCCGTTATGGTAGGCGTAGGTCTTGGATTAACGACAACAGCGTGACAAGTTGGTGCTGTGGCGGTGCAGTTGTTTTGAGTATAGTTAACACAGACCATTTTGATACCAGTTGTATTCCAGGTTAATGTAATGGTGTTGTCAAGTGGTGATCCGCCTGCAACAACAGTTCCCCCCGGGTGATTCCAGACATAGTTTAATTTACCTGGATCGGTGGAAAACACCTGGCCAGTTGCATTGATACATGTTGAATCCGGCCCGGCAAGAGCCGGAACGGGCAATGGGTTGACTGTAATATTTTTTATAACCTGCCCGTTCGATGGGCAGCCCGCTGCTGACGTATAACCAACCTTTACAGACTGACTCCCCGGAGAATCCCAGACTATGGTTATCGTGTTATTGGAAGTACCTCCACCGATACTATCGTGCCCACCGGCAGATACAGTCCAGTTATAAGAATTCATTCCAGGCTGGGTTGTATATAATCCGTAGTCACCGGCACATTTAGGATCAGGACCGGTGATGTTGGGTAGGGGGATCGGGTTGACCATCACATTTATACACTTGGGAGGCAAAGCATCGCATCCAAAAGAATTGGTATAATTAACGCAAATACTCTGTAAGCCGGGGGAGTTCCAGGTCACGACCGCAGTGTCGTTTGGAGGAGTGTTGCCCGCAGTTATGGAACCTCCCGTGGATACCGTCCAGGTGTAAGTTGAATAAGACTGGTCTGTAGAATATTTAACCCCGGATGTTCCGGCACACAAGGTATCCAACCCTGTTAGTCCAGGGTTTGGCCTGCAATTTACTATGACTGGCTTGATTATGGTATCACTGCAACCATCGGATGAATAGGCAATCAGTTTGACATTAAATATCCCGCAACTGTTGTATAGATGCGAAGGATTCTGTACACCATTCACCCCCGTAGCATCCCCGAAATCCCATTTCCAGTTCACGATGGAATTTTGGTTGATCGTGCTATTATCCGTAAATGCAGTGGCGATACCTTTGCACGGTTGCGTTGCTGAAAACTCGGGAATAATCTGGGTTGGCTGAATGGTAGCATGAATGGTCACCTGGCAACCGTTTACAGCTGTTAACAAGCAATTATAAACCGTTCCCTGAACCGGGTTGGTAATAACAATGGATTGCGTTGTGGCACCTCCATCCCACAAATAGGAGAAGCCCGGAGGGGCTGTCAGAATAGCACTCGAACTTTGCGGACAATATCCTACCGTCATTTCCAGCTTGGCACATGAGGTTGAGATATAGGCATAACCGTAATGACCGCCCAGTGCACAGTCGCGTGTGGTAAAGATGATGGTAATCGTTTGCCCCAACAATGAACTTAAATCAAGCCCCACTGTAGTCCAGTCTTTCCAAACAACGGTACTTTCAGAGCAGCTGTTCCAGCCAGGAAGACCCGGCTGGGAAAATACATAATAATAACCGCAAACCGGGTCAAACAAAACCCCGTTCTGATCAACAACCTCTATCGTAAAACTTGGCTGATCTGCCGGGTTATGACCGGGATCCTGTAAAACAACAGCATATTTGTATATGAAGAGATTGTTGTTTGGCGATACCGTGAGCGTATATCTCAACTGTTCAGCTTCCGCCCCTGTGTTATCATTCCCAAGCCTTGCCACATTGGCCTCCCCAGGCAAAGAGGTAATCAACCCTCCGCAGGTATGCGGGTCTATTGAACCCGGGGTAGGTATGATCAAATGGCGGGGATTATTTCCGGTGGTAACAAAGCCAACATTTGCGGCAGGAACCCAAAAGGAACCATAACGTCCGTCCCAATTATTGAAATTTCCCAGGTTGAAATTAGAATTTGGGCAATTACTCTGCCCGATAACATGTTCGTGGAAACATAATAAAAAAAGAGGGACAAAGCAGGCTAATCCAAACCACTGAATCTGAAATGGGCTCAAGCGTTTCATACGGTATAATTTTATGCCATTAACTAAATTATTTTTATCGGTCCGGTTTGGGAATTTCAAAACAAGATGAGGTCTCTTTGAGGAGTTAATAAATCTTTTGTATTAACATCTTATCAAGAATGAATTTCACGTACTGAAAAGGTTTTACATGATTCGAACTTCTCAAATAAAACCGCAAATCCCCCGTGGAGCAGTTACCTTCCAGGGTGCTTTTTCCCAAAAGATCAATGCTTTGAAATGCCTCCATCTCACTCTTCTCCATCGGATCCTTATTAGAAGCATCCAATAAACGGTTTACCCAATGTAAATGAACCTTGTACTCCGAAGTATTTTCTATTTTAAGCAATACCCAGGTATTAAAAACCCCATTGACTGGTTCGGAACAAGTTTTCACCTGGTACGAAACAACAATAGGATTTTGATTCAAATAAATGTTCCAGCCAGTAGAATTTTCATCCAGCATTATTGTGTCTGTTTTTACAGTTTTATCCAGGTTAAGAACCTGGCAATACAGTTCCAATGGAATCAAACACAAGACTGAAAAGACTAAGAGAATAACTCTGATTAATCGGTATTTCATAAAGTATGTTTTTAAGGATGAGAACTACCTATCCTCAAATAGGTTCAAATCAGAACATAAAGCTTCCATCAATTAATTGCCTGATTATTCCGGAATGATATAATATTCATTTACCATAACAAAATA
>JBAXOB010000029.1:0-57381 GCA_037133475.1 Bacteroidota bacterium
ACTTGTCAGTAAAAGTTATAAACATGCTGTAACGCCATGTAACAATGATGAACAACTATTCACTGTTTATAGGCTTTTCAGAGATATGTGCCTGATTATCAAAAGTAGCTTCCTTACCCTTGAAGGGGAGGGAGACCTTTTACCAGAGGAAGCAGCAGGATATACTGTATTTTCCTGGTCATTTGATAAAAACTCCTGTTATGTACATCTTCCGGGGAAGTGTCGGAAGGAGATGCCGAGAAATAACATAAATCAGTCCCCCCCCGAGTTTCACCCCTGCCAACTATTTGAATTACCAGGATAATTGAACATTCCTAAATCTAAATTGCCTGCATTGCATGCATTGTTTGCATTATTTGCATTATTTGCATTCCCGCATTCCAACATTCCCGCATTCCTGCATTCCTGCATTTTTTGCATTTTTTGCATTGTTTGCATTGTTTGCATTATTTGCATTCCCGCATTCCTGCATTCCTGCATTCCTGCATTCCTGCATTCCTGCATTCCTTGCATTGTTTGCATTGTTTGCATTATTTGCATTCCTGCATTCCTGCATTCCCGCATTCCCCTATTTAATGGTCATCCTAACCCCCGCATAGATCGTGATCCCAACATTGGGAGCCCAGCCCATGGCGCCGTCGAAATGGGTATGATAGGGTTTCCAGTATTCGACGATCGGTCCGGTGGCGATCACGTTGTTGGGATCGGTCTGCGTGTAATTGGTCAGGTTTTCTCCTCCCAGGTAGATATCGATATATTTGAATTTCTTGGTGACCTGGGCCAGCAGCTGGAAATAGGCGGGGCGGTTATCGTCGCGCTGCAGTTTGGCAGGCATCTTCTTCGTGTCGGGAATGCGCTGCGGCCCGTTCACCTGGCCGGTAAGGTCAAACTTCCATTTCTCCCATTTTGTGGCGTACGAAAGGGTCACCAGTCCCTTGTACAGGCTGACAAAGGGTTTGGTGCGAAGCCTGTCGCCTTCGGTAACCTTCACATCGTTCACCCTGAAGGCCATGGTGACGGAGAAACGGTCGGCCGGTTCGACGGTCAGCTGCGCCTGCACGCTGTTGGAATAGGAACGGCCGTTGAGGTTATAGACATAGGCGTTGGCGGGCATGCTGTCGACATCGACGATGACCTGGCTGACAAAGCTGGTGCGGTAGCCGTCGATGCTGAATTCGGCCTTATGATGAAAGAGGGTGAAATCCTGGGTGAAGTTGAGCCCGAAGTTCCAGGCCTCCTCCTGTTTGAGATCCGGGCCGAAATGGATGACCCGCTGGCTCACGAGGATGCCCGAATTCTCGGCAAAGATGTTGGCGGTGCGGTATCCCTTACCCACGGAGGCCCTGAGCACCGAATTCCTGTTAAACCTGTACTTCATATGCACCCTGGGGGTATAGTACCAGCCATACAGGCTGTTATGGTCGGCCCGTGCACCCAGGATCATGCTGAACTTCTCCTTCACGTTAAGGGTATATTCAAAAAAGGCGCCCGGGACCATTTCGGTGCGGTTGCGGGTGTATTTTACCGCGGTGTCGCCTACCAGGGAAAATATGCTGACGGGTGAATAGCGCAGCTGGATCTGGTCGTAGTCCTCCCGGAAATCATCGAGCAGGAAGCTCATCCCTGCAGAGATCTTGTGATCGGGATTTTTCACGTCGGTGGTAAAGATCAGGTTGGCATAAAGGCTCTGCTCATGACCGGAGTACTGGTTGATCCCGTAAAAGGCATTCTGCTCGTGGTTGACCCCCGACAGGATCAGCCCGAAGCTGCTGGAGGGGTGGTCGGGGATGAAGATGCCGTTTTTCCAGAAGGCCTCCAGCCGTTTGGTGCGGATGCCCATGCCATATTTCTTGGTATCGTTGGTGATCCCGGTGGTATCGGTATTCCACTTTGCCTTGTCAAAATCCATCTGGCCGCCGCGACGGTTTTCGTCGAGGTATTTAATGCCGAACTTCGACACCCATTTTCCGGGGTTGATATAATCCCAGCGGTTGAAGATGTTGTAGGTGGTCAGCATGGGGATATCCATAAAGCCGTCGTGGTTCCTGTCAAATTTATAGCGCTGGTCGTCGACATGGACAAAGAGCATGGTGCTGAGTTTATCGGTAAGTTTAACCGAACCGTTGCCATTGGCTTCAAAGCGAAGGTTGCTATTCCCGAAGATGTTGATATAGAGCTTTTCGCTGTGCTCGGGCTTCTTGTACTCCACGTTGATCTGGCCGGTGATCGACTCATAGCCGTTGACCACCGAGGCAGCGCCTTTGCTCACCTGGATCGATTCCATCCACGGGCCCGGGATATAGTTGAGGCCAAAGGTGGAGGCCAGTCCGCGGAGCATGGGGATGCTCTCGGTCATCACCTGGCTGTAAATGCCCGACAATCCAAGCATCTGGATCTGTTTTGCCCCCGTAACCGCATCGCTGAAGGAGACATCGACCGAGGGGTTGGTCTCGAAGCTCTCGGCAAGGTTGCAGCAGGCAGCCCGCTGCAGTTCGCCGACATTGATCACGGTGGTTTGCTGGGCGCGGAGTTTCGAGATAAACGAGTCGTCCTGTTTCCCTTTGATCTCCACCTCGCTGAGGTTCTGGTTGTCGGAGATCATCTGGAAATCGACCTTCAGGCGATCTTTTCCTACCGCTACGGTATCTTTTTTATATCCCAGCGAGCTGAATACCAGCCTGTAATCCTTTACGCCATCCTTTTCGATCCTGAACTTCCCCCTGGCATCGGTGAAGGTGCCTTTGGTGGTGCCGAGCCAGAAGACGTTGACTCCCGGGAGCCCCGTCTTATGACCTGCCGCATTCTTTTCGGTTACGGTTCCTGTTACGGTTTGTGCATGGATTGTAAGGGTGAAGAGATAGACGGGTAATAATATGATATGGAAAAATATTTTATATGTTTTCATGATGGGGGTGTTGGTTAAAAACTTGTTGAGAGGGTGTTCCTGGTTGATGGTTTTTTTCACCACAATAGGCACATTAGGGCACAAAAGATTATCTGATGCTTATCTTTTGCATAATCGCCTTTTTTATTTTAATTGTGTTCTATTGTGCCTGGTGTGGTAAAATCGGCCGACTATCTTAGTCAATCATGTCCATAAAAAACAGGATATCCCCCGGTATGAACCAAAAGAATAACAAACTTGTTCATCCTTTTAGTCACAAAAGGATAAAAAAGTTCAGGCAACAGCGGGAAGGGCGGGAATTTTGATCTGGTGCAGGTAATGGATCAGCTCTGTTCCGTAGAGCGGTGGGGAATGAAATTGAAAGCGGATGGTTTGCAACCTGGCAGGGTTTTCAGGTATTGCTTCCTGTAACAGTACCAGGGTGTTTTTCTCCAATGGTGCTGACTGCTGAAGCTTCAGGGCATTAATCCGTTCGGTGATGATGTGAAGTGCAAGGAAGGTATTGGTGCTTTTACAGCAGGGAACGGCAGACAAATATTGCTGCATCCCATCGCGATGACCCCGGAAGGGTTCAAAGGCTTCGCCTTCGCAACAGGAGACCGGAGCCTGCCTGTAAATCTCCGCGTAAACCGTCACCTGTTCCTTATTACTGCTGGTACAGGCATGATGGAAAACAGAGATCCCGGTGATCCCAAAGAGGAAAACCGTCAGCAAGGCAATGATCCCGATACGTTTTACTGTTTCCATTATCATAATCGCGTTGCAAATATAACACAATTTTTATTTTGTTAAAATCCCGGCACGCTTTGGGTCGAAAGGGATCACGCGGTCAACTGCCAAGGGTGAACATCTTCATAATAACTATTCACAGGCAGACATCCTGATTTTTACAGGCAGAATAGTTGCGGGGTTGATATTTCATTATCTTTGTTAAGCAAAAACGTTTCTAATCCGTCCATTATGAAATTCAACAGTTACCTTCTTATGTCGGGGATCATCATCCTGATGATGGGTTCCCCGCTCAGGGCCCAGGATAAGAGCCCGGTATTTCCAGTTGGTTACCAGGTCGATACGCGCATCGACAACATGGGTTACTGGCAGCGTTGTGCAGAAGCCGGACTGGTACCTGTCCAACCCGTTGTGACAGTTCCCCCGGCCCGTTTTACCGGCAGCAAGCTGAAGCTCAGCGGAACGGCCGTGGTGGATTCTCCCGACATCCTGGTCACGAACGAGCCTTCCAATTCAACGCAGAGTGAAAATTCAATCGTGGTGAGCCCCAACAGCCAGGCGATCCTGTTAAATTCAAACAACTCAACCCCGCAGCCCAGCAACGGCACGGTGAAGGGGGCCGACGCCCTCAAGTCGCTCGATACGGGAGCTACCTGGACGGGAACTGTCGAGGGCGCGGGAGGTTCCAACTCAGGCGACCCTGCCGCGGTGATCGACCTCAACGGCCGCTGGTTTGTAGGCTATATCGACAATGGGAACGGCCAGAGCGTCTCCTACTCCGACGACAACGGCGCTACCTGGACCGTGAAAAAGGTCGGTAACGGCACCGCGCTGAACATGCTCGACAAGAACCACCTGTGGGTCGATATCGGGCCTGCAAGTCCATACAAGGGATATCTTTACGACGGCTGGATGGTAAACAACAACATCAGCATCTCCTATTCATCCACCAATGGAGCGAGCTGGTCCCCGCCGGTGGCCATCAGCGCCGGCACCGCGGCCGGGAGCCATAACCAGGGGATCAATTTCAAATGCAGCCCCGAAGGCGATGTATATGCCGCCTGGGCAGTTTACGACAGCTGGACGGGTACCGGTTCGCCCGAAAAGGCCGTTGGCTTTGCCAAATCAACCGACGGAGGCGCCACCTGGCAGCCTGCCTTCAGGGCCATCAACAATATCAAGGGGATCAGGTCGTACGGCGTATCACAGAACATGCGGGTAAACTCCTTCCCGAGCATGGCGGTCGACCTCAGCAACAGTCCCTACCGCGGCTCCATCTACATCGTATGGACCAATGTGGGTTATCCCGGCGTCAATGCCGGCACCGGAACCTCGGTCTATATGATCCGGTCGACCGACAAGGGCAATACCTGGTCACCCCCCATTCGTGTCAACACGGACACCACTGCCGGCAAACATCATTACCAGCCCTGGATCACCGTCGACCAGGTTACCGGCTATGTCAGCGTGGTGTTTTATGATAACCGCAACTGCCTGTCAACGGAAGCGGAAGCCTGGATGGCCTATTCCACCGACGGCGGCACCACCTTTGCCGATCTGAAGGTGAGCGATGTCACCTTCACGCCAAGCCCGATACCGCAAATGGCCACGAAATACATGGGCGATTACCTGGGTATCAGCGCATACAACGGAAAAGCCTTTCCCTGCTGGACCGACACACGTTCGGGCCATTGCCTCACCTATATTTCACCGATCGATATCACCATCCCGGTAGCCTCGGTGGCCCTGTCGGCCAATATCCTCAACGATGCCACCTTCGGCAACAACAACGGACTGATTGACTACGGCGAAACCGAACTGATGACCCTGAAGATGAAGGATGTCGGCACAGCCGCAGCCGACAGCGTAAAGGTTTACCTGTCGTGTGACAACTCCTATGTTACGATGATCGACTCGGTAAGGAATTACGGCCATTTTGACATCGGACAGGAGAAGTCGATCGCCGACGGCTATAAGTTCAAGGTGAACGACTCCATCCCCAACAACGTTTTGCTCACCTTCACCGTGAAGGCGGTCGACCTGAAGGACAGCATCACCTGGAGCACCTTCCAGTATGTGTCACATGCACCCGATGTCAGCATAATGTCGATGAACATCCTCGATCCCGCCCCGGGCGGAAATAACAATGGCAGGCTCGACCCGGGCGAGAGTGTCAATGTGCAGATCGTCACCAAGAACCAGGGTATCTGGGATGCCGAAAATGTGGTGAGTACGCTGACCTCGCTGAACAACTATGTAACAGTTGGGAATCATACGGTCAACATCGGCACCCTGCACGCGGGGGAGACCGTAATGGCCACCTTCCCCGTAACCGTGAACAGCGCTGCGGCGATCGGATCGGCAGCCCGCTTTCATAATGTGGCTACTTCGAAATACCGGTTGGCCGACAAATATTTCGTAGCCAAGATCGGCCTGATCGTCGAGGACTGGGAGACGGCCACCTTTACGAAGTTCCCGTGGCAGTTTACCGATCCCACCAAGCCCTGGACCATCGACCCTGTGAAACGGTATGAAAAGCTCTATTCGGCACGCTCAGGGGTGATCGGCAATTCGGAATCGTCGGGCATCTTCCTCAATTACAACGTGGCCATCGACGACAGCATTTCCTTCTACAAATATGTATCGTGCCAGCCCTTTGTCGACAATATGAAATTCTACATCGACGGCGCCATGGTGGGACTTTACTCCAACACCACCGACACCAATTTCCGCCGGGTGGCCTTCCCTGTTGTGGCCGGCCCCCACACCTTCAAATGGGTCTATAACAAAGATGCTGCCACAGCGGCAAACCGCGATGCCGCCTGGACCGACTTCATCGTTTTCCCGCCCAGGTACATTACGACGGCCACTGCCGGCGAAAATGCCGAGATCTGCGAAAACAGCACCTACGCCCTGCACGGTCTGGCCGACAGTTATGATTCACTCAAATGGACCACCAGCGGCAACGGTGTTTTCTCAAATCCAGCGATACTGGATCCGATCTATACACCAGGTTCACAGGATATCGCTACCGGGCATGTGCAGCTGACCCTGACCGCCTATGGCCAGAACAGCATCGACACCACCAGTTCGCTGACCCTGACCATCACCAAAATCCCGGCCGCAGCGGCCGGCGGCAATAAAGCGGTCTGCATCGGCAATACCCTTGACATCACAGCCTCCACCGCATCCAACTACACGAGCCTGCAGTGGACCACCAAAGGCGACGGGAGTTTTGACCAGGCCGGCATCCTCCACCCGGTATATACGCCCGGGCCGCAGGACAAGATCCATGGATCGGTGAAACTGAAAGTCACCGCCACCAGCGGCGCCTCCTGCCCCACCGCCTCCGACAGCCTTCTGCTCACCATCAACCCCCTGCCCCTTGTTGACCTTGGTAAAGACACCCTTGCCTGTGCCGACAAGGTGGTTACCCTGAGCGTGGCCACACCCAATATTAATCAATACCTGTGGCTGCCCTCCAACAAGACCACCCAGTCCATCGACGTCGATTCAACGGGGGTCGGGCTCCATTCCGTGACGATAAAGGTGATCATAACCGATGATAAAGGGTGTTCCAATAAGGATTCTGTCAAAGTTACCTTCGAGGTATGCGGCGGGATCACGGAGCTGAACGGGGTGAGCCTGCAGGTCTATCCGAACCCGAACAACGGGATGTTCACCCTCGAGGTTGCCACAACGCATGCTGAAAAGCTGGATATTTCTATCCTGGGTTCGACAGGAGAGATGCTCTGGTCGCGCAGCGGCGTGGCGGTGAATGGCGTGGCAAAGGAGAACCTTAACCTCAGCCAGCTGCCGCAGGGCGCCTATCTCATCCAGCTCTCCGACGGACACGGAAAGATGACCCGGAAGCTGCTGATACAGAGGTAGGGACATGCCATGCCCAACCTGTTTGACAAACCTTTTTCTGTCCATTTTCGTTGATCATAGATCAATATAATGATTTTTCTACCACAAAACAGAAAGGGATGTCCCTAAAATAATTGAATATAATTTGATCTAACTTTACTTTCTTTTTCTGCCACAAAAAGAAAGTAACAAAGAAAAGTCACCGCTGCATGAAAGTCACTAAAAATCTTCGTCATTCGCTAAACTGCGGAAACTCGTCGCTCCGCTCCTCGGACAGTCCGCAGTTTTACGCTTATTCCTCGATTTTCTTAACGTGACTTTCATGAGGCGGCTTGCCTGCTTAGTCTGGGTTATTCCAAAACAACTACAGCCCAATAAAAGGCCAAGTAATAGCCTGATCAATCTTTTATAATTGATACAATCGTGATCAATCAAAATAATGATTTTAACTCAGTTTTATCCAACAACTATCAATCCTGCCCTTATGAAAAAGATGCTCCTTTTCGCCGGTATCCTGGCCCTGGCGCTTTGTTCCTCCTGTAAAACCAGCCACAACCGGGATGCTGTTTTGCTGGATTCAGGCTGGAAATTCAAGACAGGGGATGATCCTGCCTGGGCCAGCGCCTCATACAGCGATGCAAAATGGGACACCATATGCCCGAAAAAAGTGTGGGAGGAGCAGGGTTACAAGGGATATGACGGTTTTGCATGGTACCGGTACCATGCCGTTATTCCCTCCTCCATGCGGCAAAAGGCCTTTATCAAGGACAGCATCCAGATCCTGCTGGGCAAGATCGACGACTGTGACCAGGTATTCCTGAACGGGGAGCTGATCGGCGAGAACGGCCGCACGGTATACACAAAACGGGAGCCGTCGGTCGATTTCTTCAGGGAACAGGGGCGCTGGTTTATCGACAGGCGCTATGTACTTGCGTCAAACGATCCGAGGATTCACTGGGACAAGGAAAACCTGCTGGCGATCCGCAGTTTCGACCAGGGCGGCGCAGGCGGTATGTTTGGCAGTCCTTTCGAAATTTCGATGACCGACCTCCGGGATCATCTTAAATTCGATTATACATCTTCCGCCTTCACCTTTACCGGCGACAGCACCATCACCAAAAAGTTCACCATCCAGAACCTTTCGTCGACCGAGGAGTTCAAGGGAAAACTCACCATCGAAGCCATCCTCAGCGATAATGGCATCAACATCTATACTGAAAACACCGGCCTGGATATCACCCCCAATCTGAAATTCGAAAAACCGGTAACCTTTAAAAAGAGCATGGCTGCCCCGGCCATCCTCAGGATCACCTTTACCGAATCGACCAGTGGTAAAAAAGTCACAAGCGAGATGGATATCCCCTATCTCCTGACGCCAAAAATTCCGGCAAAGCCAAGGATCAACGGGGCAAAGGTTTTTGGCGTCAGGCCATGGTCCCCCTTCCAGTACAAGGTGGCTGCCACCGGCAGCGCCCCGCTGGTCTACAGTGCCACCGACCTGCCCCAGGGGCTGGTGATCGACCAGTTCAACGGGATGATTACCGGGAGCCTGAAGAAGAAGGGCGATTACCTTGTGAAGCTGAAGGTTACCAACAAGCTGGGATCCGATACCCGCGACTTTAAGATCGTGGTGGGCGATGTGATATCCCTCACCCCTCCCCTGGGCTGGAACAGCTGGAATTGCTGGGGACTCACCATCAGCGACCAGAAGATCAGGCAGTCGGCCGAAGCCATGAAATCGAGCGGGCTGATCGACCACGGCTGGAGCTATATCAACATCGACGACGGCTGGGAGGATACCCACGACCGGGATGGCAACATCCTGCCCAATGCCAAATTTCCCAACATGAAGGGGTTGTGCTATTATGTCCATTCCCTGGGGCTGAAAATCGGCATTTACTCCTCACCCGGGCCCAAAACATGCGGCGGTTACGAGGGCAGTTACACCTTTGAGGCAAAAGATGCGCAGAACTATGCCAGCTGGGGAATCGACTACCTGAAATACGACTGGTGTTCCTACTGGAACATCGCGCCCAAGGCCACCCTTGACCAGATGAAGAATCCCTACAAGGAGATGAAACATGCCATCAGGAAGGCAAACCGCGATATTCACTATAGCCTGTGCCAGTATGGGATGGGCGATGTATGGAGCTGGGGCGCCGAAGTTGACGCCAATTCATGGAGAACCACAGGGGATATCGAAGATACCTGGGAAAGCTTATCCGCCATTGGATTCAGCCAGGGGAAATGTTCACCATGGTCGGCCCCCGGCCGGTGGAACGATCCCGACATGCTCGTCGTAGGCTGGGTGGGCTGGGGAACGTCGCTGCATTACACAAGGCTTACCGCCAGCGAGCAATACACCCATATCACCCTCTGGAGCCTGCTGGCTGCGCCGTTGCTGATCGGCTGCGACATCAACCAGCTCGATGCCTTTACCCTGAACCTGCTGACCAACGACGAGGTGCTGGCTGTGAACCAGGATCCCCTTGGGAAACAGGCGGTCCAGGTGAAAAAAACCGCCGAATACGAGATCTGGGCACGTGACCTGGAGGATGGCAGCAAGGCCGTCGGGTTGTTCAACAAAACGGATAAACCGCTGAATGTGCCTGTCGATCTGAAGGATGTGAAGGTGACGGGGAAACCGGTGATGCGCGACCTCTGGAGCCAAACCGACCTTGGCCGGGTTGCCGTACATTTCGAAATGAAGGCCCAGCCTCACGGGGCGCGGTTGGTGAAACTGGCCAAATAGAAACCGTACGTTTCAATTACGCACACATCTCACCGAAAATGCATTTGCCCTTAATGCCGCGTACAACGAAACGCTGTAGTTAACCTCATTCATTCCTCTTGCGGTTGAGCGAAGGTTGCCGGAAGCGGTGGATGTCCAGTACATTGCCGCGGCATCCGTGCCTGAAGCAAACGCCCAGGTATTGTTAAGATAAAGCATTCCCTGCTGAATTGACCTGAATCCACCGGCAGCGAGGGTGTCTTTCAGCGGCGCCCCGGCCCTGCCGGGTCCGGCGAAATAAGTGGCCAGCGTATCCCATTCGGCAGCAGCAGGAATATGCCATCCCGGGGGGCAGAGCCCCTGCACCGCCTCATCCGTGGAATATTGCATCAGTTCATCCCATTGGTAAAGCGCTGAAGGATGGCTTCCTGAAACAGGCTGCAGGCTGTACTTTTCGGCCATACAGTTGTCTGACTGGGGAACCCTGTAGTTGATCGACGATCCGTAATTCAGGTCGGCCGCCATCCAGCATTGGATGCCGAGAGGTACCGTCGGATAGACCCGGTTGTCGCGGATATCGGTGAACGGACTGCCGCAATTGAAGGCGGCGGCCTGGAAATTGTGAATGTGCGCAATGGCTGATGAACTGCAACCAAGACTATTGGTGCAGGAATAGTGAACCAGGTGGTTTCCGGGGCCGGCCGAAGAGGGGGTAAAGATACCTGTCGCCTGGTTCACACCCGGACCTGAATAGGTTCCCCCAGGCGGCAGGCCTCCTTTCAGATGAAACGGTTTGGCTCCCGTGGTCGTAACCGTGTCAAAACAAGCGGCAAAGCTGACCAGCGGTGGGGGACGTCCGGTCATGACGATCGTGGAGGAACTCACAGGACTGCCGGTCACACAGCCGAGGCTGGAGGTCATTACGCAACGAACGCTGTCGAGGTTAACAGGCTGAAAGGTAAATACCCCTGCGTTGCCTGTGGCGACCGGGATGTCATTCACCAGCCACTGGAACGATGGCGATGATCCTCCGCCTTCAGGTGTTGCAGTGAAGGTAACCTGTGATCCGCTGCAGAAGGGATTGGCCGATACGGCAACGGTAATTCCCGCCAGGGCCGACGGGTTGACCACCATGATCACAGGGTTTGAAGTGGCCGGGTTGCCGGAAACGCAGGTTCCGGAGGAGATCAGCGTACAGGTTACGATATCCCCGTCAACCGGGCTATAGGAAAACACACCGCTGTTCCCTCCGGGAATATTGACACCATTGACCTTCCATTGAAAAGCGGGTGTCAAACCGCCATTTCCCGGCATTGCTAAAAAGGTGACCCATGAACCCTGGCAGACAGGATTTCCGGAGGGCTGGATAACAAGGGTGACAGGCGATCCCTGTATGGAAAGAAGACGGATGGTGTCGTTCCCTGTACATCCCCCGCTTGCGGTTACGTGAACGACGTAGGTTCCTGATTGACCGGTTGTGAAGGTCTGGCCTGTACCTGCGTTCATCTGGCCGGTTGTCAGGTCATCCCACGCGTAGGCACAACCTGCGCAAAAGCCGGCGTCGAAGGTTCGCGTTTCACCTGCGCATATCGTATCGTCGGGTCCAAGGTTCACCACGGGCACCGGGTTAACCAGCACATTGACCGAATCGTAAAAGATGCAGTTTTTTTTATGGAGGATCACCGAGTAGATCCCTGATGCAGCAGCCTCTATCGATTGGGTAGTTGCTCCCGTATTCCACAGGTAGGAGGTCATCCCCGGCCCGGCATCGAGCAACACGCTGTCGCCGGCGCAGATCGCGCGACCGGGGCCAAGTCCGGTGGCGCCGGCGATGGCAACATGTACCGTTGCACTGTCATTAAAATTACAGGGGGAAACCGGAACTGTAACCCGGTAGCTCCCAGAATCATGCACAAAGATCGATTGCGTAGTCTGCCCTGTGCTCCACAAATACCAGGACTTTCCCGGGCCGGCATCGAGCAGCAGGCTGTCGCCCTGGCATACCGACGCCTCCCCGCCCAGGTTGACAGGCGTATAATTTAACGCGTTAACAACCAGCGTATCGCTCAGCACACACGAAGCCGACGATTTCCGAACCCAGTAGGTACCGGCCGAGGCAACCCGGAGCGTGCGCGAGGTGGCTCCTGTGCTCCAGAGATACTGGTAATTGCCATATCCGGCATCGAGTAAAAGCGTATCCCCCGGGCAGAGCGTACGGTCGGGTCCAAGGTTTAACCCGGAGAAACTTGTGTAGATATTCGCCCGCAGGGCCCCCATGGCCAGTTCGTTGATGGTGGAAACCTGGAAATTCCCCGTTGAATTGCCAAAGGTTATCTGACCCAACCCGGCACTGCCGATGGCATAGTACCCCCAGAGGTTACCGGTTGCAGGCAGGGTGATAAAGTTTGCAGGGACCATGTACCCCTGGACAGAGGAGTTGGAACAGGTGAAGTTACCGCAATCGGCGGTTTTGGAAAGAATCCGGATCCAATAATCATCCCCGACCCCGTAAGGCCCTGTGCGCGCAAAGGTAACCTGGAAGGATCCCGCGCAGGTAAGCGGGGAGATGACCTCCCCCGCAACTTCCGAAGATCCCAGGTGATCTTTGTAAAAAGCATAGACCTCCACAGGCTTGCTGCTCTGGATATAGGCCGGCGAATAGGCAGTCACACCGATCGTATGTTTCAGCAGTCCGCCGCGGTTGATGGTACCGATGCCGCTCCCGTCAACGGTAACGGAGGTCCCATCCTCAAAAGCATAAATATAGAGCACCGATAAAAATCCCGACCAATAATCGACAGGGAAGGCCAGGTATTCATCCGACATCAGGTGGCGCGGAATGAGCTGGTCGCCGGCAATATCGACCGACAACCCGGTGGCTGCCGGCGGCCTGAGCGCATCGTCGGTTACCGTCACCGCAATGGGTTTGTCGGCAAGAATAAAGGTGCCTCCGAGATGCATGGCCGAATCGCCTGAAAGAGCCCTCCCGCACCATGTCTGTCCCCGGTTCAGCAGGATGGTAATGGTATCGGTTCCGGGCTGGCCTTCCATAAGTTGCGACGGAATTACCTTCACAGTTGTCATATCCTCAGAAGCTACCAATGCAAAGGAGTTTCGGGCAGGGGGATCGCAGTAGGGATAATTCTGGTACTGGTTTTGCGCCGGTACCAGGAATTCATTTCCCAATGCATTGATCCCCTTGAGGGTATATCCTTCGGAGTTTATCCTGTTCTGTATCTCGTAAACAGCGTTGACAGGTTTGGTAGAGGATATCAGCAGACCGGTACTGAGGATCGTATTGGCAGGTTTGCATTCGACCTGGTCTATCCTGGCGGTAAGATCAACCTGGTGGAAGCTGCCGGTCTGCAGGGTGTCGGTGATCACCTGGAAGCCTGGATTTGCCGGCTGGCTGATGGTAACTATGGCAGGTCCTTCGCAAGTTGACAGAACCAGGACGACAGGCCTGTCGATACCGGTGGTATCAAAGGCAGGGGGGGCAGTTATGGCGTAGGATATTTCCGGCGCAGCAAACCAGAAATCATAATCGGTCTGGGAAAACATCTCCCCGGCGGATAAAACCATCAGTACGGATAACACGCACCGGAGTTTCACGCGCAATTCGGGGCCATATCTCCCGGCTATATTCATTCAACTACTTTTTTTCAACAGCATCCGTTTGCTGCATTAACCATTGCCAGCTGTCATCTTTCAAACAGGGATCATACCCTGCAGCAAAAAAGCCGGCAGGGGAAACTGACTACCCCTGCGGCTTTCAACCCAATCAACAAACCAACCTGAAACAGGTCATTTCATTATACTTATTTTCTCAGATGCGACCATTTTACCATCGGCTTCGATGGTGACAAGATAAATTCCTGAAGCCCAATTTTCGGTATTCAGGATAAGGTTACCGTTGTCCGTTGCCAATTGCTGATCTGCAACCATGTTGCCTGACGAACTAAAAACCTTCAGCGCCCCTGGCAAACCTGCTGACGGAGATAAATCATACTCAACTGCCAGGTAAGCGCTGGCAGGGTTCGGATGAACCTTCAGGCGATCGTGCGCGGAAGGAATGGTGCCATCATCCCCGGTACCCTCCGGACTGGCTTTATCGAAAACCGGCAGGACAACAGGTTCAAGATAACTGATTTTCCCTGCCTGGATCAGCAGGTTCCTCGCATAGGCTCCCAGCCGGTTATGGCATTTTTCGCTGGTCCTGATCAGGATGGCCGTCTGGCTTTCATTCAGGTTAAAGGCGGAGGATGAAGACGACCTGATTTCCATGATAAGGTCGAAAAGACTCCTGAACGACTGATAGACAGCCTGTTCATCGGGTGTCAGCGAAAACCTGACGGGAACATCCTTCACAATGACATTTGCCTTTTCTGTCTGGTTTAATTGCAGATAGAGAAAAGCCAGGTCATAATAGGAATCTGGGGTATTGGTATGCCGGAAGGTCGCTGCCAGGCTGTCGGGCATTACCCGGCCGGCTCCCTCCTCAGGGTCCTTCCCTCCAGGCACTGGTTTCAGCTGGCTTTGCGTGCCTCCGTTGTCGATGGTCGACGGGCACTGGTTGTTGTAGGCGACCGGTGTTGGGTAAATCGTCACATTTGCAGAGTGGTTCCATGGCCTGTAGGTATATCCGTTGAACGAATTGTAATTGGTCGGATAGAGATAGTTATCAATCATATAGCAGTTGTTGTAAATATCATAGTATTGCGGTACAGGCGGAGCCGTGGCGTTATAAAACAGGTTAAAGGTTGGGATCGTCATTCCACCGAAAATTGCATTCTGGTACCGGGCGATCCCGAAGGTTGCGTTGTAACTGCCCGTATGGGTAACTGCAATAGCCGCCGTGTTGTAGGTGGGTGTTGCCGTAGGCGTTTTGAACCTGTTGCATACATAGCAAAGTCCGGCGGTGGTTGCGGCATTCCTGTTCACATCCTGCGCGATGGTGTTATACTTCAGATCAATGAAGGTATTCCGGTAGATCACGTTCGCATCCTGACCGGAATTGTTGACCACCAGTCCGATGGTGGTGGGTGTGGGAGCTGTTGACTGGAAGGTGTTACCCTCCACGTGGTAAAGGTTGCAATGATCGAGGTACATCCCATAGGGGCCCGGATAGGGCAGTATTCCAAGAGGTTCGGGTATGTCGAAGCTATTGAGCACCAGCAAAGGCGTTATATAGGCGCTGAGGTAAAGCCCCCGCTGCACGGCATGAAAATCGGTCCTGGAAACATATGCCAGGCGCGAACCTGTCGTATTCAGCGCATAGATCCCCCTGTTGAGGTTTACGAAAGTGGTATGCACCAGGTCCTGTTCAGGACACGGGGAGATGGTAGTTACGCTGCACCAGGCGCACACAGTGACTCCTGCGCCGGCTGCATAAATTCCCGTTCCTGCCGGATCGGAGGAGAATGTGTTGATAAAATTGCATCCGATTGCGGTGACTGTATTGATGTCCGAGACATTGATAAACGAATCAAACAGGTTGATATCGATCATATCCGGGGTCGTCAGGAAATCGCAGGTGGTAAAGGTGGGATTGCTTGAAAACTGGGTATAGGGCCGGAAAAGGATGGCTACCTGGTTATTCCTGAAAACTGCGGAATTGCCATGTACGATCCCCCCGGTCTGCGAATCATCGAAGGTTGAACAGCCCTGGCAGGAACGTTTTCCCGACAGGACCCCGATAACGGCATTCTCAATGATCCCGCTATTGATAACGCTCACCACGCCCTGGTTGAAGGTGGTTTGCGACAAGGAGGGGTTTCCCCATGCCTCCACTCCCTGCCAGTAGGCGCCGCAGGCCGAGGTCAGGGTTCCCCCGTCAACCACCAGGCACCCGCCGGGTTGTACGATGAGCCGGGCCTGGTCTACAAAGCGGATCCTGCTTTTCACAGTCAGCGTTACCCCCTGGGGAACGATGACATTATGGTCTTTAATCTGGTCATAATACCATGTTGTGCTGGCCTGGATGGTTTCGGGCGCATCCACCCAGACAAAACCCGGACAGTTGATCATGCATTCATGCGTGACGGGATCCTGCCCCCTCAGCCTTGGGTCGGTATCATCGCAGTCCTCTTCATCGGGCGTTCCCGGGGGACAATTGGCTGGTTTGGGGCCGATGCCCCAGTTGTAATACCCGTCGCCGTCGCAGTCGAGGATCCTCTTTTCCGACTCGGGATGTGCCGTCGATATCACAGGCAATACGACGTTATAAAATGGTGGCAGGGGCAGGTCGAGGGTATAGGAATAGGCCTGGTGATTGGTACCGTAACCCACCTCCATCGCACTGTTCTTGCAAATCCAGTAGGTCTGGCCGATATAGGGCGAACCCGCCGGAACGGGTACATTTCCCAGCTGGTCGATATAATCCCCCTCTTTGATGATGTCATAACCCGTCAGGCAATAGGTGTGCGACCAGGGTGGCCTGCAGGTAATCGGCCCGTCGGCGATCAGCATGGTTTTTATCTGGTCGGCATTCATGGTGCCGGCGCTGTTATACCCGGTAATGTGCGTAACATCAGCAGGGTTGGTGCATTTGGAACTACAGGGAGTGGGGGTGGCATAGTACGGGAAGCAATCGTAATCGACAACGCCGTGGTTTTGCAGGTAACCGAGTGTCCAGTATTCCATTCCGCCGTAGTAGCCCCAACCGCCGCACATGATGACATCCTGTTCGGAGAGATGGGAATCGATGTGCTTGTTGAAGTATAGGTTTTCGATCCCCTCGGTGACATTGCAGGGGCTGAACGACCAGCAGGTGGGCACACCCCTGTATTCGCCCCCCAGGTTGGTGCATTCAGGGTCAAGGATAACCTGGAACTGGTTGTTAAGCCAGCATCCGTTCTGGTACCGGGGAGGGGTCATCCAGCCTGAACCGCTGGGATCATTGTCGTAGTAACAGGTGTTGGCATTCCCATTTGGCATCAGGGGGTTGTTGGCATGGTGACGGCTTCTCCAGTCCCAGTTTGAAACAATGGCGGAGGTTGCCGGGCTTGACGGTTTAATGCCCAGTGTGGATTGAAAGAACCCATCCTTGTAATACTCAAACCCCCTGGTGTTGTAGCGGTCGCCGTAGAGTTGTTTTTTCTTTTCATACGAAAGCGAACCCGTAGGAGTCAGCCAGGCGCTCCAGATCATGCCATTCAGCCTGATCTGGTTGTTAATCTGTTTCACCTTTTCGAGATTGACCCCGTTGATATAGGTTCCCTGCAGGGTTGCAATACCGTCTTTGGATGTTTTGTCTGTCATGATTGAATTCAGCATGCAGGAAGCGTCGATCAGCTGAACAGTGATCCGGGAAGGAATGATCCCGTCGAGGTATTTTGTCTCTTCACTGATATTTGAAAAGGGATGGGATCCCAGTCCCGACAGGATCGGGTAGGCTTCAAATACCAGGTATTCTCTGTTGTTATCATCGGTGAGGATAATTCTGCACAAACTCGAATCTGAGTTAAGGACTACAGACCCTGTCACATCCAAACTGTAAACAGGATCCTTGCCGGTGAATGGATTTAAGGTAACATCCTTGCTGTAGGAAAGTCCGGCCGGCAAGGTAATTTGCTGAGCCTTTGCGGTTGAATTGAGACAAAGCAGTAAAAGCACAGCATAGAAAATAAAAATATTTTTCATGATAAGCTGAGTTAAATGACTGATACTAAATCTGATTGCTTTTTACAGAGATTAGCATAACTCAATTTTGACAAGCCCCAGGCTTGTCAATCGATCAGAAATGATTATTTTTACTTCCGGGATACCTCCTTTCGTATAAGAATGAATGGAATTCGCGTTTCAAGGTTTTTATTCGTCGGGGGGTATTTCTTTTAAGGCTTCCTGTTCATGTCATTCGGATTTGATCATAATCACTGAAGTTGCGGCACCGCCACCCTGGCTGATCCTCATCAGGTAGATCCCATTTTTAAGCCCGTCTGTTGACAGCAGGTTACCTCCGCCGGAAATCACTCCGCTGGCACATATCTTCCCGTTGATATCGGTGATGCTGTAATGAGCCTGGTTTCCCGTGTTCAGCGTGACCAGCAACTGCGACCGGAAAGGGTTCGGAAACACTGTCACCGCGGGTTCAGCTGCAGGCGATGAAATGCTGCTGATAACATCGCAGGTTGGATAGAGGTGGTTATGGTACAGCACAACCCCGTTTTGCTTCATGCATATCAGATTGTCGGTTTCGCCCACAAAGCAGTTCCCGCCACTGTTCAGCACGCCAAACCTGCTGCCCACACCCTGAATCCATACATCGGATCCCGCGCACTGGCTGTTAGACAGGACGAAGCGCTGCCGCATCGTGCCATCTTCCATTTGCGCCTGGTTTATCGTATCAACCTTGAACGGTGTGGGCATGCCCCGCAGGTAAACGGTATCGTTCAACCCGAGGCTGAAATTATAGAGGAGTTGTTCGGAGACAGCCGGATTGGTTGAATAGTAAACCCTGTGACCAGCCGTTTCCCTGATATAACCTGTTTTAAGCCAGGGGGAGGCGACACTGTCGGCAGTTTCCAGGACTGTTTTATAGGTATTTGCGCCAATCAGTGTATCCCGGTCAAACTTTATATATTTCATATGGGCGGGAGGAGCAGCATAAAACCAGGAGATGCTCCACGATTTATTGGTCGCGACGAGCGGGTAATAATTTTGTGATATCCCCCGGGAAACCGGGCAGGCGATCAGTAGGAAGATGACCGCAAATACAAAGTTTTTCATATGCTCATTATTTCAGGTTTAACAATCCGGTATTTACCGGGCAAAAAGGCTGCAGGCCATTACAAGCCGGAGCCATCGATCCAGACATTTACTAGGATATTGTCGTCTGATTCAACCAGCACCCCCCATTCTCTTTCGTCGATGCCGACGGTAAGGGTCTCACCGCAACCAACTGAAAAAGGTCCCAGCACGGAGGTATGGTCAAGGCTGTAAACCCATACGGTTGTCGTGCAATTCCCTGTGGGTCCGGCAGCTTTCACCTCGACATTAACGACTCTCTTTTCTTTTGTGGGATTTCCAACCATCGGGCGGGCCTCTTCACGGAACACGGCTGCTCCATCGACCGTAACTACGGATGACGGGATGGGGTAAAAAGGCAGGCTTTGCGAATGGAGGCGCGTGAACCCGGTTAGGGTGATCAGGAAGACTGACAGCAGGATAATTTTTTTCATAACCGCTTTTTTTTAAGTGAAAAAATGGTGAATTATTTGTTGGTTAAATATAAGAAGGACAAAGATTTATCTCAGGGTATCATTTGTCCACGACCATTACACATTTGTGTAATGCAAAAGGGACATGCCAAAAGGCAAACTACTGATTGAGTGAATGATGAAAAAAAGGCAGTTCCATTTCCGGAGACCGGATCGGTCTCCATGAATCTGCGATTGGCGGGAAATTATCTAAACAGCCCCTTTTTTGGTGAGAACCCTGACGAGTTCAACGTTGTTTTTAACGTTCAGGGAGGCCCGCAAGGCGTTGAGTATTTTTTCGATCAGCGACCGGCTGAGACCTGTGCGGGAGGAGATATCCTTATGGGTCAGTCCTTCGGCCAGCAAACCGATGATTTGCTTCTGAACCGGTGTCAGTTCAGGTCGCGGGGGATCCTGACTTTCCCCCTCGCTCTTCTCCTCCACTGCATCAATCTGTCCGAAATAGTAGATTTCTCCCCGGGCAGCCTTCTGGATGGCGGTCTTCAGCTCCTCGCGCGAGACATCCTTGGTGATATAGGTAATGGCGCCCTCTTCGATCATTTTATTCCGCCAGGAGGAGGAGGCTTCGGCGGTATAGATGGCGACAGGTTTTCCGGGGAAAAACTTCCTGACCATCCTGATATTATCCAGCGGTCGGTGGCCGGGAATATGAAGATCGAGGATCACCAGGTCGAACGTAGCCGGGTCGGCGCTTTTCACAGCCTCCTCAACGGTGGCTGCAAAGCCGGCAACCCTGATCCCATCCCTTTCGGGCCGGAACAGGAACCGGAAACTCGAAACGATCACCGTAAGATGATCTTCAATGATAAACAACCTGATCATATCGACATATTTTCAGTACGTTCCTTGGTTTCAAGGTTTTGCGGGATGATGACATTCCAGCGGGTACCCTTGCCAGGCGCCGTATCGAGTATGGCTTTACCATTAATAAGCCTGGCCCTTTCAAAAATATTCATAATTCCCAGTCCGTGCCGGGAAACCAGGTTCATATCAAAGCCACTGCCCGTATCCTGGTAAAGGATGATGAATACACCCGACTCAACCGAAAGACTCAGCAATATTTCGCCGGAAGGTACGTATTTCAATGCATTTGTCAGCAATTCCTGAACAATCCGGTAAATGTGCAGGGTTTCTTCCTTTGATAGGTTAAAATCCTCATTACCCATAACACACCTGATGGTTACTGCCGAAGTTCTCTTCATATCCTCACACAAACCATTTACCAGTTCCCTGATGGTAAGTTGTTCGATAAAATCGTTGCTCATCCTGTGTGATATCGCCCTGATATTCTTTGCCATATCAGAAACATTTGCCGTAAGATCCCGGGCGATGGAGGTATCCGTGATCCCGGCGCTTTCAATTTGCCGGAGCATGGTATAGTAAAAAGGAGAGGTCAGGTCGTGCAGTTCCATCGCAATTCGGCCCTTCATATCCTCTTCGATCGCGATCAGCTTTTTGGCTGAAGTGATGAGGCTGTTCTGGTAACGGATCCTGATACGCTGCATCCTCAGGGCGACGGCAAGGGTGGCAGCCAGAAGGATCAGCAGGAACGCTGAAAACCAGAAGATGATCAGGCGGATCTTATCCTCCTTTTGCTGCAACTCCTTCTCGTTTTTCTGAAGACGCAGCTCCTTGCTCCGCACATCCAGCAGGGTAGCAAGAAGGCGAACCTGCCCGGCCGCCTGTTGCTGGTCGGCTTTCACCCTTGTTTTCAGCGCCTTCTGTTCATATTCAAGCGCAGCGGCAGTTTTCCCCCCCGCCACCAGCACATCTTTATAGGTATCATACAGGGAGGCAAGCCAGTCGAGATTTCCGGTATTTTCAGCCAGTGGGATGGCATCCCTGACCAGGCAACCTGCTGCGCTGCCGACATCTTTTTTATCCAGGTAACTATAAGCGAGGTTATTGTAGGCTGCGATCGCGACCTCAGTATATTTTCCGGACAGGGCTAACTTGATCGCAGCCTGGTAATAACGGATGGCAGTATCAGGATCGGGGCTCTGCATTCCCAGGTTATTCAGGATGGAGGCGATCTCCTCCTCATTCCCTGCCTTTTTCAGGAGGACTGAAATAGCCTTTTTCTTCATCGCCGAGGAGACTGCAGGGTCCCTGGCAAACCGCGACAGGCTTGCCAGGGCGATACCGGTTTGCCCGGGCAGGCCGTGCCGTGAGGCAATGCCACAGGCAGAATCATACATTTTCCTGGCACCAAATGTATCCAACAGGTTGAATTTCAGATTTCCGAGCGCATTCAAGGCATTGGAAAGCATCCTGTAATCCCTGTTACGCTGGGCAACGGTAATGGATGAATCAAGATAGATAACCTCCATTTTCAGATTATAGGCGCTGCCGTATATCATTGCCAGATTGTAGAAGATCGTTGGTTTGATATCCTCCACATCATTGTCGGTGGCGAATTTCAACGCTTTTGAATAATAGAGGAAGCTGGAATCGTTGTTATGGTTAAAAAAGGCGACTCCCTTGACCAGGCTGGCCCGTGTCAGGGCCTCCGCGTAGTTCATACGCGAGGCAAGCGACAGGGCCAGATCCGCATAACGATGAGCCTGACGGTTGTCGGATGATTTGGTGGCGATAACCAGTGAATCGAGCTTGATAACCGAATCCATCCGCGTCTTTTGAGCCGGAGACAAATCATGCGGATGCTGATGGGTATTTTTTTTATCACAGCCTGAAAGCACCCCGGTAACGATGATCAGCAAGAGGGCATAACCTGTGAATTTCATAGAATTATCGGTTTATCCGGTGTGCCAGGAGTGTTGTTATGCAATGAAGGTTGCTGTTAACTGTAACAGGGCAGACCATCAACTGTTCAGCATCCTGAAATCATATGCAAGTTTACAAAATGTTTCAATACAGAGCCTTTTTTGCACGGGAAACGGTCTGCATAAAGAGGGGCGACCATTTAGTCGCCCCTTACCCTGGATGGTTATGGCCATACCCTCGTGCAGGCGGTGAGGGTAGCCGAAAGGTTACCGCACCTGCTGAATGGCAAATTCAAGCGCCTTTTTCACCATGGCGGCGGGCGGTTGCTCGATAAACCCGTTCTCCATCAGCGAGCGGGTCAGTCCCCGGGCGTGTTCGATATCCCTCTTCGCTCTTTCGAAGGCCTCTTCCCAGGTAAGGTTGATACGGGCAACCCCATCCTTGATGGCCTGCATGGCCACATCGGCGGCTTCGTGGGGAAACACGGAGGCCTCTTCCATATTGGGAACGATATTGTCGGGGTGGATGCCCCTTCTCTCTGCGTAATTGGCCAGCGAGTGGGCTGCCGCGATGGCCATGTTGTCGGTGATTTTGCGCGCACGCACCATCAGGGCCCCCTTGAGGATGCCGGGGAAGCCGATGGAGTTGTTCACCTGGTTGGGAAAATCGCCGCGCCCTGTGGCCACGATAAAGGCCCCCTCCTCTTTTGCGGCATAGGGGTAGATCTCGGGTACGGGGTTGGCACAGCAGAACACGACCGATTTTTCGGCCATGCTGTGCACCCAGGGGCGCTTGATCACATCGGGACCGGGCGTCGACAACGATATCAGCACATCGGCATTTACCATGGCTTCGCCGATGGTGGGGATCTTGCCGGGGTTGGTCTTCAGGCACAATTCCCATTTCCTGTAAAAACGGGTATCGGCTTTGATATCTTCGCGGTCGGCATGCAGCGATCCTTTGGTATCGAACAGTACCATTTTGGCGGGATCGGCGCCATCGGTGATCAGAAGGCGGGCAATGGTGGTGTTGGAAGCGCCGGCGCCATTCAGTACGATCCTGACATCATGCAGTTTTTTCCCCGCCAGTTTGAGTGCATTGATAACACCGGCGAGGGTAACGCAGGCGGTTCCCTGGGCGTCATCGTGCCATACCGGGATGTCGCATTCCTCGCGTAACACGTCCAGCACCCGGTAACAGTTCGGCTGGGAAATATCCTCCAGGTTGATGGCCCCGAAACTCGACTGGCACATCTTCACGAATTCGATGATCTTCTCTGGGTCGTTTTTCCCATCCTTTCCCTTGCTGTCGATACACAGGGCCACGCCATCCACGCCTCCCAGGTATTTCATCAGGAAAGCCTTCCCCTCCATCACGCCAAGTCCGCCCGACGGTGTACAATCGCCGTCACCCAACACCCGCGTGGAGTCACTGACAACCGCTACCAGGTTTCCGCGGTTTGTAAGGTCGAACGAAGTATCATTATTGTCGCGGATATCGGTCGACACCTTTGACACACCCGGGGTGTACCAAACATTAAACCAGTTAAAACCGACCACCGGGGCCTTTGGCACCGTCTGGATCTTACCCTGGTAAAACCTGTGCGCATCCTGCGAAAGGGCTTTCAGGAAAATGGTTTTTGCCCTGGCAATCTGTTCAGGCGAAAAATCGGGTGGAAAGGCTTCATCAAGGTTCTCTAACGTTAAGGAGAGTTCTTTCATGGCGTTTGTTTTTTTGTAAAATTAGAGAATAATTATTGATTTCACCAAACACCGACCATAAAAAAAATATGTCAAATTTTTGAATATTACATTTTAATTGTATATTCGCAATGGTTATTCATCCTAATATTAATGTATTATGTCGACAGGTAAAGTAAAATTTTTCAACGAAAGAAAAGGGTTTGGCTTCATCCTGGATGATGCAAGCCAGCAGGATGTTTTTGTTCATGTTAGCGGGCTGGTGGACAAAATCCGTGAAAACGACCAGGTCACTTTTGACCTGACCGAAGACAACCGTGGCAAGAAAGCAATCAACGTGCGCCGGGATTAATCTGATCCCGAAGCATGAAAAAAGAGCGAAGTCGGCGACTCCGCTCTTTTTTTTTCCTGTTTGGTTAATGTAAGTTTTGGTTACCGGCCCGGCTCAGTTCAGCGGCTGGAGGCGCATGGTCATCTGGCCATCGAGATACATCTGGGCCCATCCACCGGGCACTGCGGTGTTCAAGGTGGCAAAAAGGCGGAAATAAAAGTATTTGCTGCCAAGGTAGGGCCTGATGTTGGTATTCTCCATGGTGAGAACAACCGTTTTGGAGGTTTGATCGGTATTGGTTACATGCCCCACCTGCTGCACTGCGCTGAAGTCGGAGGTAGCGGAGATCTCCCCGCGCATCGACTGGAGCCATGAGAAGGTAACAGAATCGGGTGATTGAATGGTTACCGAACATTTGGTAAAGGTGGTATTCCCCACAACGCCGCTGGAAAGGCCATTGGCATTCAGG
Source organism: Bacteroidota bacterium (assembly GCA_037133475.1). Taxonomy (GTDB): domain Bacteria; phylum Bacteroidota; class Bacteroidia; order Bacteroidales; family FEN-979; genus CAIVAT01. The sequence continues at coordinate 24,678 of JBAXOB010000029.1, forward strand.
ATGCTGTCAAGATTGGCAGCAATGGCACCTGAGTAGATCAACTGTTCGCCTGTTTTTAAGAGCGCAGGGTGGTAAATGAAGGTTGTGCGGGGTATTTTATAGGTATAATCGAAAGCAACGGCTTTCTTCACGTTAGTACAGGAATAGAAAAACAAGACGGGAACCACAACAATCGCCAGGATGATGAAATAGATTCTTGTTTTCATTTGCGGTGTTTTAGGTTAATACTAAAAATTACAGGTAATCCTATTTATTCAGCATGACCGGCATGACCAGCATGAGAATATCTTCTTCCTTATTGTCGCTGTTGACAGGGGTCAGGATACCTGCCCTGTTGGGAGCCGACATTTCAAGCCGAACCTCTTCGGTTTCGATATTGTTTAACATCTCGAGCAGGAACTTCGAGTTGAAGCCGATTTCCATATCCTCCCCGTCGTAAGAACAGGTAAGCCGCTCCCTGGCTTCATTTGAGAAATCGATGTCTTCGGCGCTGAGTACCAGCTCCTGGCCCGACACCTTGAAACGGATCTGGTGCGTCGACTGGTTGGCGAAGATCGATACTCTCCGGATGGTGGTCAGCAGGGCAACCCGGTCGATGGTAAGCTTATTGGGGTTTTCCTTGGGGATAACGGCATCGTAGTTGGGGTATTTCCCGTCGATAAGCCGGCAGATCAGGTGGATGTTGGAGAAGGTAAAGAAGGCGTTGGTCTTGTTATATTCCATCGAAAGCGGAACCTCCTGGCTGAAAAGGATGTTTTTCAGCAGGTTCAGCGGCTTTTTAGGCAGGATGAAGGAGGCCGATTCCTCCGACCGCAGGTCGGTTCTTTTATATCGTACCAGCTTATGGGCATCGGTGGCGACGAAGGTCACATCGTCGGGCGAGAGTTCGCAGAAAACACCGGAAAGAACCAGCCGCAACTCGTCGTTGCCGGTTGCAAACAGGGTTTTGTTGATCGCCTGGGCCATCATGCGGGCGTCGAGCGTAAGGGCCGTGGTGTCTTCCTGCAGCGGCGTGCGCGGGTATTCTTCGCTCTTATGACCCGAAAGTTTATATTTACCCTCCCCTGCGGAAATTTCGATCATCAGGGTTACCGGGTTGATGGAAAATGCAATGGGAATATCAGGGAATGTTTTTAAGGTATCGACAAGGATCTTGGCGGGTATGGCAATGCTTCCCGTTTCTTCCGACTTGTCGGGCATGATGGTTGCCCGCATGGTGGTTTCGAGGTCGGAGGCGGTGATGGTCAATGAATCTTCGGTTAATTCAAAATGAAAATCATCCAGGATGGGAAGCGTATTGTTTGTGTTGATCACACCCAGGATAGCCTGCAGGTTTTTAAGTAATAGCGTACTGGAGATAATGAATTTCATGGCAGTTTTGTTTCGTTAAAATTGTGTCAAATATACGATATTAATTGGCTTTTTACAATATTATTTATACTCAGTTTAATTTATCATCACACTTTTTCTTCCTGCGGAAGTCGAATTTACGCTCCTCTCCCTTCAGCAAACGGCTGATATTCTTGCGGTGTGTTGCCGGGATAAAAACCGCCACCACCAGCGAAAGACCGACCAGGCCCGGGTGCCGCTCGCCGATTAAAAACCAGACGACGAAGGGGAAGGCAATGGAGGCAATGATGGAGGAGAGCGAGACATAATGGGTGGTTGCCAGCACAAGGATAAACACCGCCAGTACCACCAGGATTGCCAGGGGAAACAGGGCGATCCCGGCCCCGGCGATGGTGCCTACCCCTTTTCCACCCCTGAAGCCCACATAGACCGGGAAAACGTGACCGAGCACGGCGGCAAGCGCCATTCCGATGTAGACATAAACCAGCATTTCATGGTCCTGCCCGTGGATGGGAAGCCAGACAGCCAGTTCAACGGCCAGCCACCCCTTGAGGACATCCATCAGCAGCACCGGGATCCCAGCCTTGTAACCCAGCACCCTGATCACGTTGGTGGCCCCGGCGTTCCCGCTGCCATGCTGGCGGATATCGATGCCATAAAGCATTTTCCCGACCCACACGGCCGACGGAACCGATCCCAGCAGGTAGGCGGCCAGGATCTCCAGGGTGATATATACGACAATCATGTATCAGGTATTAAGGATGTACTGCCGTTGAAAACCGGTTTCCACAGGGGAGTTTGAAGGCCTGTTAAGCCGGCATCAACCAGTTTGCAAAGTAAAATAAAATCCCGGTAACTATTGTGTCTCCTCTGTTTGAAATTTTCGCAGAAAATCACGCTTCTTCCGTTCGGTCGCCAGCGAATAGGAGAAGCCCTTTGCCAGGCTCCTGACCCGTTTCTGTTCGGCGCCCGACTGGACATCCTCCCTTACCGCATCATTGAAGGCCGCGTCGGACGAAAGGGCGATCAGCATCCCCCCCCGGTAGTTGAAGAAATACCAGTCATCCTTGGTCAGCTCGAAGTAGAAGGTGAAATCATCGCCGTTCGTCTTTTTGGTATATTCGATAATCCCCTTCACATAACGGTTTACCTGCACCTTGCCGATGTTGGCAATCCCAATATTCCCATAGGAGACATAGGAGTGTGTAACAGAGTCCCATTTCATGGTGACATCGGCCAGGAAAATGGTGCGGTCGAGCGCTTCGGGAATCTTCTTGAATTTCCCGAGCAGGTCATGTTCATTGGTGAGCCGCTCGCATTCCTGCTTGTCGACCAGGTTTTCGAGCGCCCTGGCAAAGGGGGTGCTCATCAGTTTAACCCCCGGGAGGTTGATCGATTCGAGTTTCCCGCTGAACTTCTGCAATCCCTTCTCCGAGAAGGGGAAATTCAGCGCCGTGGCGCAATGCAGCCTGGCGGAGTCGGGAATGATGAAATAGTCGAGGGTGCCGAAATGCTCCATTTTAAAGGGGCCCGGCTTGAGGCTGAGATTCAGCCTGCCCTCGCCGCGGATCATGCAGTTCCATGTGTTCAGGGAGAAGAAGTTCCCGCGGTCGTTCAGGTTTTTCAGCTTCTCGGCAGAGGCGATGCGGAATTCGGTGGTCGGGAGGTAATATTCGATGAACCCGCCGGAGGTGACCATGGTGGTGTCGCTGAAGCTGATCTTTCGCCTGAAAAACGAAGGGCTGATCTTCACCTCGGTATTGAAGAACATCAGTCCCAGGTTGATAGGTTCGTTTTTGGTATTCCGCAACGGGGCGTTAACCGGGATCTGGACATGGTCGGGGTTGATGGTGCTTTTAAACTTCACCCACTCGGGTGTTGCGGTAAAGCAGGTGCTGACCGGGTGGAATCCCCCGTCGAACAGGAGTATCTTCTCCTGGGCGTGCAGCGTGACATCCCCGCAGAAGGCAAATTCGGGACTCAGTCCGAAATTCGCCGAGTCGCCAATCGCCCCCTGGGCTGCGGTCTGCCTTGTGGTATCAACCCAGATGCGGCTGAAATGGATCTTCTCCCGTTTCCCGGCACGGTCGATGTAGTCATAATCGCCGCTCCCGCCATATTTTTTCCGGGAGGTGATGCCGATATCGGCATTGTAAAACTGGTGCGACCGGTTAACCGTGTTGGCAATGATAATGGCATGGGTAAGCGTTTGCAACTGGGCATCCTTCAGGATGACCACCTTCCCCGAATCGGGATAGACGGCGGCATCGGCCACCTTGATGATCTTCACCTCCTGGGCATAGATGACATTGCTGCGCAGGTTGTACCGGGCTTTGGCCGCAAAGAATTTCAGGGAATCCTGCAAGGGATGGACCGAAATAAACTCCGACCCGGTATAGGCCAGGTCTATGAGCTGCGTCAGGCTGAGCGAATCGGAGACCTTCTTCTTGCTCTGTTCGTTGTAGAGCATGATCTCCTCGCTGTCGATAAGCCAGTCGAAGCGGTCCATCGTACAGATATATTTGTTGATCGGGAAATCGACCCTGGAAATGCCCACGTTTGATTTGAATTCCCCCTTGCGGTGGTCGAAATCAAAATGGGTCTGGTAATTTTTGGTGGAGATGGTCAGGTCGGCCAGGTCGTACGATTTGATACGGAAGTTGGCAATGAGGGCATCGAAGGTTCTGCGTTTGAAGTTGAACCCGCGCGAATCCATCTCGGCATCCCTGATCCTGACGGTACCGTCGCCGCTGAGCAGGTGCGGCGTCAGCCCCAGGCTGCCGGCAAAGGTCGACTGGTTATTGTACATCCCCATTTGCCGGGTGGTGGTGGCAATGGCCAGTGAGTCCTTATAGGGAAGCCAGAACTCGCTAACCGAATCGCCGTTAACCTGGGGAAATTCAACGGGACCGTCAACTTCGACGGCCCTGAAGGTCTTCGCCAGGGTCTTCATGGAATCGGGCAGGAAGGTGATATCGGGCGAATAGCTGGTGGAGTTCAGGTATTTAAAGGTGCCGTCGCCCCGCAAACCACGGTTGCTCAGGTCGATCTTTGCGCTGAAGGTGCCCTTGCCGCCATATACCGGCAGCCCTTCGGGTCCGGTGGTCTTCTCCAGTCCCAGCGAATAATCGGGCCTGACCTTGAGCGGCTCTTCGATCTGGGGAAAGATCCCTGCCGTTACGAGGGAACCTGAAAATTTCAGGCTGTCGGTCACCAGGTCGTCGAGGCCACTGATCGAGAAGGGTTTGACTTCATAATAAAACTTATCCCTGGGATAGACCCCTTTTTGAACCGAGCCATTGCTGTAATAGACCATGGCAGTTGATTTGTTGGTAAAAAGAGGGTATTGTTTCAGCTGTTTCAGCCCCGATTTATTTTTCGGGTCATCGATCAGCAGATCGCCGCTGAGGCTGGTAACCGCGGTTTTGATCCTGACAAGCGGGAAGGTCCCGGTTTTGGGATCGCGCGTCTTACTGGTGACATAGAATAACATGGAATCGACCTGGGGCAGGTTGAGTTTGAATTTATTGTACTCAAAGGAGCAATCATGGGCATAGAAATCAAAAAGTCCTGCACCCAGTTTCCCTGAATAGACAAAATCCATATCCTTTTTCAGCACCACCTCGCCCTTGTCGGGATAGACGTATACCTGCTGGGAATCGCTGAGCGCCACCATCTTGACTCCCTGGATCTTCAGGTCGAAGGTCTCCAGGTTCAGCAAGCCATTGCTGGTATTGGTCACATAGGAGTTGAAGAAGATGACGTCATAGTCGGACCTGCCCATATAGGCATTGATGTAGTTGTACAGTTTGTCTTTGGCCCGCGCCGTTTTATTGTCAACATCGTACAAAAGAAACCCCCTGTTTGCCATATTCAGCAGCTGCGCCTCAACCTGCTCTGCCGGTTTGTTCATATAGCGGGTAATCTCCTCTAGGGTGAAATCACGCGACTTTTTCTGGTTTGTAAAGTTTTTCACGAGGTTCAGCGGGTTGGCATCATCGATGCCCCTGAGCCGGTCATAGCGGTGAGAGGAGTAGTAGTTGCTCGACTCGAACACCGCTTTACTCTCTTTCGATGGCCCCTTCATCATCTCAAAGCTGATCTTTGGCTGGCCCACCATCCAGTAAACGGCCTCACAGTAGATCTCGATTTTATGAAAGGAATCAAACCAGGGGCTGGTCGTAGGCATGCGTTCATCCTTGTTGAAGGAGAGCTCTTTTTTATCATCCATATATTTCATCTGTAACCCGGGATGATAGATGGAATCATTCTCGTGGTATATGGTAATGGATGCCTGTGCCGAATTGATCCGGTCGTTGCGGATAATATAGGTCTTCGAACGGACGATGACAAAGTTCTTACCCTCTTTTTTGAAAAAGAGGCATGCGTCATTATTTTTGTCGCCGGTACCGATGATACGGTTTCCCTCCATGGAGAATCCCCCGAGATAATCGATATTGTTGAACAAACCGGCAATCCCGATCATCTTGTCATAGGAGCTGAACCTGGGATAGGAGGCCTTTTCCTCGGTAACATCGGCCAGTACCTTGTCCTGGTAACGCCCGGCAACAGGGGCGGGGAAGTACTTTTTATTGGTCAGCATGACCGTGTCGGCCGTGAAATTGGAAAACCTCATCTGGATGTTGTACCGGTTAAGGGTCCCGAAAACCTTCTCCGGGTCGCCCCCTGCCCGTTTCCAGTTTACCATCCCCTGCGAACCCCGCCACTGGCTTGTCAGGGGATAATAAGACCCCTTGGTATTGTATATGTTCAGACTATCGTCGTTTGCATAACAGGTAAGGTTGCCCTCCGAAAATACGATGACGGGAACTGTGTCAAAGACAAAACGGAATGCCGCAGGCACGATCTTCCAGCGGGTGGTCGTGGATTTATAAACATCGTTTTCGGCAAAGAGATTCGAGGTCGATTCGAGGAAAGTAAGGAAATTGTGACTGTTCTTGTCGGCCAGCAGTTTCTTCAGTATATCCGACCAGGGGTTGAAATAGCTGTCGGGCTGACGGGTATTGACGAAGATATTGAGGGCATTGACATAGTTGAAGAAATCGGGATAGGGCCTGATCTTCTTTTTAACCATATCATTGAATATGGAATATATTATTTTTTTCTGGCCGGCATCAAATTTCTCCTGGTTCCATTTCTGGACAAAATCCTGCATGTAAGGCGTGATGATCTTCTTTTCATTATCGGCTAGGTTAAAGAAAATGGCATTCAGTTCGCCGACGAACTTGGTGGAATCGCCCGTGAACAGGGCCAGTTTCTGCCCGTATGAAAAACAGGCGGAAAACAGGCCGATCAGCAGGATCAATATACTCCTTAGAGGAATTCTGTTCATTTTACAAATTTAGCGCCAACCCAGTTGTTGGCTTGCTTATGACTGACATAGATGAGCCCCGACATGACCGCCACCTCCCTGATCATCTCCAGGTCCTGTTCATAGAAACCGCTGACAAGCAGGGTTCCGTGGTCATTCAGGTACCCGGCGTAAACAGGGATGTCGTTGAGCAGCACGTTGCGGTTGATGTTGGCCAGGACCAGGTCATAGGCCGGGAGCGGGATCATGGAGGCATCCCCCTGGAGCACTTTAACTTCGCCTGCATCGTTGCTGTTCATATTGTCGAGGGCATTGGCATAGGCCCAGTCGTCGTTGTCGATGGCCACCACCTGCGCAGCCTTCATCTTATAGGCCAGGATCGCCAGCACTCCGGTGCCGCATCCCATATCCAGCACGCGGCTGCCTTCAGGATGTTCATCCAGCAGCAGTGCCAGCATCAGGGAGGTGGTTTCATGGTGGGCGGTGCCAAACGACATTCTCGGTTCGATCACGATATCGTAGGCAATGCCCGGCCGGGGCTGATGAAACGGCGCCCTGACCTGGCACCTGCCGGCAATGGTCACGGCATCATAGGCGCTTTCCCACAAGGCATTCCAGTTTTGGGCCGGGATCGCCTGCATGTCAAAGGTAACCGCGTGATCGGAGTGCAACTGCAGCAGGTAGGCCCCAACGACATCCGCATCATAGAGATCTTCCCGGATATAGCCCTGAAGGGTATCGTCGGTTTCGGTAAAACTCTCAAAACCGAGTTCCGAAAGCTGTGCCATGATAATTTCAGGGTCGAAGTCCTGGAAATTACGGATATTGAATTCGATATATACCATGGCTACAGGGATGAAACGATCTGGATAAACTCTTCGGCCTTGAGCGAGGCGCCGCCGATGAGGCCGCCGTCAACGTCAGGCTGGGCAAAAAGCTCCATCGCATTTTTCCCATTGCAGCTGCCGCCATACAGGATTGAGGTATTGTCGGCGGTTTTGGCGCCGTATTTTTCAGCAACCAGCTGCCTGATATAACCATGCATCTCCTGTGCCTGTTCGTTGGTTGCAGTGACACCGGTACCGATCGCCCACACGGGTTCATACGCTATCACGACCATTCCGAATGCAGAGGCGGCCAGGTGAAACAGCGATTCTTCAAGCTGTTTTTTCACGACGGCAAAATGCTGTCCGGCTTCGCGTTCGGGCAGGAGTTCGCCGCAGCAGAAGATCGGGCGGATGCCATGTTTCAGGAGGGAGTCGACCTTTGCCATGAGGAATTCATTGCTTTCATTGAAATATTTACGGCGCTCCGAATGGCCGGTAATACAATATTCAACCTTCAGCTCCTTCAGCATCGCCGGGCTTATCTCGCCGGTAAAGGCGCCGGCATCGGCAGGGTAAATATTCTGCGCGCCGACCTTGAAGTTTGCCTCTTCAGCAACATCAGAGGCCATTTCGATGTAGAGCGTCGGCGGGCAAAGCACCACCTCGGTGTTGACCAGCTCCATATCGTCAAGTGCGTCGGCAATTTCGGTAATCAGATCTTCAGCTTCAGAAAACACTTTATTCATTTTCCAGTTTCCGGCAACAATTTTCTTTCTCATTTACGTTGTGTGTTTGGGTTTTATGATTGATTTATCTTGTTAAGCACAGTCAGACTCATTGAGGCCGTCAACGGCCCCCTGCCCGTCCCGTTTCCATTCATCATTCAAACTTCATTATTCAATGTTCGTTATTCGTTATTCGTCATTCGTCATTCGTTATTCGATATTCGTTATTCGATATTCAATATTCAATATTCACTTTTTACTGCAGCCGTATCCTTGGATCCAGCAATCCATATAGAATATCCACCAAAAGGTTGATCACGATGAGGATAATCGAAATAAAAAGAACGGCTCCCATGACTACCGGGAAATCGTATTTATCGAGGGCATTAACGATAACGACGCCGATCCCTTTCCAGTCGAACACAAATTCCACAAATACGGCGCCGGCGAGCAGCGAGGCAAGCCAGCCGGAGATGGCGGTGACCACCGGGTTGAGTGCATTTTTCAAGGCATGTTTCAGGATGACCCTGCCTTTGCCCAGCCCCTTGGCCTTTGCAGTCCGGATGTAGTCCTGGGTCATCACCTCCAGCAACGAATTGCGGGTCAGCTCCACGATGATGGCCAGCGGCCGGATACCAAGCGTGAGGGCGGGCAGGATGAGGTTTTTCAGCTCCAGGTAGCTTCCGCGCCCGAAATCATCAACCCCGAACAAACTGCCCGTCATATTCAGGCCGGTGAACCTTACCAATACAAACGCAAAAATCCATGCATTCAGTATGGCAACGAAAAAAGAGGGGAGCGACATGCCCAGGACAGAGAATATGAGCGTGGCCCTGTCGACAAAACTGTTTTTGTAAATGGCGCAGATAATCCCCAGGGCAATGCCGGCGATGATGGCAAAGATCATGGCCACCAGGGCAAGGATGATCGTATTAACAAACCCCTCGGAAAGGATCTCCGTGACATTCCGTTTTGACTGGTACGACCGGCGCAGGTAGGGCACCTTCAGTACCAGGGCCATCCCTCCTGCCGACAGCAGTTTCAGCGTTTTTCCGTATTTGGCAGGGTCGAGGAAGAGAAAGGAGTTCTTATCGCCTGTCGAATGGAGGGAAACCGGCGAGAGGTCATTCAGGTAATTCAGGAACTGAACCGGCAGCGGCTTGTCACGCCCAAGATCTTTGTTGATGGCGATGACGGAGGCAACATCGGCGCGTTGTCCCAGCATCATGCGGGCGGGATCGCCCGGGAGGACGTTGAACAGGAAAAAGACCACCACGATGACCCCCAGCAGGACAAGCAGCCCGTAGCCAAGTCTTTTTATGATAAAATGTCCCATGCTTTCCGGGTGAGGTGTTTGTTGAAGGAAATAACCAAAGGTACAGGCCTGGGCCGTATTTATTTTTTCAGGTATTTTTTCTTTACCTCATCATAGTAAGGAAAATCACGGAAACCCCATTTGGCGATGACGATGCCGTTTTTGATCAGGATGAGGCCGGGACTGGAGCGTACCATGGTTTTAAGCACCACATCGTCGGAGTTGTAGAAGTCGAAAGAGGCGCCGTTTGCCATCCTGAATTTCTTGATGACGGCTGGCAGGGAGTTGGTCAGGCATACAAACGAATAGCCGTCGGCGTACGATTTTTTGAAGAGCGGTAATATCTTGTGAAATCCTTCAACATTGGTCCTGGTGAGGTCATAGGCCACCAGGATGAACTGGTAGTCGGGATTATTGAGCACATTGGCCGTAAAATCGCCTCCGTACTGGTCTTCGATGCGCAGCATCAGCCCCTGGGTATTGGGGTCGACCACCCGCTGGCTTTTAAAGATCCATTCGGATAGCCAGGTGGAATCGTTCCAGGGGTAATTGGGAGAGACATACTCCTTTTCGGCGCCTGTACGTTTGTTTTTGTAGGTTACATAAAAGGTCACCGGCAGGGGTTCGGTCTTGCTGACCTTGTTTCCCACCTTCCATCCCATGAAGTCGATCAGCGGAAGATGGCGGTAGCACTCAACCGACATGGCGGCAAACCCGATCACGGTAACCAGCAGCAGGGCAACATCACCCCATGGGGGCAGCAGGCTTCTGAATTTCTTCCGCCAGGCGAAGATGGGCAGGATCAGGGCCATCAGCACCAGGTTCTTGATAAAGGTCTGCACATTGGTGATCTTCAGGGCGTCGCCAAAGCAACCGCAATCGGGAACAATATTGTACACTGCATCAAAAAAGGTAAGGATGGTAAAGAACATCATCATGGGCAGGAGCAGCCAGACCGTTTTCCGGATCCACAGGTTGAAGAGCAGGCTGATCCCGAGCAGGAATTCAAGGGTGCAAAGGAAGATCGTCAGCACAAGGCTGAAACTCATGAACCAGGGTATGTTAAAGGCGATAAAATAATCATCCATCCGGTAAACCGTGCCCAGCGGGTCGATTCCCTTTACAAAACCTGAAAATATGAATACCAGTCCTACAAGGATCCTGAAAATAGTCCTTAAAATCTTCATGCGAATAAATTTGAGGCTAAAATTAACAAAAATCTGCCTATTGGTCGTACTTTTGGCCCCTGAATTTAACAAATAAATAACAATTCCGGCATCTCCGGGAGATTGACCTACGGGTTTCTCCCGGATGTATTAAAGAGGGAAAAGATCGATGTCAAGGTTATATTGCGGTTCGAAGTCGCTGGATTTATCGGTTCCACAGGTTATGGGGATCCTCAATGTAACGCCCGACTCCTTTTATGACGGCGGCCGGTTCCCCGACATGGGTTCCAGGATACGGCATGTTGAGAAAATGGTGCGTGACGGCGCCGCCATCGTCGATGTAGGGGCTGTTTCCACGCGGCCGGGCGCTCCTGCCGTGGAGGAAAAAGAGGAGATGACCCGGATCACAGAGGCGCTGGGGAGGCTTTGCAGGGAATTCCCGGGAACGGTTTTTTCAGTCGACACCTATCGCCCGTGTGTTGCAAGGGCAGCGGTTGAAAAAGGCGCGGGGATGATCAACGACATTTACGGCGGCCGTTTTGATAAAGCCATGATTGACACGGTTGCCGCGCTGAATGTACCCTACGTGCTGATGCACATGAAGGGGACGCCTGAAACGATGCAGCTGGCCCCCTCCTATTCCGATGTCGTGGCCGAGGTCACCTACTTCTTTGAACAGCAGCTGGCCCAGTGCAGGGAGAAGGGAGTTCGCCAGGTCATCATCGACCCGGGGTTCGGGTTCGGCAAAGAGGTGACCCACAACTTCACGCTGCTTTCGCGGCTCAACAGCTTCCTGTCGCTTGGTGCGCCCATCCTGGCGGGACTTTCCCGCAAATCGATGATCAACCGGGTTCTGAACACCGCCCCGCAGGATGCCATGAACGGGACCACTGTTTTAAATACCATTGCCCTGCTGAAAGGGGCGTCAATCCTGCGCGTGCACGATGTAAAGGAGGCATCGGAGGCGATCCGGCTCGTGAAAATGGCCGGATAACGGGAATTTGTTAACTTTGAAAAGATATCTGACCGAAAGGATCAGGAATTCAACCAATCCTTTTTACTGTTCTTATTAATCAAACCTTATGTTGCTTGTAGGCCTTTTTTCTTTACGTATCGTAGATATTGTTGACATTATCCTGTTTGCCATCCTGTTATATGAAATTTACAACCTGGTCAAGGGTACCGCCGGTATCCGGATATTTATCGGCATCATCGCCCTGTACCTCATCTGGAAGGTTGTCAAAGCGCTGCATATGCAGCTGCTCACCGAAATCCTCGGACAGTTCATCAGTGTTGGGGTTATCGCACTGATCGTGGTTTTTCAACCCGAAATAAGACAGTTTTTACTGATGGTGGGGAACCTCCGGATCATCAAGAACCAGCGCAGGCGTTTTTTGTTCTGGCGATTCAAGGTCAACAATCCCATCAACCTTAACATCGACAAGATCGTAAAGGCCTGTCAGAAGATGGCCGAAACAAAGACCGGGGCCCTGGTCGTGATTACGCAGCAAAATGAACTGGCCCAGTATATTGCCACCGGACAGCCGGTCGACGCCTATATCTCCGAGGTCCTGATTGAAACGATCTTCTTTAAGAACAGTCCCCTCCACGACGGGGCCGTGGTGATTATCGGCGACAAGATCAGGGCTGCGCGTTGCATCCTGCCGGTATCGAACAAATCGACGATTCCTCCCTTTTACGGGTTACGCCACCGGGCGGCCGTCGGGATTACCGAAAAATCGGATGCAATCGCAATCATCGTTTCGGAAGAACGCGGCGAAATCGCCTATTCGTACGAGGGACGGCTGTACGAGAACATCTCCCCCTCTGGTTTGTCGAATTTCCTGGAGAGCCTTTTTAAATAATGCAGGAATGCAGGAATGCAGGAATGCAGGAATGCGGGAATGCAAACAATGAAGGCAATGCAAACAATGCAAACAATGCGGGAATGCGGGAATGGTTATTTCCGTTTTTTGGGTTTGGTGGTTTTGGCAAGGGAGTCGGCGATGCGCAGGCTGTCGGCGTGGCGTTTTGCCTCGAATTCCTTTACCAGCGCTTCGGGTGATTTGCCCAGGTTCGCCAGGGCCAGTTTGGCATCCTTTACGAAATCGTTTTTGGGATATTTTTCCATGAATTGCAGGTAGGTCTCGCGGGCCTTGTCAAGATCGTGAACCACGTTTTCATAGACAAAGGCTTTAAAAAACATGCAGATGGCCGCTTTCGGTTTATCAGGGTAATTCTGGATATACTGGTCGAACAAGGCAACCGCCTTTCCTCCTTCGCCCATGTTCATCACCACATTGGCCGATTTAAACAAAAAACCGGGCGACATGGTATCCTTGGGATGATCCTTGATAAAAGCTGCATAAAGCTGCAGCAGGGTGTCGGCCTTTTCTTTGTCAAAACTGACCGATTCGGGGGCAAAGAGCCGTTTTTCAAGGCCCTGTATCCTGGCTACCGTTTTGTCGCGCGAAGGGCTGCATCCTGCAAGTATGGCAAAAACACCACAAATTAATACTACTGTCGTTCTTTTCATTGTTACAATTATCGGTTCATTTTTCGGTTATCTTCTGCCCTTTTTAATCTGGGGGAACAGCATCTTATACGAAACTTCCACATTTCCCTTGCTGATCTCGGCCAACCGTCGTTTGAGCAGCATCTTTTTCAGGGATGGCAGGCGATCTACAAAGACGATGCCTTCAATGTGGTCATATTCATGCTGGATGATCCTGGCGAGAACGCCGTCGTAGCGTTCATCATGTTCAACGAAATTTTCGTCGAGGTATTTTATATGGATCACCGGTTTGCGCATAATATCCTCGCGAAGCCCGGGGAAACTCAGGCAGCCTTCGTTAAATGAGAACTCCTCTCCCTCTTCACGGTAAATCTCGGCGTTGATCAGGGCTTTCCTGAAGTGCTCCGCTTCCGGGTATTTTTCCGCGAAAGCAGAGGCATCGATCACAATGACCCTGATGGAACGGTTCACCTGGGGGGCTGCCAGCCCTACCCCATCCGACTGGTACATGGTCTCCCACATATTTTCAAGAAACTCGCCGAAATCAGGGTAGCCGGCATCAACCGGTTCTGCAACCTTCTTCAATACAGGATGTCCATAGGCAACTACTGGCAATATCATATCTTTTCCATTTTTCTTAAACCATGATTGTCAACCGGGTGCCGGCCAGGCCATTTCACCTCCTGCGCCTACCGCGACCCATAACTCACCATCTCCATGTACGACTGGAGGATGATGGTGGCGCTCACCGTGTCGACCAGCGTCTTGTCCTGCCTGTCCTTTTTCTTCAACCCGGCCTCCCGGATGGTCCAGGTGGCCATTTTCGAGGTAAAACGCTCATCCATGCGGTGAACAGGAATCGAAGGAAAGACTTTCCTGAGCTTTCCAACAAAGGGCTCGATGAACATTGCCGATCCGGAGGCCGTATTGTTCATCTGTTTTGGTTCGCCGACGACAAAACATTCAACAGTGTTTTTCAGGACATAATCCTGTAAAAAATCAAGCAGGTCGGAGGTTTTGACGGTGGTCAGGCCTGTGGCGATGATCTTCAGCTCGTCTGTCACGGCCAGCCCGGTCCGCTTTTGCCCGTAATCAATTGCAACAATCCTGCCCATTTACCCGATTTTGTGCAAAGGTACAAAGTTTTGAAATTTTATCTAATTTTGGAAAGGAGTATTAGGGGGAAAAGATGACGGTTGACATGCGCTGCAAGGCACACTTTGTGATCCTTGTTAACGTATTGCGACCGGTCAACTTAGAATACAGGGTTGAAAATTAACCACAATGACACAATGAAGGCACAATGTTCACCAGGAAGGCCATTGTGAACTTTGTGTAAACCATTGTGAGCTTTGTGGTTAAATCAAACGTATTCATTCCGGTGACAGGATTCTTATTAACAACGAAAATATATTATACAGACTCCGGGCCCCATGGAGTTTCCCAAAGTAAAACGATATATGACCGACTTGAAATCAATGATAGAATCAGCCTGGGAGGACCGGGAGTTGCTGAAACAGGAGGAGACGAGGGAGGCGATCAGGGAGGTTGTCGCCCGGCTTGACGGGGGAATGCTGAGGATTGCCAGCCCGGAGGCGGGGAAATGGATTACCCACGAGTGGATCAAAAAGGCGGTTATCCTCTACTTTCCCATCATGAAGATGGAACTGATCGAAGTGGGTCCCTTCCGGTTTTATGATAAGATCCCCCTGAAGAGGGACTATGAAAAATCAGGTATCCGCGTTGTTCCCCATGCCATTGCCCGTTATGGCGCCTTCATTTCAGAGGGGGTCATCATGATGCCCTCCTACATCAATATCGGTGCATGGGTCGGTCCCGGAACCATGATTGACACCTGGGCCACCGTAGGCTCCTGCGCCCAGATCGGCAGCCACTGCCACCTCAGCGGCGGGGTCGGCATCGGCGGGGTGCTGGAACCTGTCCAGGCGGCGCCCGTGATCATTGAAGACCATTGTTTCCTGGGTTCCCGCTGCATCGTAGTCGAAGGGGTCAGGGTTGGGCGCGAAGCGGTGCTGGGGGCCAATGTCGTATTGACGGGATCCACAAAAATCATCGATGTCTCGGGCGATAAGGCCATCGAATACAAGGGTTATATCCCCGAAAGGTCGGTGGTTATCCCGGGAACGCTGCCAAAAGTTTTTCCCGCCGGCACATACCAGGTACCCTGTGCGCTGATCATCGGTCAGCGGAAGCCATCCACCGACCTGAAAACCTCGCTGAACCAGGCCTTACGCGAATTTGACGTAGCCGTATGACGAACAGGATCCTGGTCATCCAAACCGCCTCCATCGGCGATGTCATCCTGGCAACCCCCGTGGTGGAGAAATTACACAGGCATTTCCCCGGCAGCGCCATCGACCTGCTGGTGAAAAAGGGGAATGAATCGCTGTTTGCCGGCCACCCCTTTCTGCACGAGGTGCTGGTGTGGGATAAGCGGAGCCGTTCGACCCCCAACTTCATCCGGCTGATGAGGCAGGTACGGAGAAACAGGTACAGCCTGGTTGTCAACCTCCAGCGCTTTTTCAAGACCGGGCTGATGACCGCCTTTTCCGGTGCTGCCATGACCATCGGGTTCGACAAGAACCCGCTCTCCTTCCTGTTTACGAAGAAGATTGCCCATACCCTCGACGGCATTCACGAGATCTACCGTAATTTGTCGCTGGTTGAGGCGATTACCGGCGAGGGTGCCTGTATGCCACGGCTTTACCCGTCCGCCCCGGATGCTGCGCATGTGGCGCCGTTCAACGCCGGCATCTATTACACGCTTTCGCCCGCATCGCTGTGGTTTACCAAGCAATATCCCCTTGAAAAATGGGTTGACCTCATCAAACAGGTACCTGTTGATTCCCATATATACCTGCTGGGAGCCGGCAATGACCACGAACTATGTGCGGAGATCATGGCAAAGGCGGCACACCCCAATGCCAGGAATCTTGCCGGTAAACTGACGTTCCTTCAATCGGCTGCCCTGATGCAGCATGCCGCGATGAATTTCACCAACGACTCGGCCCCCATGCACCTGGCTTCGGCGGTCAATGCGCCGGTCACAGCCATCTACTGTTCCACGATACCCGGCTTTGGCTTTGGGCCCCTGTCAGATGATTCGGCAGTGGTGGAAATGGATCACCCCCTCCCCTGCCGTCCCTGCGGACTGCACGGGTACAGGAGCTGCCCTGAAAAACATTTCCGTTGCGGATATGAAATAAGGAATGAACAGTTGACATCCAGGTTGTTACATAATATCAATCCCTGATTTTCAACATACGTAAATGTTGGGCAATTTGTCCACAACTTTCCCGTTATCTATCGCGTAACTGATCGGGGCCGGGAAAAACCGCCCAATCCTGAAACCTCACACTTTCCAACATGAAGAGACCCGCGACCTCTGCCGGCGAGGAAATCAACACCTGCATCCGGATTTTAAAGGAGGGAGGAATCCTTCTTTACCCCACCGACACCATCTGGGGTATCGGGTGCGATGCCACCAATGCCACTGCCGTCGAGAAGATTTACAAATTGAAAAACAGGACAGAGAGCAAGAGTATGATCATTCTGACCGACACGCCTGAAAAGATCCAGCGTTACGTGAAGGTCATGCCCGAAATGGCCTGGGACCTGGTCGACTTTGCCGAATCACCGCTGACGATCATCTACCCGGAGGCTCAGAACCTGGCCGCCAATGTCATTGCCGACGATCGTTCTGTGGCCATCCGGGTCGTAAAAGACGAATTCTGCCGGCAATTGATCCGGCAATTCGGCAAACCCATCGTCTCAACATCTGCCAACCTCTCGGGCGGGGATCCCCCTGCGAACTACAACGCCATCGACCAGAGGATCATCGAAGGGGTTGACCATGCAGTGGATGCTTCGTTCGGGCAACCCGGCAATTTCAGGCCTTCGCAGATCATCAAACTCGACGTTAACGGAGAATTCCGGATCATCAGAAAATAAAGTAAAACCACCTTTGCCCATGAAGTCAGCCCTTTTCCTGTTTTTCTCCTTTATTATGTTCTTTTCGGCCTTGTCGGTATCGGGCGGACCAGATGAAAACCCTACCCGGGCATCGGTCAGTGGCCGGCTTACCGACAAGCGCAGCGGAGAGGCGCTGGTGGGAGCCACCGTTTTTGTCAGGGAGCTGAAAACTGGCGCTGTCTCCGATGTATATGGCAACTACTCGCTGACCATGAACGCCGGGAAATACACCCTGATATACTCCTATGTGGGTTACCAGACCATCGAAAAAACTGTGGACCTGACGGTAACAAAGGATGTGAGGATCAGCCTGGAGCTGGAGGCGCTGCTGCGTAATCTGAAGGAGGTGGAGATCACCAGTGAAAAGAATGATAAAAATGTGGTAAAGCCCGAGATGAGCACCTTCCGGATGGATATCAAGACCATCCAGCGAATTCCCGCCCTCTTCGGCGAAGTGGATGTGATCAAGGCCATCCAGATGCTGCCCGGGGTGCAGTCGGTCGGCGAGGGTTCAAGCGGATTCAGCGTCAGGGGCGGCGCCTCCGACCAGAACCTGATCCTGCTTGATGAAGCCACTGTTTACAATGCCTCCCACCTGATGGGTTTTTTCTCGGTATTTAACAATGACGCCATCAAGGATGTGAAGCTATACAAGGGCGATATCCCTGCGAATTACGGGGGCCGGCTTTCATCGGTACTCGATGTGAGGATGAATGAAGGCAATACCAAGAAAATCGAGGTAAACGGCGGGATCGGCCTGATCTCCAGCCGCCTTACGGTCGAAGGCCCCATCCTGAAGGACCGATGTTCGTTTGTCATCTCAGGGCGCCGCACCTATGCCGACCTGTTCCTGCCACTCTCCTCCAACGCGTCGCTCCACAACGACAAGCTTTACTTTTATGACCTGAACGCCAAGATCAACTACAAGATCAACGACAACAACCAGATCTTCCTCTCGGGATATTTCGGGCGCGACGTGTTTAAAAACGGGTTTGCCCAGATGCAATGGGGCAACGAAACAGCCACCCTGCGCTGGAACCACCTCTTTACCCGCCAGCTCTTCTCCAACTTCTCCTTCATTTACAGCAATTACCTTTACAACCTGAGCACACCTACCGGCAACACCAATTCGTTCGACTGGACCTCCTATCTCCGCGATCTCGGGGCCAAGGGCGACTTCAGCTATTACCTGAATACCCGGAATACGATCCGTTTCGGGTTTTCGGAGATCTATCACATGTTCAGCCCGGGCGAGGCGAAGGGAATCGGGGAGCAGTCGGTGCTGAAATCGGTAAAGGTTCCCAACAATTACGGGTTTGAGACGGGGATCTATGCCAGCAACGAGCAAAAATTCGGCGACCATTTTACTGCCAAGTATGGCTTGCGGCTCTCGATGTTCCAGAATACGGGGCCAGGCACTGTTTACCACTACACCCAGTCACATACGGTAATTGATTCAACGGTTTACAAATCGGGCACGCTGTACAACACCTATACCGGGCTTGAACCAAGGCTCGGGTTACTCTATGATTTCAACAGCCGTCATTCGATCAAGGCCAGTTATGCCAGAACCTACCAGTACCTGCAGCTGGCGCAGAATTCGACAGTCGGTACGCCGCTCGACGTCTGGTTCCCGGCCAGTCCCAACATCAAGCCGCAGCTTGCCGACCAGGTGGCCATCGGCTATTTCCGCAATTTCCGTCACAACACCATCGAAACCTCTGTGGAGACCTATTATAAATGGATGCAGCATGTGGTTGACTTCAAAGATTTCGCCAAACTGCTGCTCAACGACACCCTCGAAGGGCAGGTACGTACCGGCAAGGCTTATTCCTATGGGGTAGAGTTCCTGGTAAGGCTGAATGAGACGAAATTCAACGGCTGGGTCAGTTATACCTGGTCGCGCACCTTCCGCCAGATCCAGGAGATCAATAACGGCAACCCCTACTCTGCACCATACGACAAGCCCCACAACATCTCGGTGGTGATGAACTACGTGATCAGCAAACGGTGGGCCGTCTCGGCCAACTGGGTCTATGCAACCGGCGCCCCGGTCACCTTTCCCATCGGGCGCATTGAAATCGGCAACAAGATCAGCGTGATCTATTCCGACAGGAATCAGTACCGGTACCAGGACTACCACAGGCTGGACTTCGCGGTAACCCTCTACAGCAAAGAGAAGGCAGGTCGCAAATTCAACTGGGATCTTAACTTTTCGGTCTACAATGTCTACGACCGCCATAATACCTGGTCGATCAATTTCACCCAGGATAACATCAACCCTAACACCACCTATGCAGAAAAGGTTTACCTTTTCGGGATCATTCCCTCCGTCACCTTTAATTTCCATTTCAACAATGACTAGGAAACTTTTCTATATCATCCTGTTGGCAGTTATCGCCGTTTCCTGCACCGAGAAGGTCAACCTGAAACTTGACTCGACCTATACCCGGTTGGTGGTGGATGGCAATGTACAGTCGGATACAGGGATCTATGCCGTCGCGCTTACCACCTCGGCCGATTACTTCTCCAATGCGCCGCTGCCAAGAGTCCACAATGCCACTGTTACGGTTACGGATGGCGCAAAAATGTTCACCCTGCATGAATCCCAACCGGGCGTTTCTGGCATTTACCAGACAGACCCGGGATTTGCCGGCCAGGTCGGAAAATCCTATACCCTGCATATTTCCCTGCATGATCCCATTGGAGGGATTTCTTCCGCAGAAGCCACCTCGGAGATGCCATCGGTTCCCCATCTCGATTCGGTTGCCGCCGTTTTTGAAACCCCCTCAAATCACCCGAAGGGTCGGTGGATCATCAAACTATGGGCGCAGGACCCCGGAAATGAAGCCAATTTTTATCTGTTCAACCTTTATAAAAACGGGAGACTGATGACCGACACCATTAACAAGAAGGCTATTTCTGATGATAAATTCTATAATGGCAGTTATATGGATGGGGTGCCGGTGATGCGGCTCAACAATGAAAATACATGGGAGGCGCTTAAACCCGGGGATACCATCACCCTGCAGATGTCGGGTATCACCAAGGAGTACTACAACTTTATCCAGGAGGTTGACCTCTCCGGGCTCAACATCCCGTTTTTCACAGGACCGCCTGCCAACATCAAGGGGAATGTCAGCAATGGCGGCATCGGTTTCTTCGCCGCCTGGTCGAATAGTTTCAAGAGTGCCATTGTGCAATAGAGTATCATAATAATGGCTGTAAACTGAAATGGCGAAACCGTGAAAGTGTTACCTTTGGCGGATAAACAGCATTTTTATGAAAAATTATCTGAGGTTGGCCGGGTGGATCCTGGCGGCAGCCGTTCTGATCGTGCCTGCAATGGCCGTGGCACAGGTGAAACCGCATGATTTCCGGGGATCGTGGGCCGGGAAACTCAAAGTACAGGGAATGGAACTGCGGCTGGTGATGAATGTAGCCTTCAGCCCGGCCGACAGTATGACGGTAACTTTCGACAGTCCCGACCAGGGGGCGATGGATCTGCCCACCAGCAAGGTGTTGATCAAAGATGATTCAATATTGGTTTCTTCCAAAAAAATAGGTGGGAAATTTTCCGGCAGGATGAATGCTGATCATAACGCAATCCCGGGAAGCTGGAAACAGGGAGGAATGGCATTCCCGCTAACCATGGAAAAGCAGGAGAAGCCCGTCACGCTGAATCGTCCGCAGGAGCCGCACCACCCGTTTCCATATCTTACCGAGGAGGTGTTTTTCCCCAACAGGGAGGGGGGATTCAACCTGGCCGGCACGCTGACCCTTCCCGAAAAGGGTGGCCCGTTCCCCGTGGCGATCCTGGTTACAGGCTCAGGCCCCCAGAACCGTGATGAAGAGTTGCTGGGGCACAAACCCTTCCTGGTCCTCTCTGATTACCTCACCCGCCAGGGGATTGCCGTACTGCGTTACGACGACCGCGGGGTTGCAGCCTCAGGCGGGGAGTTCAAGACCGCCACGACCCTCGATTTCGCCACCGATGCCGAGGCAGCCCTCTCATTCCTGCAGAAAAGAAAGGACATTGATATCACAAAGATCGGCATCATTGGTCACAGCGAGGGAGGGATCATTGCCCCCATCGTGGCTTCGCGCCATCCCGAACTGGCCTTCGTGGTACTGATGGCCGGTCCCGGGCTCACGGGGGAGCAGATCCTGCTGCTGCAGTCGGAACTGATCGCCCGGGCCGAAAAGGGAGATGAAAAAACCATCGCGGCAAACCTCAGCCTGAGTGCCGGGATGTACAAGGTGATCCGGAAAACCGCCGACAATGCCAAGGCGGAAAAAAAGCTCCGCGACCTCTTTACGGCCATGGACAAAAAGAATGCCCGCGACACCAGCTACCATAAACAAACGGAGGAGGCGATCAGTGCGGAAATCAAAACCCTTACTTCTCCCTGGTTCCGGTGCTTTCTAACCCTCGATCCACAGGACTACCTTACCAAGGTAAAATGCCCACTGCTGGCCATCAACGGCAGCCTCGACCTGCAGGTGCCGTCAAAGGAGAACCTGGCGGCTATTGAAAGGGCCATGATCTTCGGCGGAAATGTCGGCTACACGGTAGAGGAACTTCCCGACCTGAACCACCTTTTCCAGCATGCCACCACCGGAAGTCCGACAGAATATTCGAAGATCGAAGAGACCATCTCCCCCGGGGCGATGGATATGATGGCGAGGTGGATACTGAATAATGTGGGCAGGTAGCGCACGGGCAGGCCGGAGAACCACCAAAAATCCGGGCTGAATAAAACACTAAAAATCCAGGTCCCGGCTTCTGACATTTATTGCGGTACAGCGCGAAATACCAGGTACCAAAAACGAAGTACGAAGTTTGGGATCAGCCGGCCGTTGTTCCTCCTTCGAACTTTGTACTTCCCACTTTCATTTGTACTTTGTACATTGTATTTCGTACTTAAAATGGGCTTTGTCGCGTCATTTAAATTCAATCACCTGGGAAATGTCAACACACTGAAATTGAGAAGCGTCAGCAGTCAGGAAACAATAAAAAAACCAGGTGTCGCATCTCGGGATGGAGGGCACCTGGTTTTTCCAACAGATGGTTATCCTGATATTTTCAACTGGCTGTCGCCCCGTTTCTTCTCCTCGTGACATACACCGAACCCACCATCACCAGGATACCTCCCAGCAGGATAAGCCCCCACTGCCCGAGGGTCGGAACGGCCGAAGGCGCACCCGCAGGATGGAAGGAAATATCATCGACACCGAAATTACCCGCATTTCACGAGAAAACAACCGACCTCGCTGTACCAGCAAAATTTATTGTCAACGGTGTCCATACACAAACATTATATGATCCGCAGGTACCAGCATTGTTGTAGGCTCCTGATGAGGTAGCCAGGAGATTGCCCGTACCATCAGGCCCGTCAAAAATGTTGACGGTCCAGTTTGTTTTATAAGCCGCATAATAGAACGATAAACTTGTATTAAAACCAGCTGCTACATTCATCAACATGCTGGCTGAAAGGCTTACAGCAACTGTTACCGGTGAAGGCTCATTGGTAAAAGTCCCGATGCCATCACGTACACCAACGGTGCCGGGAGAAAAAGTAACGCCATAGTTTGGTCCCCCGGCTCCACTATAATAACTGCCAACAGGGTAAAAATCGCCAATTCCTTCAAAATCGAGCAACACATTGCCGCCCGGAAATTTCGGTGCCTGATGGTTCCCTGCCGCGGGCAGGTGCATGTTCGCCTTCGGGACGATGCCGTTGCGAAAGAAAGGTGATTGCTTTTAGGCCATGATCACGGAGGTGAAGAGCAGAAAGGCCAGTAAAAGGGTTTGTTTTTTTATGAATAATAGTTTTGTGTGAGTATAAGGGTTAGATCAGCATCATGAAGAGAATCCGGGAATAATAATAATAATAATAATCTGATTAATCACAATTACACCAGTAACAATCCTGCAATCTTCTTTTGCCTGCGAAAGGACTGTCTTAAGGTAACCGGCATCTTATTCTATTACTACCTCTACTCTCTTTTTCTGCCACAAAAAGAAAGTAGCAAAGAAAAGTCACCGCTGCATGAAAGTCACCAAAAATCTTCGTCATTCGCTAAACTGCGGAAACTCGTCGCTTCGCTCCTCGGACAGTCCACAGTTTTACGTTCATTCCCCGATTTTTTTAACGTGACTTTCATGAGGCGGCCAGCCTGCTTAGCCAGGGTTGTTCCTGGATTACAAGGTAAAGTTGCGATCAAACAATAAAAATAAAAAACAAAACCCGGCTGCAGATTTTTTGCAATTATTTCGCTACTTCACTATCTCCATCCTTCTCGTTTCCAACACGTTTCCTCCGCCGGCAAGCCGGTAAAGATAGAGCCCGGTCCTGAGCCCTGAAGTGGAAACATCAACCTGTGTTGTATTGGCTTTTACCGGTACACTGACAAGGGTCCTGCCGGCAAGGTCGGTAACCTCGAGCATCATATCCCTGTCGATGGCCGTAAGCAGGATGGTGGTGTGGTCGCCGGCGGGGTTGGGGAAGTTCTGGCCAAGGTGAGCCCCTTCAGCCTGCGTTGTACCGATACCTACCGGTGTTCCGCCAAACCAGATGCGCGCCTTCTTGATGAGCTCGTTGCGGGCATTATCAGCCGACATCATCTCCAGGCTGGTGGCCAGGTAAACGGTTTTCCAGGTGCCGTTGCTCGCCTTTACACCGCCGATTTTTGTCTGGGCCGTATTGTAATAAAAGATATTGGCACCAACACCCACTGCATTGATTTCATCGGGGAAGAAATTGGAGCCGCCGTAAACGTTGGTAAGCGGCGAGGTCGGGACCTGTCCGAAATCGGGATCGGTGGTATTGGCGATATACTGGTTGTTCGCTGTGGTGCCGTCACTGTTAAAATGGGCGCCCAGGTAGTTGGTATAAAAGGCCTTGGTGGAATCGGTTCCGTGACCGCCGCTGGAAGCCGCCGTCCAGGTATCCCAGCCGATATCCTGTCCCGAGACCAGCATCCGTTTGCCGGCATTCAGCTCCGATTTGAAGATGGCGACCGACTCGTCGGTAAAGGCAGGGAAGGACCAGCCTACGTTAAAGAAATAATTTACCACATCTGATACGCAGTCATACTGGAAGGCCTTTTTGTAGGTGGTCAGGTCGACAACCGCATAGGCGGTGCTACCCGAATAGACCAGGGCATCGATATACTTCTGCTGGAAACTGGCCGTCGACAGGCCGCTGCCGTCGCCCCATCCACCGTCATTGTTGATGATAAGTTCCGTTACGCCCGACATCACGAAGGATTTCAGCGTCACGGCGGCAAACTGGAGGTTAACCAGCGATTTCATGGAGATGGAATAGGTGCCAAGCCCTGCTCCCGGTCCGACATGTGCCTCTACGACCAGGTCATAGGTCGACTTTGCAGGGATCGAGATATCGACCGAATCGGAATGAACCGTACCGTTGATCGAAAAATCGGAATTCCATCCCGTCGGCTGGCTTGAGATAAGTTTAAAGCGGAAAAGCTCGGCAGCGGCGCCAAGGTTATGCACCTTGTAATGGAAGGTCTTCAGGTCGCCGGTGGCGCCTTTTTTAAAGGTGGGGTCGATGCCTACCAGTTCCCAGTCAGGGTCGATGGATGATCCTGAATTGACGATCGCCTTGGTGGTTTCATTCTGGATAAAGGCGAGGGAATAGATCTGGGTGGTGTCCCACTTGGTGAGATCGAGGTTATAGGTATAGGTGAGCGTTACAGAATCGCCGATGGCAGCTGGAACAAAAGCATCGCCGGCAGTGGAGGGCAGCATTTTGCGGAAAACATCCGAAAAGTCCTTCTCCCCGTTCGAGCCGGGGGGGGTGGTATAATGGACCCAGTTTTCACAAACGGCAAGCCTGATCTTATAGTTGGCGGCGGGGATGGTATCCACGGTAAACACCTTCACCTTCACGGTACGGGTAACTCCGTTGGAGGTCTCCTTCACAATAACCCTGATCGGGGCGGGGTCGGATGCGAAATTATCGACCAGTGCCTGGGTAACCCCTGTGGGGCTGCCTTCGTACTGGTTGCCAAGACCAATGACATCAGGTACGCCGGTAACGCTGTAATAGGTTACACGGTCGGCTACCTGGGTAGGATTATAGGCATTCATCGGGTCGACACCAGGCCAGCTGGTGTGGTACGAAATCTGGTGAACCCTGCCGATATTGGCATTGAGCGTAGCCTGCATGGCAGGATTCTGGGCGGCACACGGTGCGCAGCTTGCCTGCGTAAAGTGTTCAAAGATCACATAATGTTTTGCCTGGGCATATAAACCTGTCGTAACACAGGTCAATACGGCAACCAATAGAGAAAGTACAGTTTTTTTCATGCGATTTGTTTTTCTGGGTTGATAATGCACAAATTTAACGATAATACTGAATGCTAATTCATCTCTTGTCCGTGAAATTATCTTATTTTTGACTGGCCGATAATTTTACCATGGCGGAGGCCGGCCAGATTTGTAATTTGTAATTTTTTCAAGAATATGGATTTTTCCCTGAACGCTGTTTCCCCGGTCGATGGCCGGTATCATAATGTCACCGAACCCCTGTCGGCCTATTTTTCCGAAGGCGCCATCATCCGCTACAGGCTGCTGGTGGAGGTGGAATATTTCATTGCCTTGTGTGAAATCCCATTGCCTCAGCTGGAGGGTGTGGATAAGAAAAAGTTTCCCGGAATAAGGAATATTTATGAGCAATTCAGCGAAGACGATGCCCTGCGGGTTAAAGAGATTGAAAAACGGACCAACCACGATGTAAAGGCTATCGAGTACTTTGTCAGGGAACAATTCGAAAAGGCTGGTTTGGGCGGATTCAGGGAGTTTGTCCATTTCGGTCTTACTTCGCAGGATATCAACAACACCGCATTCCCGATGGCCATGCGCAACGGTTACCGGGAGGTACTTGAACCGCTGCTGGAGTCGATCTACACCACGCTCGTTGCCAGGAGCCGGGAGTGGCTGCACGTGCCGATGCTGGCCCACACGCACGGGCAACCTGCCTCACCCACAACCGTAGGCAAAGAGCTATATGTATTTGCCGAACGGCTTGGCATGCAGCTGGCCCTGCTGGAGACCATTCCCATCTCCGCCAAATTCGGCGGTGCCACCGGGAATTTCAATGCACATCACGCCGCCTATCCCTCGATCGACTGGGTTGGATTCTCCAACCACTTTGTCAATGAAACCCTTGGCCTTGAACGATGCCAGACCACCACGCAGATCGAGCATTATGACAATATGGCGGCCTTCTTCGACAACCTGAAGCGCATCAACACCATCCTGACCGATCTTGACCGCGACCTGTGGATGTATATCTCGATGGAATATTTCAAGCAGAAGGTCAAGGCGACCGAAACCGGTTCCTCAACGATGCCGCACAAGGTAAATCCCATTGATTTTGAGAATTCGGAGGGGAATCTCGGGATCGCCAATGCCATCTTTGAGCATCTTTCGGCCAAGCTCCCGGTATCCCGCCTGCAGCGCGACCTTACCGACTCAACAGTGATCCGCAACATCGGCGTGCCCATGGCCCATTCGGTCATCGCCTACCGGTCGTTGCTGAAGGGACTTGATAAGCTGATCCTGAATGAAACGAAGCTTGCCAGGAGCCTCGACGACAACTGGGCCGTCGTCTCCGAGGCGATCCAGACGATCCTGCGCCGCGAATTGTATCCCGCCCCCTATGAAGCGCTGAAGGCCCTTACCCGCGGGCACGACGGCATCACCCATACAACCCTGTTAAGGTTCATCGACGGGCTGGATGTTTCGAAACAGGTGAAGGACGAGTTAAAATCCATCACCCCCGAGAACTATACCGGCATCATCTCTGAAATTTAATCTTCACCACCAAATTAATTTGATGCTGCGAATGGCCTCTTCTTTCAGACTCAACCAGGTTTCCCAATCCATCAGGAAAAGCTGGGATGAACAACCCCTGATCCTCATTATGGGTCTCGCTATCCTTTTCAGGCTGCTGGCGGCAATTTTTGCCAAAGGCTGGGGGATGCTCGATGATCACTTCCTGGTGATTGAATCATCCCAATCGTGGGTTGACGGGTACGACTATAATGACTGGCTCCCTGGAAGCAAAACCAATACCGGTCCGACGGGACACAATTTTTTTTACCCCGGGATTCATTTTTGCCTTTTTACCCTGATGAAATGGCTGCACATCAACGACCCCCAGTTCAAGATGCTGCTTATCAGGCTGCTTCATGGCGGATTTTCGCTGATAACTGTTTGGCTGGGATACAGGATCGTAGAAGTTTTTGAGGATAAACGTTCCGCCAGGCTGGCCGGGATCCTGCTGGCACTTTATTTCTTTATGCCCTGGACAGGGGTTAGAAACCTGGCTGAATCTACCAGCATACCCTTTGTCATGCTGGGATTCTGGCAGACCCTCAAGCCCGGGCGACGAGGAAAACCCTTTTTCATCTGGTTTGTGGCAGGTATTTATTTCGGACTTGCTACCGACATCCGTTACCAGATGATACTGTTCCCCACCGGAGTAACCTTACTCCAGCTTTACCAGAAAAAATGGATCGAAACGGCAGGAATCATTGCAGGTGTATTCTGCTCCTTCCTGGTGGTCCAAACCGCTATCGACCTGATGATCTGGGGATATCCCTTTGCCGAATTCGTAGGCTACATAAGGGTCAACATCACCGACCGGAATTCCTATTTCAACCTGCCATGGTATAATTATTTTCTCACCGTAGGTGGGATACTCCTGCCCCCCATCAGCCTTTTCTTCTTTTATGGCTTCATCCGGGGCTGGAAGCGATACCTCCCGGTTTTCCTGCCGGCAGCGCTTTTCTTTATCTTTCATTCCGCCTTCCCAAATAAGCAGGAGCGGTTCATCCTGCCTTTCATCCCCTTTTTCATCATGATTGGTTCGATGAGCTATTACCGGTACATGGTGACCTCCGATTTCTGGCTCCGGCGAACAAGGTTGCTGCATGGCTGCTGGCTCTTTTTCTGGATCATCAACCTGGCGCTGCTGACCGGACTAACCTTCATGTATTCGAAACGCGCCCAGGCAGAATCGATGTATTACCTTTCAAAATATCCCTATCTTTTTAATATCGTATCGGCTGATGAGGATGGGAACGTCCCGATGGCCCCCCTGTTTTACTCGGGCAAGTGGCCCCGGTATCCTGATAAACTGCGGGATGACACCACGGTATTCCAGCGGGTTACGGCTATTGCAGCAGGCCCGAGGCTATACCACCCCCAATTTTTCCTGTTTACGGGCGACCGGAACCTGGAACGCCGTGTTGCTGCTGCCAAAAAAAGCTTTCCGCTCCTGGTCTATGAAACTACGATTGAACCTGGCTTTGTAGATAAACTCATGCACCTGATGAACCCGGTAAACAAGGCCAATAAGATCTACATCTACAGGAACCGGGAATTTTACAAAACCAAGATCGACTGAGGATTGTCAGCAATCGCCAACAGCCGGAAACACAATCAGATGAAACGACTTTTCATTGTTTTCTTTATCGGTGCGGTCGCAGCTTCAGGATTGTCCCAGAACATTGTGCTGAAGCCTGTGGTGGATGAAAGGACCGAGCTGATGAGTATCGTTTTCAGGCTTGCAGGATCCAAAGAATATATGAACCAGGATATCAGACGGTATTCCGATTCAATTGACATCTGGTTCAAACCCTATAAGAACGACCCCGTGGTCAGTTTTGCCAGGAAACTCCGTACATTTCATTTTGTCGCCTATGATGCTGTGATGTCGATGGCAGTTCACCTCGATATTGACAAGGGAACCGTCAGGTTAAAGCACGGTATTCGCCAGGGCAGCATTGACAAGCGATGGGGAGATACCGGTGACAAATTTGTTTTACTGTTAAACGATTTTTACCGGAAGTCTGATTTTCATACTTTTTTCCTTAGCAAAAAGGCATTATTCATCGTGGCAGAAACACGTTTTTCAAAAATTGCGAACACCGTTGACCTGGCATGGTATGAAAAGTTTTTTGGATCTAAACCGGCATGGACCTTCAACCTGCTGATCAGCCCGGGCAATGGCGGGGAAAATTACGGCCAGAGGATCATGTTAGACAACGGCCATGAGGAGGTGTATTCTATTATGGGCACCTGGGCGACCGACAGCCTGGGATTCCCGGTTTATGATGCCAAAATCCAGGAAACCATTGTTCATGAATTTTGTCATTCCTTTTGTAATCCTCCCGGGACCAAATATTTTCCCGAACTGAAGACCGTTGCCGGCAAGTTTTACAAACTGGTGAAAGAAAACATGGAGAAGCAGGCCTATGGCGATTCCCAGACCATGATCTATGAAATCCTGGTCAGGGCTTGTGTCATTGCCTATTACAGGGATCACGGGGCAAAACCGGCAAGGATCAACCAGCTGATCAGGGCGGAGCAGGCTTCCGGGTTCCTCTGGATCCAGGAGCTCACCGATGCCCTCGGCAGGTATGAAGCCTCGCGCGACCGCTATCCGACCTTCGACAGCTTCATGCCGGAGATAATATCGTTGCAGAACGGGCTGGCGCCCGACGAGGTATTCAGGGAAACAGTGGAAAACAGGCCCCGGATCATCAATTTCTCCGTCAAAAACAACAGCAGGGAGGTTGACCCGGGCACCAATGCGCTGGTACTGACCTTCGACCGCCCGATGTCAAAGATCTCCTATGGCATGACTTACGGAAATGGAGGCAAACCTTGTTATCCCAAAATCACCTCCATAAACTGGAACCCTGAAAAGAACAATGAACTGATCATCACCTGGGAGCTGGAACCAAACCATCGTTATTCCATCAAATTTCCAGCGCCGCTGATGATGGATGAAAAGGGTTTTTATTTGAAAGAGACCTATATGCTGGATTTTAAAACAAAAAAATAGAAACCGGTTTGAACTTTATAACAAATCATAATTTAACCGCAATGACACGATGGAGGCACCATGCACGCAAATGGTCCCATTGTGACCATTGTGTAAATCATTGTGTCCATTGTGGTTAATATAAATCCGAAATTATGGGACCAGGATTCGCATCAGAAACGACACAGTATTAACAACACATCGTACCATGCTAATTTTAAACACCTTACACATCATTCCTGAATTTACCAAAATATGAAGGTCTCCGGTTTTACATTTGTCCGCAATGCGATCAAATACAACTACCCTGTGGTGGAGTCGATCAGGTCGATCCTGCCGGTGTGCGATGAATTCATTGTCGCCGTAGGCAATTCAGAGGATGACACCCGCAATCTTGTCGCATCGATCGGCGACCCGAAGATCAGGATCATCGACACCATATGGGATGACTCGCTGCGTCAGGGGGGGCGTGTACTGGCTGTCGAAACCGACAAGGCCTTTGATGCCGTTTCGCCCGACAGCTCCTGGGCCTTTTACATCCAGGCCGACGAGGTGGTTCATGAGCGTTTCCTGCCTGTCATCAGGGCCGCCATGGAAAAGTACGAAGCGGATCCGCGCGTCGAGGGGCTGGTTTTCAACTACACCCATTTCTGGGGTTCCTACCAGTTTGCCGGTGATTCGCGTCAATGGTACCGCCGCGAAGTGAGGATCATCCGCAATGACCGGCAGATCCGCTCCTGGCTCGACGCACAGGGTTTCAGGAAAAACGGGAGCAAACTGGGCGTGGCGCCGGTTGCAGCTTCCATTTACCATTACGGGTGGGTGAAGCCGCCGGCCATGCAACAGGCCAAACAGCATTCCTTTAACCGCTACTGGCACGACGACAACTGGATCGACAGGAAGATCCCCAAAACAGAGGAATACGATTACAGCGGCATGGGTTTCCTGGCACCTTTCAAGGAAAGCCATCCAATCGTGATGAGGGAACGCATCGCCAGCCAGGACTGGGTATTCAACCCCGATCCGCTCAGGATTAAACGATCGTTGAAATCCATTTTGCTTCATTTTATCGAAAAGAACACGGGATGGAGGGTCGGGGAATACCGGAATTACAAAATCATCAGGTAACCTGTGACACGAATTGAGCAACGGCTGAGGCCTGCGAGTGCCGCGTACGAAATTGTCGTTTTTTTTTTATCTTTGCACAAAACTATCAGACCATGGATTTAAGTAAGATCTTATCGATTGCAGGAAAGAACGGGTTATTTAAAGTTGTTTCACAGGCCAAGAATGCCGTCATTGTGGAATCGCTGAACGACGGCAAACGGTTTCCGGCTTTCGGACATGAAAAGATCAGTTCGCTGGAGGAGATCAGCGTTTTCACGACGGGTGATGACATTTCATTGAAAAAGGTTTTTGAAACTTTTTTCACCAAACTGGAAGGCAAACAAGCCATCGATTCAAAGTCGGATAACAACACCCTGAAAAAATTCTTCCTGGAGATGATCCCCGAATTTGACCAGGACCGTGTTTATGTTTCCGATATCAAAAAGATGATTGCCTGGTATAATGTACTGGTGGAAAAACAGTTGCTTGATTTTTCGGAGGAGGCCCCTGAAACCGCTGAAGAGACTCCTGCTGAATCCGTTGAGGAACCCGGCAAGACAGATGCCACAGAAGAATAGTATTTTCCGGCAACCCGGAATAAACGGACTTAATCCATCACAAGTTTGGCAAAGGACAATTAACCAGGAAATTCCATGGAGATAAAAAAGGTAGTCCGGGATCTTCAGGTTGTGCAGTCAATCCGTCTCAACCAGCGCCATTTCATTCTTGACCTTCAATCTCCTGAAAAGCTCCCGCTGATCCTTCCCGGGCAGTTTGCCCAGGTACTGGTAACCGATTCCCCCTCAACCTTCCTTCGCAGGCCCTTTTCGATCCATTCGGTCGATTACGGCAGGAACAGTTTCCGCCTGCTGATCCAGATCAGGGGAGAAGGAACACGGCACCTCGCCGCATTAAAGGAGGGCGACCTGCTGAATGTCATTTTCCCGCTTGGCAACTCATTTTCCCTGCCCAGCACCAAAGAGGTGCTGCTGGTAGGAGGAGGCGCCGGGGTGGCGCCCCTGCTGTTTTTTGCCCAGCTGCTGAACCAGAACCATATCCATCCCACCATCCTGCTCGGTTTCCGTACCAGGGAAGAGGTGTCGGAAATTGAAGAGTATTCAAAATACGGCAAGGTCCTGATAACGACCGATGATGGCTCGGAGGGTGAAAAAGGGATGGTGATCAACCATTCCATCTTCAGTTCCGGCCGGCCCGGGTTCAAAAAAATATACTCCTGCGGACCAGGCGCCATGATGAAAGCTGTCGCCGGAATCGCCCGTGAACACAACATCGAATGTGAAGTATCGCTTGAAAATACCATGGCCTGCGGGTTTGGCGTCTGCCTGTGCTGCATCACAACCACCGACAAGGGCAATGAACGGGTGTGCATGGAGGGACCCGTGTTTAATGCTGCCAGGATTACCTGGTAAAGGAAAGGAATATCGAATATTGAATTAGGAGTGTTCAAAACCCTATAGAAACATATTTTTACAATACAATATAATCGT
>JBAXOB010000030.1:0-56078 GCA_037133475.1 Bacteroidota bacterium
CGGTTTTGGGTTCCAGCGAACTCACCGTGAATGGCACCGTCATTGTTCATAAAACTTTAACCACGGAGGCATCCTCCACCCTGACAATTCCAGCGACCAATGTACTGAACCTCTCGCCGACCTGCCAGGCAACCATACCGGGAACCCTCAACAATGTTGCAGGTACTGCAGGTTTGGTGGTAAGTTCCGATGCAACAGGCACCGGTTCACTGATACTCAACACCGCCGGCGTTGCAGGCACCGTACAACGCTTTATCTCGCACTGGACCGACGACAACCACGGCTGGCACCTGCTCTCTTCACCGGTGTCGGGACAGGCCGTACAGCCCGAATTCGTACCTTCGACTCCCGACAATACCCAGGATTTCTACGCATGGGACGAAGTCAATGGCTGGTGGTTTAACTCCAAAGACCCCTCCATGCAATGGGTATCGGGTTTCGATGCCAGCTTTGCAGCCGGGAAGGGATACCTGGTCGCATATAAGACGGACATGACGAAAAATTTCACGGGAACAGCCCTGAATGTATCGAATGTTCCCAAAAGCGGGCTTACCTATACCAACCCGGGCAATTATTCCGGTACCAGTATCGATCCGGGCTGGAACCTGCTTGGCAACCCCTTCTCCAGCGCCATTACCTGGAATACTGCCGGCTGGGGCCTTACAAATCTTGCTACCACAGCCAAGGTATGGAATGAATCAAACGCCAGTTATGCCGATCTCGATGTT
The DNA here is from genome assembly GCA_037133475.1 of Bacteroidota bacterium. Classification (GTDB taxonomy): domain Bacteria; phylum Bacteroidota; class Bacteroidia; order Bacteroidales; family FEN-979; genus CAIVAT01. Next base: position 729 of record JBAXOB010000030.1, read on the forward strand.
GCCGGGATGATCATCCCCCCACACCAGGGATTTATGGTCCAGGTTCTCGATGCTTCGGGAGGGTCGCTTACCATTCCCGCTGCCGCGCGTGTGCATAGTTCACAAAGCTGGTACAAATCTTCCGACCTTCCCCTGATCAGGCTTATGGCGCATAATATCAGCGCGCAAACGGCACAGGAGAGTACGGTTATTTTCGACAGCCAGGCAAAGCCCGGATTCGACCCGTCCGCTGATTCACGTTTCTTCCCGGGGTATGCCCCCCTGTTTTATTCGGTTGAGGGAACTGAAAAACTTTCCACCAACGTATTGCCCGGTATCGATGCGCAGGCGGTGATCCCGTTCAGCTTCGTAAAAACCGCCGGTACCGCCTATTCGATTGAAGCCGTGAAAATTGAAAATATCCCTTCAACGGTTTATCTTACCGACCTTAAACTGGATAAGACCCAGAACCTGAACGAGAATCCCCTCTATACCTTCACCTCCGGCGCCGGCGACAATCCCGCCCGTTTCGTGCTGACCTTCAGCCAGACCGGGATCGGTGAAAAGACGGCGGGAGGCAGGGAGATCTACACTTACGGAAACAACCTGTATGTAGCAAACCCGGGCAATTCACGCATCGAAGTATTCAACCTTACCGGTCAGTTATTGCTGAACGAACAGGTCAACTGCACCGGATTGTATAAAACCAGCCTGAGTTTGCCGACCGGCTATTACATGGTCAGGCTTACCAGCGCAACCGGGGTGTTGATTACAAAGGTGTTTATCCAGTCATAAATGATAAAAAAAGATCTATATATGCAACCATTAAGGAAAATACTGCTGACGCTGACCTTTCTTCTGACCGGTCTGTTCATGTTCAATGCCCTTGCCGACGAACCGCTGGATGCTCCTCCTCCCCCTCCGGGCGGAGGACATGGCGGGGGTGGCAATACCCAGGGTGCGCCCATTGACGGGGGACTAAGCATTCTTTTGGTGCTGGGGGTTGGGTACGGCTCTTCCAAACTGGTGAAAAAACGCAGGGAGGAAAATGAAGAAGAGAAGGGTGGAATCACTGGATAGGGACCGGGCCCCGATCCCTATTTCAGATCCATGATTTTCTTCAGCAGCGCGAATAAATGCTGGGCATTTTCGTTGATATACTCGGTATAGCGTTGTAATTCAGGGTTGTCTCTTGTTTCCTGTTTCAGCATGGCGGCGATCCCCATGATTCCCAGCATGGGTTCCCGGATCTGGTTGCTGACATTGTCGAGTAACGTATTCTTTAACCTGACCGCCTCCTCGGCCTGGTCTTTTGCGAGCTGCAATTCACGCGTACGTTCCGTGATCTTTTCCTCGAGTTCTTCCTGGTGGCTGAGTAATTTATTTTCGAGGCTTTTCTGATAGACCGCCAACCGGATACTCACCAGCGCCTGCTGAATATCAAAGGGTTTGATCATGAACGCATGCGGCTTCGATTTGAAAGCCTCTTCAAATACCTCCAGCTGGCTCATCCCGGTGAGAAATACAAGGGGAAAGTTGTATTTTCCGGTGATGATCTGGCCCGCTTCGATACCTGTCATTTTCCCGGCAAGGCTGATATCCATCAGGACAAGGTCGGGAAACAGGGTTGTTTGTTCGAGTTCTGCAAGGTATTCCAGGCCCTCTTCCGCTTTCCGGAAAATAGCGATTATCTCAAAGTTGAATTGCTGCAATTGGCGCTTCAGATCATTGGCTAACAGTGATTCATCTTCAAATATGAGAATTTTTACAGGGGGCATTTTACAGTATATTACGACAAATATACGACATTTGACGTAAAAACAACCTATCAGGAGGAAAATAAATTTTATGCCTGGTTCCGGCCGACCGGCAGGAATCACCGGGAAAAGCTGTTCCTTATTTCCTGTAATTGGCTGGTGGTAAGGCCTTCGGGCTCCATACCCGCGGATTTGCAAAGCAGGTAAATTTTTGCCGCTTTTGCCAAAATATCAAGAATGTCAAAAGCTTCCGGCAGGGATTTTCCGACAGCCAAACACCCGTGTTTTTCCCACATTACCGCCTGGTGGCGATCCAGACTCCTGGTAGTCAGCCCTGCAAGATGATCGGTTCCTGCAAGGGTATAGGGCACAAACCCGAGACCATCCGGAATGAACAGCAGGGTTTCGGGATGCATCCCCCAGAGCAGGGCATTCAGCGCCTCTTCCGATTTAAACGGGCTAAGATGTGTGAGTGCGATCAGTTCGGTGACATGGGCATGCAATACAACCCTGTCGGGCGATTTTTTCTGAATCAATTGGTGATGAACCATCAGGTGTGTGACCAGCTCGGAGGTCGGTTTCAGGAAATCACCTTCCGGCTGACCTTCCAGGATATGATAGGCGGAACCGGAATCGCTGATATAGACGAAACAAACATTACCGGCGGGGGAAACGGCCATTTCCCGCATACGGGTTCCCGTCCCGCTCACCAAAAACAGGGTACGCGCCAGGGCGGGATACTCCCGGGCGAGGGGATAAAAGGGAGAGGATGAAAATCGGTCCAGCTCCCTGTCCTGGAAAAACCCGGTGACATTAACCGAAAAATTGCCGGCATTCCTTTCGGCCCAGCCCCGCTCCCACAGGTACTGTGCGACCTCAGCAACCTGGTGCAACAGAATTTTAATCTCCTTTTTCTGAAACAGGTCGCCGGTAAAATTCAGCAGGTGTTCCATCCTTCCGGTCATGTTCGTTTGCTTTTGAAGAATTGTTTCAGCAGGTCGCTGCATTCTGCCGCCAGGATGCCAGAGGCAACCTCTGTTTTGGGATGAAGCAATGAAGATCCTGAAAGAAGATAACCCCGTTTTTCATCAGCAGCGCCAAAGATGATCCCTCCCAGCTGGGTCCAGAAAGCGGCTCCGGCGCACATGACACAGGGTTCGAGGGTCACAAACAGGGTGCACTCATCGAGGTATTTACCGCCAAGATATCCTGCTGCAGCCGTAAATGCCTGCATTTCGGCATGGGCGGTGGCATCGTTCAGCGTTTCGGCAAGGTTGTGCGCCCTTGCAATAATGGTGCGGTTGCACACCACCACCGCCCCAACCGGCACCTCGTCCTTGTCAAAGGCCTTCTGAGCCTCCTTCAGGGCTTCGTTCATGTAATATTCAGGAGAAAAGATGGGGTATGATTTCATTAGGGATGAACAATTATTTTTTCCGAAATCACTGTCCTGTTACCGTTTTTAAGGGTAACCAGGTATGTCCCCGCAGGTTGGTTTTCCAGGTTGATCAGTTTGCTGAAATTTCCTGCCGGGGAAATGGCCGATTCCTGCAACACCACTTTCCCGCTCACGCTGACAACGGTAAGATCGGTCATGCCCGCTTTGTCAAGCATCACCGACAGGCGGACCCGGCCGCTGGTAGGGTTGGGATACAACGCGGGGGCAACGGCCTGTTTTTCGTGAACGCCATCCGTGACATCCCAGGTCATGGTAAAGAGTCCGCGCCCGTGGGTGGCGGCAATCACCGTATTGTCAGCCTTGCGGATCTGCAGCATATCCACCCGCACATTGGCCATGCCGGTATTGACGGGGAACCAAACTACCGGGGTATGGTTGAGATTAACGCATTCCCAGACGCCCGTTTCGGTAGCCAGCAAGGCCTGCCGGGTATTCGACGGGTGGTACAGGGCCCAGCGGATGGGCATGTCGGGCAGGTTTCCTTCGATATTGGTCCAGGAGGTCCCCCCGTTGTAAGTTTGCCATACCGAGGCAACGCCATAGTTTGAGAAGGTCACCATCAGGGTATCCTCCGATTTGCCGATGGCAACGGATGAGATGCTGGAGGCGGGAAAGGAGGTGCTGCCGATATCGGTGGCCAGCGGGGTGTTGCTTTGAGCCTCGGTGACCCTGAATAACCGGCCCGATTCGGATCCGACAAACAGGGTTGACTTTCCCGCAGGGGAATAGGGAGAATACTTCAGCGCGGTGAAAAAGACCGTGCTCCCGGTATTCAGCGGGAGGAAATGACCCGAGATATTACTGGTAAGGTTGTCGAAACGTACGATTTTATCGGCATAGGTCCCTATATAATCCACCGCGTTTGAAAAGAGGTGTTTCCCGTTGTAATCAAAGTCGGAGGGGCTTACAAAGGTGCCGCATGACCAGTTTCCGGTGACATTCACCACATTGCCATACTGAAAGATATAGTAGTTGTTGTAATAGTAGGAGGTCATCGAAAGGTTCGGGTTGGTTTCATCATAAAAGCAGCAGGCTCCGTCGCCACCGCTCACCATATCGTTGATGGAGAGCGGTGTCCCGGTATAATAGAGCGAGCCGTTGTCCTGAAGTCCGCCGTAAAACTGCTGCGTCCCGGCAGCGGGATGGATGGCGCAGGTATAAAACTGGAGCGTGGAATAGCTCTTGTTGTGTTGTTCAAAGTCGGGGCTCAGGATAGAACCGTTTGCAGTATAAAATATCCCGCCGTCGCATCCGAAAACCATTTCATCGGAGGATCCCGGTTTATAAACGATAATATGCTGATCGGCATGGATATACATCGGTCCGCCACCCGAATACATCAGCGACCAGTCGCTCACGCGGGTCCAGGAATTTCCCCCGTCGACGGAATGGTGAAGATCGAGTCCGCCGATATAAAGATGGTCGGCATTGTTCGGATCAACGGCAATATCGAGCGCATGCCAGGCAATGGTGGCAAAGCTGGTTCCCGATGTGAGGTCGGTGGGCACTGCCTTGGTAACCCAGGTCACCCCCTTGTCGGCCGATCGCAGCACATAATCGCAGTAGAAATAGTTGAACCCGTTGGCTGAATTGACAAAACCGTCGGCGATCAGGGCATAGACGATATTGGGATCGGAGGGGGCCGCCGCGAGCACCACGCGGCCGGGGATGTTGTTGGTGGTGCTGCTGATAATGGCGGCCTGGTACTGAGTATTCACGGTCCATGTGGTGCCGTTCGTGGAATAAAGCAGGACTGCCGCTCCTTCGCCGTTGAGATTGGGCCTGGTTCCGACATAAAGCCTGTTATCGGCCCCCAGGGCGATATCCGAAACGCAATAGGGTGCCGTAGAACCCGGGATAAGAGGCAAAACCTGCTGCCAGGTAACCCCGTTGTCGGCCGACCGGAAAAGCCCGTCGGAGGGAAGACTCTGGTGTTGCACACCCTTATACAGTCCTGAAGCAACCCCTGCGTAAATGACACTGACACCGCTTTCAATCCGGATGACGATCTTGGTCACATAGGCAAACTGCTCGGTTCCCGTGATAAATCCCCAGGTTTGTCCGCCATCGGTACTGCGCATGATGCCGGTCCCAAGGCCTGAACTCTCCCGGTAAGTCTGCATGGCCGTTTCTGCTTCGCCGGTTCCGATGTAGAAGGTCTGCGGATGTGCCGGGTCATAGGCCAGGCAACGGATCGCCAGGTTGCTCCAGAAATCCCCCACCGGGATCCACGGGCTGGTGGCGCTGGTGATGTTGTTGTTGTACCATAAGCCGCCGGTCACCCCGCCAGCCCATACTTTCTTGTGGGTCGCATCATTGGGATCGTACATGATGGCACGCGTGCGTCCGCCCATATCGGAGGGATAACCCTGCCACTGGATCGAGCTGCCTTGTTTCAGGCTTGCCATGTTCCGCGTTTGTATCATCGCGGGAATCAGCCGTTCGCGGGGTACCGTGCCGGTTGCCGGATCGAGAGTCATCAGAAAATCATGATAGGCGGCGATGCCGGGCTCATCGGCAGCGCCCTCCTCCTTTTCTCCCCTGGATTCCTGGGGAGCCTTTTTGTTCAGCGACGACAGGAAAGCTTCATATTTTTTTCGTTTATCGTTACCGGCCTTCCCGGAGCGGGTATTATAAAGAAAGCCTGTCCCTGTCAGCAGCAGGACAATAAGCAGCGGGATGATGACCCGTGAACGCGAATTCCGTGAAAAGTTTTTCATTTGTCGGTATTTTTTCCTGGTTTCCTGTAAAAATAATTTATCGCTGCCCGTAGTATCCATGCAGCCGACCGGTTAACCAACCGGGTACATAGCCACGCGCAACTTGGCAGAACCACAAAGTTACTATTTTTCGATGTTCATACCGGGATGGGAAAGGATATCTTTTTGAGGCGTTTGATCCTCCCTTTAGGCGAGATCCTGAGGCGGTTGGAGCCTGCTGTCGGGAATGGAATCTATCAGGTCGGTCAGCTCGTAGGCATCACGCAGGTGATAGGTTCCGATGCGCGTGCGGCAAAGCGCTGTAAGATGCGCCCCGCAACCCAGCAGCAGCCCGAAATCGCGCGCCAGCGAACGGATGTAGGTCCCCTTGCTGCAAACCACGCGGAAGTCAACATCGGGCATGGCGATGCGGGTGATCTCGAAGGCGGAGATCGTCACTTCACGTGACTTTATCTCCACGTTCACCTCTTTCCTGGCCGATTCATAGGCCCGCTTTCCATCGACCTTGATGGCCGAAAACTGGGGTGGTACCTGTTCGAAGGCGCCTGTAAAATGAACTGCCGCATTGCGGATGGCATCCTCCCAATCCAACGGGTCGCCTGACCCTGCAGGTGATATAAGCGGAAACGTTTGGTCGATGGCGGTCTCAAGGTCAAAGGAGGGGGTGGTGGCGCCCAGCCTGAAGGTCCCTGTGTACTCCTTTTCCAGGCCCTGGAATTCATCGATACGCCGGGTGAATTTGCCGGTGCACAGGATCAGCAACCCGGTGGCCAGGGGATCAAGGGTGCCGGCATGACCGATCTTGATCTTGCGGATACCGGTAAGTTTCCGGATGGAGATCCTTAGCTTGCCGACCACATCGAAGGAGGTCCAGGAATAGGGTTTGTTTACCAGCAGGACTTCGCCCTGCTCAAACTGGAAGGGCATCACTGAATGGATAAACTATGTCCGGTCAGCAGGAAAACGATCAGGAAAAGTCCGACAACAATCCGGTAATAACCAAAAGCAACGAAACCATGTTTCGTAAGGAAGGTGATAAATGCCTTGATGGCGACGATCGCCACGAGGAAGCCAACCAGGTTGCCCAGGGCCAGCAGCTGGATATGTTGGGCGGTAAGCACTTCGGGGGCCTCTCTCCAGGTATCCCAGAGACTTTTGGCAAAGGCGCCTGCAAGGGTCGGCACCGCCAGGAAAAATGAAAATTCGGCGGCTGCCCTGCGCGTGAGTTTTTGCTGCATCCCGCCGATGATCGTGGCGGCACTGCGGCTAAAGCCGGGGAAGACGATCGAAAGCAGCTGGAAAATACCGATCCATAAAGCATTTTTGTTGGTAATCTCAGCTTCCTTGTCGATAACAGGTTTATTAAACCATTTATCAACAAACAGCAGCAAAAAACCGCCGAGGAACATCACAACTGCAATAAAAAGGGGCGTTTCAAGAACCTTGTCGATATGTTTTTTCAGTAAAAGCCCTACAAAAGCGGCGGGCAGAAAGGCGATGAAGAGTTTCAGGTAGAAACTCATCTTCTTGAAATCGATAAACTTACGCCAATACAGGATGAGCACCGAGATGATGGTGCCGAACTGGATATTCTCAATGAAGAGCTTGGTAAAATCGCTTTTTTCTATGCCCAGGATGGCGGATGCCAGCGCCATATGGCCGGTAGAAGAGATCGGCAGGAATTCTGTGATTCCCTCGACGATCGCCAGGATGATTGCCTGAATCGCGTTCATTAATCCTTCGGCTTTTTCATAATGGCAAAGACCTCGATCACATAACCGGCAAGGATGAGGATCGGCGCCAGGGTGATCCGGCGGAAGTCAAAAATCTCGGGGTTGAACTTATTGGGATCGGTGGAGCCTCCGCCCACCATCAGCAGAAACCCGACGGCGATGAACGCAAGACCGATCAGCATCAGCCTGTAATTCTCCTTGCCAAAGGCAAATTCGCCTACATTACTGGTTTTTACCGGTTGTTCCTCGCTCTTTCCGGGTTTGGAAACGGTGGCCTGCGGTCTGGCAGGTGGCTGTTTTTTACTCTTGTCCATGATTCAAAGGGAATTGAATGGCAAAATTACAGAAAATTTAAGAATATCAAGTATATAATAAATCGGTCCGGATACGCAGGTATTTCCTTACGGCAAACCACGTTGATATCCAGGAGATGAAGGCCCCCAGCAAAAACAGGAACAGCACCAGGGCAGCCAGCATCAAGGGATCCTGCAGCTCGAGGAGTTCGGGAAGCTGTTCCAGGGCTGCATACACCAGCAGCATCAGCATGAGCAGGGCGAATATGGCGCTTATAAAACCATGCAGAATGCTGCGCACCAGCAGGGGCCTGCGGATAAACCCTTCGGTGGCGCCCACCAGCTGCATGCTGCGGATGATAAACCTTTTGGAATATACCGCAAGCCGGATGGTATTGTTGATCAGCACGATGGCGATGAAAAGCAAGATCGAACTGAACCCCAGCAATACCAGGCCGATCTTCTCAAGGTTGCTGTTGATGGCATCCACCAGCGACTTCTGGTAAAACACCTCCTTGACCTCCGGGTAGGCCAGCAGCCGCTTTTCGATGCGGACAAGGCTGTCGCCATTGGCATAGGGCGCCTTGATCCTCAGGTCGATACTTGGCAGCAGGGGGTTATAGCCAAGGAAGCCCACAAAATCTTCGCCCAGCTCCGCTTTCAGTTTTTCGGCCGCACGCTCCCGGGGAATGTACTCGCTCGATTTCACGTAATATTTCCCGTCGAGGCTCTTTTTCAGCTGGAGGATGCCCGTTTCCCTGACTCCCTCGCGGATCATGATGGAAAAACCGATATTTTCCTTCACATAATCGGAAAGCGTCCGGGCATGGAGCATGATAAGGCCGAACAGCCCCATCAGGAACAACACAAGGGTTATGCTGATGTTGGTGGTGAATTGCGACGTTGCTATCCTGCGCTGGTAATGGGGTTCTTCCTGTTGAATCATAGGTTTTAAAATGCGTGCTAAAATTACGCAAATTTTCCTATTTCTTCCCCTTTTCCGCCCTGATGATCTCTTTTTGTGCCTTTGAATTAAACCCCATGGTCGATTTCAGCCCGCTTAAAACACTCTTCCATAAAAAATTGAAGATGCTCGACTGCTTATTCCTGCGAAAGTGGATGATCCCTGTCTTCATCTTTCCCGATTTTGACGGATTGTTGTTGCTGATCACCAGGTCGTTGGCCGCCCAGTTGACAACCCCCGTCTTTATTTTGCTGAACCAGCTCTGCTTCCTGTCAACAACGCAGATCGAAAGATCCTGATAATAAAAGCCCAGTTTACCCTGTGCCAGGTCGTCATTGGCAAAAACCTGCGAAACATCCAGCCTGTTGAGCTGGCCGCTCACCACCTTTGCCGGCATCAGGTTCGACAGCATCGGGTTGATTTCAGCCAGTGCCATCGGGCCGATCCGGGCGGAAAAGGTGAAGGAGTTCCGCGGATCCGCCAGGTTAAAACGGAAGGTTGCGTCCACCTTCCCTTTGCCCATAAGCAGGGCTGATGCCTTTAATTCTGAAACCAGTCCGGGCTTCAGCAAAATGGTGTCGTTGGTCAAACCTGTGAAGGTGGCGCCAATTCCGCTGAAAAACAACGTACCGGGCTCATCACCTACCTGTTCCTGGTAGGTGGCCAGGCCGTTTTTCACCAGGATGGTGTCGATCCGGATGGAGGTTTTTAGTTTTCGCAAGCTCTCCTGGGGCATGGGCGGCCGGAACCCGCGACGGTCGGGAACACGGTTGTCGCGGTAATCCTGTAAAACCAGGCTGTCGGCCTCAAGCAGGCCGGCCTCCAGCCTGCCTGTTGCCAGGAGTTCGCGCAGGTTGATCCGGGCCAGGTGAAGCCTGCTGATGCGAACATCCATCCTGTCGGCCTGGTACCCCACCTTCCGCGAATAGCTGAATTTGTCGTAAAGAGGCTCCAGGTGAAATTCCTTCAGGTAAACCTCCCCTGATCCGGTGGAAAGACCCGCTTCCCCAAAGGAGATCTTGTTCAGTCCATCTTTCAGGGGCATGCCGTACGCTCCAAGCTTTATGCTGATATCGGCGGCGTTAAAGAGCCTGTGAGTCCCCCGGTGAACGCTGTCAACCAGGATCTCTTTGATAACGATGTTGCAGAGCGGGAAAAAATTCCGGGTGACGGAATCCCGGGTGCAATCGACAAATTCAAGTTTTGCCCCTTCCACCAGCAACTCATTTACCGCAATTGCCGACAACCCTTTGGGCAGCGGGAGGCTCATCATCCTCTCTTTTTTTACCGCGTTTTCAGCATTGACCGGTATCTTCATCCTGAAAACAGTTACGGCCGGCCCTGTGAAACGAATCAGGCGTATGTCGATTTTCCGTTCCCTGATGGCCTTCATGACCTGGAACCCCGTGACCTGGAACCGGTTGATGGTCACCCTGACCAGCAGTGGCGACAGGGTATCGGCATTTTGCCGCGAACGGTACAGGGCGGTGTCGGGCTGCAGGGAAAACCTGTCGACCGTCAGGTTGCCGCCGAGTACATTCAGGGTGAGGTTCCCGATTTCAGCCCTGTAAAGCCCCTTGCTTTCGCGAGCGACCGTTTCGATGAGCAGGGTCCGGAGGATCTTCGCATAATAGAGGTAGCCGACGGCAAAAAGCAGCCCGGCTGCCACGACCACAAGGGCCAGGAGCCAGAGGAGTATCTTACGGATGGGATGACGTTTCATGGCAGAGGGGTTAAGCGACCGTGGTATCACCTGGTGTTAATACGATGCGACGAAGGTAACAAAACCCCATCATTCTGCCAATCCGGGGCCACATTTTTGCTATTCGATTGAATTGCCTAATTTTGCACAAGAAAGCAAAGAAAAATAAGGCCGGCATCGCGGTGACATTGCATGAATGCCCATTAATCCCACTAACCTTCACATACCAATGGATTACAACTTCCCGGAAATCGAAAAAAAATGGCAAAAGTACTGGGTGGATCACAAGACCTTTAAAACGGAAACAGATCCCTCCCGGCCAAAATATTATGTGCTCGATATGTTTCCCTATCCATCCGGGGCGGGACTGCACGTGGGGCATCCGCTTGGATACATTGCCTCCGACATCTATTCCCGGTATAAAAGGCTGAAGGGATTCAACGTACTGCACCCGATGGGCTATGATGCCTACGGACTGCCTGCCGAGCAATATGCGATCCAGACCGGGACCCACCCGGCCGTCACCACCGAAAAAAACGTGGCCCGGTACCGCGAGCAACTGGACAAGATAGGATTTTGTTATGACTGGGACCGCGAGGTAAAAACATGCGATCCCGACTATTACAAGTGGACCCAATGGATGTTCATCCGGCTTTTTCATCACTGGTATAACAATAAAACCCAAAAGGCCGAACCCGTTGAAGGGCTGGTAACTGTTTTTGAATCGGAGGGCAATGGCGCTGTGGATGCATCGATGACGCAGAACTGGTTTAAGGAGGTGGTGAAAAAAGATCCCTCCTTCGGCGAAAAATGGGATGGCCGCTTCACGGCCTCTCAATGGCATGCATTCACGGAAAAGCAGCAGCAGGATATCCTGATGAATTACCGGATCGCCTACCTCTCGGACGCCGTGGTCAACTGGTGCCCCGAACTGGGAACCGTGCTGGCCAACGACGAGATTGCCAATGGTTTTTCGGTGCGCGGCGGTCACCCGGTCGAACGCAAACTGATGCGCCAGTGGTTCCTGCGGATCACCGCCTACGCGCAGCGACTGCTCGACGGGCTGGAGATGGTCGATTTCTCGGATTCCCTCAAGGAGATGCAGCGCAACTGGATCGGCCGGTCGCAGGGCGCCGCGATCGATTTCCCCATCCAGGGTTCAAACCAGGTCTTGAGCATCTTTACCACCCGTCCCGACACTATTTTCGGATCAACTTTTATGGTGCTGGCCCCCGAACATGAGCTGGTGGCCACCCTTACCACCCCCGACCGCGCGGAGGCTGTTGCACAATACCTGCTGGCGACCAAAAACCGCTCGGAACGCGAACGGATGGCCGAGGTGAAAAAGGTTACCGGGGAATTTACAGGGGCTTACTGCCTCAACCCCTTCGATGGCAGGCCCATTCCCATCTGGGTGGCCGATTACGTGCTGGCAGGGTACGGAACAGGCGCCATCATGGCCGTGCCGGCGCACGACAGCCGCGATTATGACTTTGCAAAACATTTCGGACTTCCCATCGTGGAGGTGGTTTCGGGTGGCGACATTTCCGAAACCTCCTATGATGCCAAGGACGGGACGCTCATCAACTCCGGTTTTATCAACGGGATGCAGGTAAAAGAGGCTATCCGCGCCGTTATTGACAGGGTAAACGAAATGGGCATCGGAAAGGGAACTGTCAACTTCCGCCTGCGCGACGCCATTTTCAGCCGGCAACGTTACTGGGGCGAACCCTTCCCCGTATATTTCAAGGATGGCATCGCCCATACCTTTGACGACAGCGAACTGCCGGTCAGGCTGCCCGATGTCGACGCCTACCTGCCCACCGATACCGGTGAACCTCCCCTGGCGCGCGCCAAAAACTGGACCACCCGGGAGGGCTACCCGATCGAAACCAATACCATGCCCGGCTTTGCCGGTTCCAGCGGCTATTACCTTCGCTACATGGACCCGCGCAACGACAAGGAGTATTTCTCAAAAGAGGCGGTGACCTACTGGCAGGATGTGGATCTGTATGTGGGCGGCGATGAACATGCCACCGGCCATCTTATCTATTCGAGGTTCTGGAACAAGTTCCTCTTCGACCTCGGCATGTCGGTGAAGGAAGAACCCTATAAAAGACTTATCAACCAGGGAAAAATCCAGGGCCGGTCAAGCCTGGCATACAGGATCAAGGGAACCAACACGTTTGTTTCGTTCGGACTCAGGGATCGGTACGATACCGCCGAGATGCATGTGGATGTGAACATGGTCGAAAACGACATTCTCGATACCGAAGCGTTCCGCTTGTGGCGGCCCGACCTGGCTGCTTCGGAGTTTATCCTCGAGGATGGCAGATACCACTGCGGTTATGCCGTGGAAAAGATGTCAAAATCGCTGTACAACGTGGTCAACCCCGATTACCTCATCAGCAAGTATGGCGCCGATACCTTCCGGCTGTACGAGATGTTCCTGGGGCCGCTGGAACAGTCGAAACCCTGGGATACCAACGGCATCGAAGGGGTCTTCCGGTTTATCAGGAAATTCTGGCGGCTCTGCCATGACGACCAGAATAATTTCCATGTAACGGATGAAGCGCCCTCGGCAGCCGAATTGCGGGTACTGCATAAAACCATAAAAAAGGTCCAGGAGGATATCGAGCGGCTGGCCTTCAACACCGCCGTGAGTACCTTCATGATCTGCGTGAACGAGCTGACCGAACTGAAATGCAACAAACGCGCAATTCTAAGCGATCTCGTCGTGCTGATGGCCTCCTATGCTCCCCATATTACCGAAGAGCTATGGAGCCTGCTGGGCAATGAGGGAAGTGTCTCCGCAGCAACCTTCCCGCTGTTCAAACCTGAATTCCTGGTGGAAAATACTTTTGAGTATCCCGTGTCGTTTAATGGTAAGACAAGGTTCAAACTGGAGTTGCCGGTTAACCTTACCATTCCCGAGATCGAGAAGGCGGCGCTTGAGTCCAAAGAATCAGAAAAATGGTTACAGGGAAATCCACCGAAAAAGGTGATCATCGTACCGAAAAAAATCATCAATATCGTATTGCAGTAATGAGACGGATCGCGGGATTTATTGTTTTATTGCTCCTCATTCTTTGCCCGGCGCTCACCGGTTTTTCCCAGTCCTTCAAGGCTGTGAAAAATGTGGCGTTTGCCAGGGGCGAAAAGCTGAAGTTCCGCGCCTATTACGACTCCTATGTAACCGGGCCGGTAACGGCCGGGATCGCCACCCTGGAGGTGGATGCGGCTGCAAAACAGGTTGACGGCCGCACGGTGTACCATATCGTCGGTGAAGGTCATTCAAAAGGGGCGTTCAACTGGTTTTACAAGGTGGCCGACCGGTTTGAGTCCTTTATCGACGAGGAATACCTGATCTCCTGGTCGTTCCTGCGGCGCACCCACGAGGGAAACTATAAATACAGCGACGATATTAAGTTCAACCAGTACTCGGGGTCGGCGCTCAGCACGCGGGCAAACAAAAAGGTACCTCCCGGCACCCAGGATATCCTCTCCGCCTTTTTCTACGCCAGAACCATCGACATGTCGAACGTAACCCCCGGCCAGAACATCCCCATCAACTTCTATCTCGACGACTCCCTTTACGTTTCCCAAATCCAGTTTGCCGGAAAAGAGGTGGTGATTACCGACCTGGGAACTTTCCGCTGCCTCCGGTTCAAACCGATGGTGGCCACGGGCAAGGTGTTCAGCCAGCCCTATCCGATGGATGTGTGGATTACCGACGACAACAACCACCTGCCCATCCTTGCCCGGTCGGAGGTGATCGTCGGCTCGGTCAAACTGGAACTGATGGAATTTTCAGGACTTGCCGGCCCCCTGACCTCACAGGTGAACAGGAAGAAATAAAACCTATCATGATGAAAACAAAGATCCTCCAAATACTGGTTCTGTCGATGGTTTTCCTGGCAGTTTCATACAACCTCCATGCGCAGCCAGCCGGCAGCAGGCTCCGGCAGAAAACAGGGAAGAGCCAGCTTCACCAGCCATCCGAAAGCGGCGACCCGCGATTCGACCTGGCATGGAAGCAAGCCGACTCGCTGACGAATCTCGGCCAGCCGCAATCGGCCCTGGCGGTCGTCGACAAGATCTTTATCCTGGCGAAAAAGGAAAATAACGTACCCCAGGTGGTCAAAGCTATCCTCTACCAGATCAGGCTCAATTCTGATTTCCAGGAAAATTTCCTGCAAAAATCGATCCTCAGGCTGAAGAAAGAGATATCCCTCTCCTCCGGGACGACCCGGCAGATCCTGCAATCGGTGCTTGCCGAGGTTTACTGGAAATATTACCAGAACAACCAGTTCAGGTTTCGCGACCGCACACCGGTAACCCCTGTTGTTTCCGACAGCATCGCCACCTGGGACCTGGCCACGATCTCCGCGGCCGTTACCCGCAACTACCTGTGGTCGCTGCAACATGCCGACACCCTTCAAAACATCCCGATCGGCCGTTTTGAGGCCATCGTTAACTGCGATCCCGTTGATGACAAAAACCCGGCAGCCCAGGCAGCAGCAGCGGCAAAATTTTATCCGACGCTTTATGATTTCCTGGCCTCGCGGGCCCTTGATTTTTTTACCTCAAACCAGGGGATCCTCCATGCTTCCGGGAAACCGGTCCCGGCCGACAGCCCTGATTTTTATGCTCCTACGGCCGGTTTTACCAGGCTTACGGTGACCATCCCGGGGGATTCCCTGTCGCCGAAAAGCTTCGCCCTGCGCCTTTTCCGCGACCTGGCCCTTTTCCACGCCCCCGACAAGGATCCCCGCGCCCTGATCGAGACCGAACTGAAGCGGCTTGCCTATGTTCACGGCGCCTCCGCCCTGCCCGGCAACGACAGCCTTTACGCGGATGCCCTGCGTAAATTTGAGACGCTCCAGGCAGAATCTCCCTGGTCAACCCGCGTATCCTTTGCCCTTGCCTCCTTTTTAAACGAACAGGGCCGGATGTATAACCCGTTTTTTGCCGATCCGCACAAATGGGAGATCCGCTCGGCCCTGGCGGTGTGCGACCAGGCAATCAAACGCTTTCCCGATGCTGCCGGATCAAAGGATTGCAAGATCCTGGCACGATCCATCCGCGAGGCTACGCTGGAGATCACCGCCGGGGCAGCGGTTCCCGCTGAGAAACCGGCACTGGCGATGATCCGGTATAAAAATGCAAGCACCCTCTTTTTCAAGCTGGTCAAACCGGAGTCTGAAACCTATTCCGAAAAAAACGGGTCGGCGCAACCCGGGGAGATCTTCAGTTATCTTGTTTCCCTGGATGCCGTAAAATCATGGACGCAGCCTATTCCGTCGGATGGCGACTTACAGGAACACAGCGCCGAGATTACAATCCCGGGCGTTCCCTGCGGTTTTTACGTATTGTTATGCTCCACCTCCGAAAAATTCTCCGGCGACAGCCAGGTCTTTGCCTTTGCGCCCTTCTGGTCGACGCAGATCAGCTATGTGAGCAAGCGCGGCGACGACAGTAGTCTCGGCTATTTACTGCTCGACCGCGAAACCGGCGCGCCGTTGCCGCATGCCAGGACCGAGGTATGGACAAAAAATTGGGATTACGGAACCAGGAAAAACATGGCCATTAAACAAACCGAACTTACCAGCGACGACAACGGTTTTCTGCAACTGCCCCCGGTCGTTGTCAATGGCCCGGGCACCAACATTTTTCTGAAGATCTTTTACAAAGAGGATTTCCTGAGTACCGATAATTTTTACCGCTATCCCGAATACCGGTCGCCCGAGCGGACCAGCCTGCAAACCCTCCTGTTTACCGACCGGGCCATTTACCGGCCCGGTCAGGAGATCTTTTTCAAAGGGATCGTCCTGGAGAAAACCGGCGAAAAAACGGTCATCAAGCCAAAGCAACCGACCATCATGCTTTTCAAAGATGTAAATGGCCAGAAGGTTGCCGAACAACAACTGGTCTCCAATGAATACGGCTCTTTCCACGGATCCTTTACCGCTCCCACGGGGGTGTTGGCCGGGCAGATGACCCTCTCCAACGAATCGGGATCAATTTCCATTTCCGTTGAAGAGTACAAGCGTCCCTCATTTATGGTAAGCTGCGACCCGCTGGAGGGAAACTATACGCTGGATGAGACGGTCAACGTTTCCGGGAGGGCCACAGCCTTTGCCGGCAACGGGGTGGACGGCGCCACGGTTAAATACCGCGTGGTAAGGAATGCCCGGTTCCCGTTTCCCGACTGGGGATGGTACCGGCCCACACCTGTCTCCCTCCCGGCTGAAATAGCCCTCGGGACCACCCGGAGCGATGGGGAAGGAAAATTCAGCTTCAGCTTCACCGCCATGCCCGACCCTGCCGTCGATGTGAAGTCGGCGCCGGTATTCGATTACACCCTTTATGCCGATGTGACCGACCTGAACGGCGAGACGCAGTCGGTGCAGCAGGATGTTTCGGTGGGAACCCAGTCGCTGCTGCTGGAGGTCAACCTCTCCGGAATGGTCAACCTTGCGGCCGACAGCCTGTTGAAGATCACCTCCACCAACCTCAACGGCCGTTCCACACCGGCCAATGTGACCCTCTCCCTGGCAAGGCTTCGCCAGCCCGCGCGCCTGTACCGGCAACGCGAGTGGCCGCGGCCCGACGTGAACCTGCTGACCGCCGACGAGTTTCATGCGCAGTTTCCAAACGATATTTACGGCGATGAGAACAATCCCGAAACCTGGCCAGCGGAAGCTGAAACTTTTGAAAAAACCGTCAACACCGGCCACGATTCCCTGGTAAACCTGGCCAATCCGCAGCCAAACGGTACAGTCGGTTCTGCCCTGCGCCCCGGGAGCTATTTGCTGACGATGAAGGCAACCGACCCCTTTGGCCATGCGGTGGTCAAACGGCATATCTTCACCGCCTTTTCACCTGTCTCAAAAGAGGTGCCGCTCAATGCCATCAACTGGTTTGTACCCCTGAAGACTACGGGCGAACCCGGCGAATCGGCCCGGTTCCTGGTCGGGTCAAGGGAGGAGAACATTTCGATGATGTACGAGATCAGGCACCGCGACACGCTGGTCTCCCGCGAATGGATCAGGGTGAGCAACCGGGCCAGGATCCTGGAAATTCCCATCACGGAGCAGTTTCGAGGCAACTTCTCGGTGAACTTCGTCTTTGTGAAGCATAACAGGGTTTTCCAGAACAGCCAGGTTGTCAGCGTTCCCTATACCAACAAAAAACTCGCTATTGCCTTTGAGACCTTTCGCAGCACGCTCGATCCCGGCGTCGGCGAAACCTGGAAGATCAGGATCACTGGGCCTGGCGGGAAGCCTGCCGACGCTGAATTCATGGCAGGGATGTATGATGCCTCGCTCGACCAGTTCCGTTCAAACCAATGGTTTTTCAATATCTACCAGCGTTATTCCGGTATTTACCCCTGGGACGTGAATCATGCGTTCCGCAAATCGGTCGCCTCGGGGGGCGCCCCGCCTTCGGTGAATGAGGATTATTCAAGTTACCCTGTCATAAAGCTGAACTGGTTTGGCCTCAACTATTTCGGGGGTTCCGGGAATAATGTCATGTACAGCCGGCTTGGGAGCGTGAACAAAATGGTTAGGGGAATAGCCCCTGTGGCACTGGATGGGGATAGGTCTACCATGACGGTTTCCGTCAATGTGATGGAAGGTTCCGAAAACCTGCAGGAGAAAAAGGAGGAGGTCAGGGCCGGCGAACCTGCCGTAAAACCTCAGCCTGTCGCACAACCGCCAGTACAGGTCAGGCGCGATTTCCGTGAAACGGCCTTTTTCTATCCCTCCATCGTTACCGATTCGGCCGGCAGCCTGGTGCTTCAGTTCACCGCCCCCGAATCGCTGACAAAATGGAAGCTGATGGGGCTGGCTCACTCAAAAAACCTGGAATACGGACTTGTTGAAAGGGAGGTTGTCACCCGGAAGGAATTGATGGTATTCCCCAATGCTCCAAGGTTTGTACGCCAGGGAGATACGGTCGTTTTCAACACGAAGATCTCCAACCTTGCCGGTCACGACCTTACCGGCAGGGTCACCCTTTCGCTGAGCGATGCGGTAACCCTCCAACCAATCAGCA
Source organism: Bacteroidota bacterium (assembly GCA_037133475.1). Taxonomy (GTDB): domain Bacteria; phylum Bacteroidota; class Bacteroidia; order Bacteroidales; family FEN-979; genus CAIVAT01. The sequence goes on from JBAXOB010000030.1 coordinate 19,397, forward strand.
ACCTGGTCGATACAACGGCTGATCATGCCGGGGGTCATCCGTTTGCCGGGCAAAATGCCGGGTTCACCATGAAGGCAGGTGAAAGCGCCCGGGTCTCCTGGAAACTTATCATCCCCGTCAACGCAACCTTCTCCGTGCTTCAGTACCGCGTGACGGCTGTTGCGGGCAGCTACAGCGACGGCGAAGAAAAGGCCATCCCGGTGCTGACTAACCGGATGCTGGTGACCGAATCGCTTCCGCTGCCGGTGCGCGGCAAGGGGACAACCGGATTTTCGTTCGACAGGTTGCTGAAAAGCTCCTCCGGCCAGGGTATTGAATCGACCCTCAAAAACTACAGGTACACCCTTGAGTTTGCCTCCAACCCTGCCTGGTATGCCATCCAGGCACTCCCCTCGTTCAACGACCGGCAGTTTGACAATGCCGATGCCATTTTCGATGCCTACTGGTCGAACAGCATGGCGGCCTTCATTGCCAACTCAAATCCGAAGATCAGGGCGGTTTTCGAATCGTGGAAAAGCCTCACCCCCGATGCCCTGCAGTCAAACCTGGCCAAAAACCAGCTGCTCAAATCGGCGCTGTTGCAGGAAACCCCCTGGGTGGCCGAGGCTGCCAGTGAAACCGGGCGGAAACAAAAGCTTGGCCTCTATTTCGACCTGAACAACATCCAGGCAAACCTGAAGGAAAACCTGGCAAAACTGCGCAAGCTGCAATCGCCCGACGGCGGCTGGAGCTGGTTCCCGGGCATGCCCGAAAACCGTTACACCACCCAGAATATCCTCACCGGCCTGGGACGGCTTTATCACCTGGGGATCACGCAGATCATGAAAGATGCGGAAACCCGCGATATGGTGACCAAAGCCATTGCCTACCTCGACGGTGAACTGGTGGCGGATTATGAAAACCTGAAAAAATACAACGCCGGCAAGCTTGCCGACCTTCACCCCGGCAGCAGCCAGGTCCAGTATTTATATGCCCGCTCCTATTTCATGACGGGCACCGGGGCCGGTCAGCCGGGGAACGGGCCGGGCATGGGATTCAGTATCCCCGATACCAAACCAGGGTTTAAAGAGGCCTTTGGTTACTACCAGGAGCAGGCTGCAAAATACTGGCTGCAGAACGACCGAAGCCTGCAGGGAATGATCGCCCTGGCCTTGAACCGCCTGGGAAACAGGGAGATCCCGCAGCTGATCCTGAAGTCGCTTTCCGAAAAGGCCCTTCATTCGCCCGAAATGGGGATGTACTGGGCCGCCGACCCGGGCTACTACTGGTACCAGGCGCCTGTCGAAACCCATGCCCTGCTGATGGAGGCATTCGACGAGATCGCCCAAAACCAGCCTGTGGTGGAGGAACTCAAGATGTGGCTGCTGAAACAGAAGCAGACCCGGGACTGGCGTTCGCCGCGTGCGACACTCGAGGCCTGCTACGCGCTGCTGCTGCGCGGCACCGACCTGCTGTCGGACGATCCCGGCGTAAAGATCTCCCTGGGAAAAGAGAAGATCAACTCCGACAAACTCACCGATGTTAAAAAGGAGGCCGGGACGGGCTATTTCCAGACCAGCTGGTCGGGCAGCGAGATCAAACCTGACATGGGGAAGATCTCCGTAACCAAAACCACCCCCGGGGTGGCCTGGGGCGCCGTTTACTGGCAATATTTTGAAAACCTTGATAAGATCACGCCGGCCGCCACGCCGCTGAAGCTGGAAAAGAGGCTGTTCCTCGAACGGATTACCCCCTCCGGGGCTGTTCTTGAACCGGTTACAAACGAAGTGGCACGTGGAACAATCGCGAAAGAGTCCTCCGGAGTCATTAAAACCGGGGATAAACTGGTGGTGAGGATCGTTTTGACGGCCGATCGTGATCTTGAATTTGTTCACATGAAGGACCTGAGGGCCAGTGCATTTGAACCGGTTATCCCGGCTACCGGCTCCGGGAATGGTCTTTCGGGCTATCACTACCAGGATGGACTCGGATATTACCAGAGTACCACCGACCAGGCCACCAACTTCTTTTTCGACTACCTGCCCAAGGGCACCTATGTCTTTGAATATCCCCTCAGGGCCAATGCCGCCGGGGAATACTCAAACGGGATCACCACGGTGCAGTGCCTGTATGCCCCCGAATTTACATCCCATTCAGAAGGAACCAGGGTCACGGTGAAATAGGTGATGTAATGCTTATCCGGCCGCTATTTCCGGATGAATTTTTCCGTAAAGACCCCGTCTTTGCCGGTGAGCCTTAGAAAATAGACCCCGGCGGGAAGGGTACTGACATCCATCACGGTCCTGGGTCCATTGACCTGCTGATGGAGCACCTCCTGCCCTGTTATGCCAAAGATGGCCGCCGATTGGATCGGGTTTGCGCCGGGTTTGGCAGATTCAATGAATATCCGCTCTGTCGCCGGGTTCGGAAAGACCTTAAACAAGCCAATGCTGAAAATATCATTTACCCCGTAGGTGTGTGCCGAATAATAATAGCTTGTTAAAGAGCTGTTTATCCAGTTGCCGGTTCCCGAATCCAGGTATTGATAGGTGGTTGAGACACTCTGGTTGTTTGCATCAAAGGTATAGAGATACTTCGATCCACCCATCAGCATACCCGTATTAAGGTCCCAGTATTTTACGGTCCTGACTGTCGTGTTGCCAGAGTTGTCGTAACTGTATTCGTAAAGTGTATTATTGCTCCAGCTGTTATTAATAAAATCCTGTGTCAGGGTTGACATCAGATGATTATTGGCATCGTACGAATTTACAGTCTGGTTGGTATTCATCCACCCTGTTCCAACCCAGTACTGGTATAACTCATTAATATCATTCCCATGATTATCATATGTATAAACAGTGCGGGATGAGTTTACCCAGCTGCTGTTATTCCATTGCTGCACCAGGGAGGTGCTCAGCAGATTACCTGTATAGTTATTCTGCGTACGGCTGGTCAGGTCCCATGTAACATTGGCGCTGTTCCAGTTGTAAGAAGTTTCCTCCAGCAGGAGGGTGTCATTCTGATAGGTTGAAAGTGCTTTCCCGGAAAGGACCCAGTTGTTTAAGGTGGTATCAAGTGTCTGATATACGCTAACTACCGGCATGTTCTTCGTATTCAGCGTATACTGCATTTTTCTTCCGTACTGTATGGCAAATGTGGAGTAATCCCAATCCAGATAAAATAATTCGGTCAGTCCGCCTGAAGCATTATATTGCCAGTAATAGCCTTTAAACCAGGTATGGTTGAGCGTATTGTAGAAATTCCATGATTCGGAAGTTAACTTGTTGTTTTGATACAGCAACGTATCGTGTTCATACTGGACCCACGCGGAGGTTGGTTTGTCCCAGTTATTATATATCCAATCGGTCATATTATTGTTTCCATCATAAACATTCAGCAGTTCATAGTTATGGATGAATTTCAATAACCCTGTATCCCAGGAATCTCCAAAGGTCCCGGTCAAATTAAGCCGGGAATCATAGGAATAAACTATCCTTGAAGAGGGGGCCGTTCTCCAGTTACTGCTGATCTGATCCCACGGGAAACGGTAGGAAGAATCTCTTTTTTGAACCGATGTCCTTACGGGATCATTGATAGACCTGTGATCCACCTTTACCCCGGAAGATTCCTGCATATGTCTCAGTTTTTCAATTCTTTGCTTACCGGTGTCCTTCCCGGCATTCCGTGGTGAAAAATTATCCTGTGCTTTTATCGCCGTGTGAAAAAGCATAAAAATGATGGCTAAAGATAAGAAACGCTTCATGATGCTGGGGTTTTTGTCTTACAAATATAATTCGAAAATTAATTCACCCTTACTTTTTCATATAATTTTTCTTCCATCCCGGGAATGTATAATTCCTGTTTTCAAATGATACTTTCTTTCTACCTTTGTGCCTCATAAAACTGAAACACAATGCTCCGAACTCATACCTGCGGTGAACTGAACATGGCCCACAGGGGTCTTGACGTAACCCTCTCGGGCTGGATCCAGCGTTCGCGCGACATGGGCGGCCTTACCTTCATCGACCTGCGCGACCGCTACGGCATCACGCAGCTGGTTTTCAACATGGAGGTCAACAGCGCCCTTTGCATGGAGGCCCGCAAGCTTGGCCGCGAATTCGTGGTCTCGGTCACCGGGAAGGTGGCCGAACGCAGCAACAAGAACCTGAAAATGGCCACCGGGGAGGTGGAGATCCTGGCCGACAACATCACGATCCTCAATGTTTCGAAAACGCCTCCCTTCACCATCGAGGACAATACCGACGGCGGCGAGGAGCTGCGGATGAAATACAGGTACCTCGACCTGCGCCGCAATGCCAATAAAAAGAACCTGGAGCTCCGCCACAGGATGGCGATCGAAACCCGCAATTACCTCAGTTCGCTCGATTTCATGGAGATCGAGACCCCCTACCTGATCAAATCAACCCCCGAAGGGGCGCGCGATTTTGTGGTCCCTTCGCGGATGAATCCCGGGCAGTTCTACGCCCTGCCGCAATCACCGCAAACCTTCAAGCAGCTGCTGATGGTGGCCGGCTACGACCGCTATTTCCAGATCGTGCACTGTTTCCGCGACGAAGACCTGCGGGCCGACCGCCAGCCCGAGTTCACCCAGATCGACTGCGAAATGGCTTTCGTCACGCAGGAGGACATCCTGAACACCTTTGAAGGTCTCGCAACGCATCTCTTCAAATCGGTCCTGGCGATGGATATGCCCGCCTTTCCAAGGATGTCGTACAATGACGCGATGAAGTTGTACGGCTCCGACAAGCCCGATATCCGCTTCGGGATGACCTTCACCGGGTTGAATGAACTGGTTAAGGGAAAGAATTTCAAGGTATTCGACGATGCCGAACTGGTGGTGGGCATCAATGCCGCCGGCTGCAGCGAGTATTCGCGCAAGCAGATCGACGAGCTGACCGATTTCGTGAAACGCCCGCAGGTAGGGGCTTCCGGGCTGGTTTATATCCGCTATGGGCTTGACAGGACCATCAAATCCTCTGTCGACAAATTTTATTCCCCCGAAGAGCTGTCGGCCATTGTGGAAAAATTCGGCGCACAGCCCGGCGACCTGATGCTGATCCTGGCAGGGAAAGAGGAGAAGACCCAGACCGCCCTGGGAACCTTAAGACTTGAGATGGGCAAACGGATGAAACTGACCACTCCCGGCGATTTCAAACCCCTGTGGGTGATCGATTTCCCTTTGCTGGAATGGGACGACGAAACCCGGCGCTATTATGCCAAGCATCATCCCTTTACCTCCCCGGTCCCGGGCGACATCCCGCTGCTCGACACCGACCCGGGAGCCGTTCGCGCCAATGCCTACGACCTGGTGATCAACGGTGTGGAAATCGGCGGCGGTTCCATCCGGATCCACAACAAAGACTTGCAGAAGAAGATGTTTACAGTGCTGGGATTTACCGACGAAGATGCAGCCGACCAGTTCGGTTTCCTGATGAACGCCTTCGAATACGGCGCCCCTCCCCACGGCGGGGTGGCCTTCGGATTCGACCGCTGGTGCACCATCTTTGGCGGCGGCGAATCCATCCGCGACTTTATGGCCTTCCCGAAAAACAACTCCGGCCGCGATGTCATGATCGACTCCCCTTCGGCCATAAAACCCGAACAATTGAAAGAATTAACGTTAAAAATAGTTCAGTGATGGATGAGATGATTGAAAAACGTATCCGCGGGCTTTCAAGCATGATTGGCAATACCCCGCTATTAGAGATCAAACTGCTTTACAAGGGCGCCAAAAGGACCATTTTCGCCAAGGCCGAAAACCTCAACATGACCGGCAGCATCAAAGACAGGATGGCATTTCATATCCTGCACCAGGCTTACCTGGCCGGGGTTTTAAAGCCCGGCGGACTGATCATCGAGGCCACCAGCGGCAATACCGGCATCGCCTTTTCGGCCATCGGCAGGGCGCTGGGACACCCCGTGGAGATCTTTATGCCCGACTGGATGAGCCAGGAGCGCATCAACCTGATCAAAAGCCTGGGCGCCAAAATCAACCTGGTCAGTAAAGAGGCAGGCGGGTTCCTGGGCAGTATCGCCCTGGCCGAAGAGCTGGCGGCCAAAACCGAGGGAGCCTTCCTCCCCTCGCAGTTTTCGAATGATCATAACTGTGAAGCCCACTTCCAAAGTACCGGCCCCGAAATTTTCTGGCAGTTGAAATTCAGGAATATCATTCCTGATGCCTTTATCGCCGGTGTCGGAACAGGAGGAACCATTATGGGCGTTGGCGGGTTCCTGAGAGAAAAGATCCCGGCCATCAAACTGCACCCCCTGGAACCCTCGAATTCGCCTACCCTTTCGACCGGGCATAAGGTCGGAAAACACAGGATACAGGGCATTTCCGACGAATTTATCCCCTCCATCCTGAAACTCGGAAAACTGGACGAGATCATCAGCGTCGACGACGGGGATGCCATCATCATGGCGCAGAAACTCTCCACGCAGCTTGGCATCGGCCTTGGCATCTCCTCGGGCGCCAATTTCCTGGGGGCGTTGAAGGTTCAGAGCGAACTTGGGGAAAATGCGGTGGTCGTGACGATTTTCGCCGACGACAATAAAAAATACCTGAGTACCGACCTGCTTAAAGAGGAACCTGTCAAACCCGGATTTTTATCTACCGATGTGGAACTTCTTGATTACCGTGCCATTAAACGGGTATGCCACACCTGTTGCGACCCGGTTTCCTGCATGGAAGAACTGGCAGATCCAAAAATGGCCCTGGAATATCCCCTGCCGGCCTGCGCCAGGAGAAAGCCCCTGTCAGTCAACCCTCTTTTCAAAGGTGGCCCGGTCCTCCTTTGAAAGGTATTTGCACTCAAGCATCGCCTTGTTCAGGTAATTCCGGTATTCCTTCGTGAATTCAGGAGATTTCATCTTCTCGCCATACTTTTTCCTGAATTGCTCCGAAAGGGACATCATCAGGCTGTCAACCCCGTGCTGTTCCTTCTGAATCTTTTGAATAAGCAGGGTATCCGAAGGGTTGGCCGCGTGCAGCTTCTGCATGGTTTCTATGTTGCGGCACATGGCATCTGCGAAAATTCCGGCCTCTTTCTTCAGTTCCGTATTCCCGCCACAGCCGGCCACGAGCGACCCCAGGGCTATCACGGCAACGAACAGGATGATCTTGACTTTCATAGGTTGATTTTTTACAAAAATAGTGGTTTACCGAAATATCTGCGATATTGGTATCATCATTTCTTCAGAGGGTTCGCGCAGTGCATTGATCAGTTTAACGCCGCTGAATCTTTCCAGCTCCTCCGGGGTGATCTCCCCTTCCGTGATCTTCCCTTCCGAAAGCAGCCGCTCCCGGCAGGTTCCCGGCAACAAGGGTGTTGCTGGGGTAATCCACCGAACGCCATCGAAGAGGAGGATATTGGAAAAGGAGGTGTCGGTGAGCAGGCCGTTTTTGACGATGATGATGTCGTCGCAGTTGCCGCGCAGCGACAGCAGGGTTTCCAGCCGGCGGCGGTCGGAAAATTTCAGGTGATAGTCGATGGTGTCGCAGGGCACCAGCTTCAGCGACCGGATGCTCCGTTTTTCGTACCGGCTGAAGGTGATCTCCCTGATTTCACTGTCATACACGATATTACACCGGGCTTCCCCATGCCCGAATTCCGGCGGAACTTTGAAAACTTCCCCGATGTGCAGCATATCCGCGCCAGGCCGGGTTTCCAGCCTCGACCGGTTCATCCGCCGCTCATGCCACCCGGCGTGCTGCGGCACGCCGTCGCAGAAGCGGATCGTTTCAAACAACAGGGACATAGATCTTCTTTATCATTTCACGATATTCGCTTTTTGCATCACTCATGGCCGTAATGCCGCCCCCGCTTTTAAAAACCAGCCCCCCCGCTGTTTGCTCAATAAAACGGATCGAAACCGCTGAGGTCAGCGTGATGCCATCGGAATAACCGAAGATCCCGGTATAAAAACCGCGGGGACAGGACTCAACGGCGCGGATAATTTCCACGGTTCTTTTTTTTGGAGCGCCCGTCACGGAGCCCGCGGGCAGCAGGGAAAACAGGATATCCCCCATGTGATTGCGGTATCCCCGGGGCAGCTGCCCGGCGATCTCCGAACTCATCTGCAGCAGGTCGCCCCGGTTGGTGTGCAACCGCTCGATATAGCGGAACCTGGTTACCGAAACCTGCGTGGAAACCATCGACAGGTCGTTCCGGATCAGGTCGACGATGGTATTGTGTTCAAAAAACTCCTTTTTGTCATCCAGCAACCGTTGCCGGGCACCGGGAAGATCTGCATCGATGGTGCCCTTCATCGGGCAGGAATAGATGCCGGTTCCATCTATCCTGACAAAGGGTTCGGGTGAAAAAACGGCAAAATGGCCGGGAACAAAGAGTTTAAACCGTGCATGACCTGCCCGGTAAAGGGCCTCCAGCGAAAGACCTGTTTCCAGGGGGGTCGCGAAGGTAAGGTTCAGCAGGTAGGTATCCCCTCTTTTAAGGTGATACAGCACCTTTTCAAAAGCCTCGTTATATTTCTCAAACGATACCGGGAAGAGGTCAAACCGGCCGGCGTTTTTTCCTCCTGTTTCACATGGATGGCTCTCAACAGCATACATGATCCCCAGCCGGGCGGCCTCCTGCAGCGTAACGACAAAACCTGTTTCACCATCAAAATCAACAGCAAATAAAAAGGGTTCGCCACACCCTGAAAAATGGTTAATTTTATCGATGATTACGGTTCGTCCGGTGAACATGGATCGTAAGGCTTTATTTTTATTCGTAAAAATTCCAAGGATGGCTCTTCTGCTTCTCGACAACCACGACTCGTTCACCTGGAACCTGGTCGAATTATTGCGCAGAACCGCCAAAGTTAAGGTTAATATCCTCACGCCTGAAGAGGTCGATCCCGCTGACCTTGAGCAGTGGGATAAAATCATCTTTTCGCCGGGGCCGGGTTTGCCAGGCGAGCATCCCATGATGTCGGAAATTCTCAGCACGGCGGAAGAGCTGCTGACCCGGCAGGGAATTTCAATCCCGGTATTCGGGGTCTGCCTGGGGATGCAGGCCATGGCAGTCCATTTTGGCGGTTCCCTCTTCAACCTGCCCTCCGTGGTGCATGGCCAGCCCAGGAAACTGAGGATCCTGCAGCCCCTCCATCCGCTGTTCACGGGCATCCCCGATAATTGTGAAGCCGGCTTATACCATTCCTGGGCCGTTGACCCCGGCACGCTCCCGGGGTGCCTGGAAACGCTCGCAGCCGGCCACGATGGAACCATCATGGCACTTGCCCACAAAACGCTGCCATTCACGGGGGTGCAGTTCCATCCCGAATCGTTCATGACCCCCGCGGGTGAGCGACTGATCCTCAACTGGCTGGGGGTTTCCGCACATTTCGTACCTTTGTAAAAAATAACCTGTTGCAGAAAATTGAAATTACCGCCCCTGTCGGCTCCTGGGAATCGCTGGCAGCCGCCATCCAGGCAGGCGCCGATTCCGTATATTTCGGCGTCGGCATCCTGAACATGCGCGCCCGTTCCTCCATCAACTTCACCCTGCGCGACCTGGTAAAGATCACGCGGATCTGCCGAAAGAACAACATCAACAGCTATCTCACCATGAATACGGTCATATTTGACCAGGAGGTGAAGCTGATGAAGCAGATGGTCGATTCGGCCAAAAAAAACGGGGTCACCGCCCTCATCGTGTCGGATCACGCCGTCATCCAGTATGCACAATCGGTCGGGATGCCGGTGCACATGTCGACCCAGACCAACATCACCAACCTGGAGGCTGTCAGATACTGGTCGAAGGTTGCCGATGTGATGGTGATGGCCCGCGAACTCAGCCTCGAACAGGTTGCCGCCATCACGCGGGGTATTAAACGGCACAAGATCACCGGGCCCTCGGGCAAACCGGTCCGGATCGAGATTTTCGCCCACGGGGCCCTGTGCATGGCCGTTTCGGGAAAATGCTACCTGAGCCTCGATCATTACAATGCCTCGGCAAACAGGGGTTCCTGTTACCAGCTGTGCCGCCGCCCCTACCAGGTAACCGATCCCGATACCGGAATTGAACTGGAGGTTGACAATGAATATATCATGTCGCCCAAAGACCTTTGCACCATCGGGTTCCTCGATCAGATCCTGAAGGCAGGCGTTTCCGTGCTGAAGATCGAAGGCAGGGGCCGCAGTCCCGAATATGTGAAAACCGTGGTTTCCTGTTACCGCGAAGCGGTCGATGCGATCGTTGCCGGGACCTACTCACAAGCACTGGCGGAGCAGTTGACGCACAGGCTGAACACCGTCTATAACCGGGGTTTCTGGGATGGCTATTACCTTGGCCGCAAGCTGGGTGAATGGGCCGGGCAGCATGGCTCTGTCGCTACGGAACACAAGGAATATGTAGGCAAGATCACCAACTATTTCACAAAACTGAAGGTTGCCGAGATCAAGATGGAATCGGGGCACCTAAGCCCCGGCGACAGGGTCTATATCCAGGGGCCAACCACCGGCGTGCTGGAGCTGACCCTTCCCGAAATCCGCGTTGACCTGAACCCAGTAGAAAAAACGGTAAAGGGTGAATGGTGCAGCATCCCCGTCGACCTGTTCCTGCGCCGGGCCGACAAGGTGTACAAGATCATTCCCGGCATCTGACCCGTTTCCGTTGGTTTTCCCCGGGACTTTAGTCAAAACCTGCTGTTTAAGCATACATTAAAACCCCAATCGCATGTTATTCAACCTACATACCCATACAAATTTCAGCGACGGAACAGGCGAGCCGCAACGCTACATGGAGGAGGCCATCCGCCAGGGGTTTTCAGCCATCGGCTTCAGCGACCATTCGCCGGTTCCCTTTAAAAACAGCTTCGCGATCAGGGAGGAGGAGCTGATGAACTACGCCGAAACCATCAAGAAGCTGAAAATACAATACGCCGGCGGCAATCCTGGAAAACCAACCACCGACCAGCAAATCAATGTCTTCCTGGGGCTCGAAATCGATTTCATCCCCGGGATTACCAGGCCGGTAGCGGAGTTCCGGCAACAGCTCGGGCTTGATTTTACCATCGGCTCGGTACACCTGGTCCGTAATTCGGATCCTGAAAATTTGTGGTTTATCGACGGCCCCCAGGTTGCCACCTATGACCAGGGGCTGAACGAGGTTTTCGGCGGGGATATCCGCAAAGGGGTGACCGCCTACTACCGGCAGATCCAGGAAATGGTGGCCCTGCACAAGCCCGCTGTCATCGGCCATCTTGACAAGATAAAGATGCATAACCGCGACCGTTTTTTCACAGAGGAGGAACCCTGGTATACGGCGCTGGTCGATGAAACCCTCGGCCTGGTCAAAGAATCGGGATGCATCGTGGAGGTGAACACCCGCGGCCTCTATAAGAAACGCTCTGAAACCCTCTTCCCGGGCCCGGCAATCCTGAAAAAGCTGCTGGCGATGAATATCCCTGTCACGGTGGCGTCGGACGCCCACAAGCCGCATGAGCTCTCCCTGCTTTTTGCCGAAACCAAAGCCTTTTTATCGGGTCTCGGGTTCCGCGACCTGATGAATCTCACGCCGTCGGGCTGGGAAACCGTATCCTTAAACTCATTTCTATGTTCGAAGTAAAAAGATTTACCTTCCGGGATAAGGAGCTGTCGGAAAAAGCAAACGACATCCGCAAAAAAGTTTTCGTCGAGGAGCAGGGCGTTGACCCGGCACTTGAGTACGACCATGAAGAGGAGTCGCACCATTACCTGCTGCTGCTGGGCGAAAAGCCCCTGGCCACCGCCCGCTGGCGCGAAACAGAAAAGGGAATCAAGCTGGAACGGTTCGCGGTCATACCCGGCTTCCGCAACCGCGGCATCGGCGAGATCATCCTGAAAGAGCTACTGCATGATGTGATCCCGCTGGAAAAACCAATCTACCTGCATTCGCAGGTGAGAGCCGTTCCGTTTTATGAAAGAAACGGGTTTTTCAAGGTTGGAGAACAATTCACCGAGGCGGGAATCGATCATTTCCTGATGCAATATCCCGATTGATCAGGGTTTTGAAAGGTTCTTCCAGGGTAATTAATTTGTTTTTCGTTTTCATCAGAATCCTGCTCCCACATCAATAGTTTTAATATAACCACAAAGTTCACAATGATTTACACAAAGGCCACAAGGAGGTTCTTTGTGTTCATTGTGCCTCCATTGTGTCATTGTGGTTAAATTTTAACCTGCTCTCTGAAATTTAACCAGTCGCCTGTACTGGAAAAGCATTCATTTTTTTATCCCTGACTAGCAGATTTTTACCGATTCTGGTCTATATTTGTCAGACCAACATATTTCCCATGTATCCCTATATAAAAATTTCAGCGTTGCTGATGATCTTCCTTTCATCAGTTGTTATTGTCATTCCTCCCTGTACCGCCCAGCAAACGACATCCCTGCTTACTGAAAGTTTCGAAACCGGTTCGGGCGCAACCCCTCCGTCGGGTTGGGTCATCGAACAGGTTACCGGGACCATCCCTGGGATCACCTTTGTAAGCAATTCTGCAAATCCCGCGATCAGTGCAGCTTTCGACGGGAGCAAATTTGTAAGGTACAACTCCTTCAACATCGCAGGCGGCTCCACGCGCCTGAAATTTACCACGGCCCTTACAACGACCAATCATGCCAATGTCCTGGTCGATTTCGGCTGGTATGAAGACCCGGGAAGTGCAGCCGCCAACGACAAGGTGGAGGTGCAATGGTCGCTGAACGGCACCTTCTGGACCACCGCCGGAACTTTTTACCGGTACAACGCCGCCGCCGGCTGGAAACTGAAACACCAGTGGCTTCCTGCCGGGGCAAGCAACAAGCCCGCCGTTTACGTGGCATTCCTGTTTACCTCGGCCAACGGCAACAACTGCGCGCTCGACCTGGTTCACGTTACCTGCGCTACATCGCTCACCGCTGCCGTTCTAAGCGGCTATGTCCGGGATGTGAATACACTGGCGCCTGTTGCCGGGGCGGTCACCTCGGCGGGCGCAGTGAGTGACACCACCCGGTCGGATGGGTTCTACGCCCTGTATGGCCTGGCGGCGGGTTCCGTCATGCTCTTTAGCAACGCCGGATGTTATGCACCCAATGCCCTGCCGGCGACCCTTACCGCCGGGATTGTCAACACCGCCGACATCTCGATGCTGCCCGCACCTGTTTTCACCGGCACCATCACCGATGGCTGCACAGGAGCCCCGGTTGCAGGCGCCATTGTTACCGTGGCTTTGTACAATTCAGCCATGACCAACAGCGCCGGTTTTTTCCTGATGCCCTGTATCTCCACTACCGGCGTGCAAACGGTAACAATCAGCAAAACAGGATACGACACCTGGGCGGGAACCTTCACCTTCGTGCCCAATACGACCACCACATTCAATACAGCCCTGTACTGCGCGGCCAATCCACCTGGCGCCGTTACGGCAGCATTGAACAACCCTGCCAATCCGACGGCCGTAAACCTCGCCTGGAGTGCGCCGCAGGGAAATTACCAGCTGATCTATGACGACAGCTCCCCCGAAGATTTTTCAGTTTGGGCCATGGCCGGGAACCTCGATGGAGTGAAGTTCACACCACTGGGATGGCCGGTCACCATCAACGGGGGGACCCTGCACATCGGGAAGTCTACAGATTATCCGGCCAATGCCCAGCCGCTGCAGGGTTTTACCCTGCTCGCGTGCAAAGCCGACGGTCCCGGGGGGACACCCGGTACGCTTCTTGACAGCACGACGGTCACCCCGACTGCGTTTGGCTGGGTCAGCTTTACCTTTGCCACGCCTATCGTGCTGAACTCCGGCGAGTTCTACCTGGTGATGAAGCAGGGGGGCACACCGCCTCATGCCGCCGGGATCGCTATTGATACCACAAGTTCGCAGCTGCGCAGCTGGTCGCGGTTCGTAAGCGGCAGCGGCCCATGGCTCCCGGCATCGCACAACTTCATGATACGGGCCTCCGTTAAAGGTACGGGAGGCCCGGTATTGCTTGACAACCCCGCCTATACCCCTTCATACCATGCCTGGCGGCTGCTGCAGGGACAGGAGAGCAATACGGCTGCCTGGATTTCCATGTACACCGGCAATGCCGGCACCTGTAACGACAACAGCTGGCCCACGCTCCCGTCGGCTCCCTACCGGTGGGCCGTCAAAGCCGTTTACCCGCCGGGAACGCGGCTTTCACCTCCCTCCTTCTCCAATGTCCTTGGAAAAGATTATACCGCCACCGTGACCATCCAGTCAACCTCTGATTGCAATAAATGCGGCAAGAACTCTGATGTCCGCCTGACCAACGCCACCTATCCCGATACGATCTATATGATCCATCTCGACAGCCTCGGCCACGGGCAGCGCCCCGGTATCTGGAAAGGCATTTACACCCTGAATTATTCCGTATTTTCGTGCCTGACGGTAACCCAGAACAACATCCATGTGAACGGCGATACAACCCTTACCTTTGCCGTAACAGAAGCAAAGCCCCCCATAACCGGGCTGGCAATAAACAACCAGAGTTTGCTGGCAACCTGGAATGCGCCAAGCGTAACTTCCGATTATTTTTACGAAACATGGTCAAGCGGCAGCTTTGCCACCAACCAGTGGACGGTAACCGGCGGGAACAACTGGCAGATATCAGGCACCATCGGAAACCCGGCTCCTTCGGCAATCTTCAGCGCGACGCCGCAATGTACCAACTGCGGTCAATACCTGACAAGCAGAACCATCAACGCCATTTCGGCGCCGACGGTCCACCTGGCTTATGATATCTACCTTAATAACTTCGGAACCACCAACATCAATGCCATGGCGGTGGAGCTGTGGAATGGCACCACCTGGTCGGTGGTAAGATACTATGACAACCAGGCAGGCAGCATCCCGTGGACCTCCGAAAACCTCGATATCACCACCCCTGCCGGCAATCACGATTTCAAGATCCGTTTCCATGTTTCCAGTGTCAATACCGTTGATATCAATGAATGGGCTGTTGACAACATCAGGATTTACGGGAGCGATAATTTCGCCACCAACCCGCACTGTTTTTATGGATATTCGGTGTACATCAATAACACGCAGGCGACCTTCGTGACCGACACCTTATTCCATATCCCGCCGCAGCAGGTGATCTTCGGGCATCCCTACCAGCTCTGCGTCCAGGCTATTTACTTCGGGGGAGTTTCACCCGCCGTCTGCGACACCTTTACGGCGAAATTCCTATATCCGCCGAAAAACCTCCTGGTAACCCCGCTGGAATGTACGGCCCATCTCACCTGGGAGAAGCCCGACGACCCCGTTGCCCTCACCGCCCTGACCGGATATGACATCTACCGGGATAACACCTTCATCCACTACAACAACCATCCCGATTCGCTGGGTTATTACGACATGAGCCTCAACCCGGGGGTTTACCGCTATGGTGTCGCGGCAAAATACAACCTGGGTGCGTATGGTTTCCCCGGACAGACCGGTGCCTCGCTCATACTGCCCGATGCAGGTCCCGATACCGTGCATTGCGGTTTCCCGATGCCGTTCCACGATGGTTTTGACCAGGGGAACTTCTCCTACCACAACTGGAGTTTTGATCCCAACCAGGGTAACTGGGGGATCAGCAATTTTCTCAAAACCGACGCCCCTTTTGCCGATTTCAGCTGGCAGCCGGTCAGGACAAACTACAGCTACGCCCTGGTAAGTGACTTCATTGACGCCTTTAACTGGAAATGCGCCTCCATCTGGCTCGACTTCGACTATAAACTGGCCGATCACAATGCCACGGGCAACGAAAAGCTGAAGGCGGAGGCGTGGTACGACAACAGCTGGCACCTGCTAAAGGAGCTTGCCAACAACGGTTCGGTCAACTGGACAACCCTGCACCTCGCTCTTCCGGGTGCGGCGGGCCGGGGATTGAAAATCAGGTTTGTCGCCCATGGCATCAATTCGGGCGACATCCTGCACTGGTATATCGACAATATCAATGTTTACGGGATTTGTACTCCTCCCCTGGCGCTTACCTTCAACATGAACGGGCAAACGGCCAACTTATCGTGGACCGCCCCGGCCTGCAGCGGCGCACCAGGTCCGGCCGGTTATAATGTTTACCGCACCGGTCCGGCCGGCGTGCCGCCTTTCGTACTGAGAAATCCATCCCTGGTAACAGCAACCGCCTATTCCGACAATACCGGACCGGGGGTTGGCGGTACCTATTTTTACTATGTGACGGCCGTTTCCGATGATCCAACCTCACCGGCGCCCCTGTGCGAATCGGCAGGAAGTGATACCATCGTAGTGAATACCGTTGGTATTCCGGCAACCTCCGGCAGTTATATGAAGATTTATCCCAACCCCGCAACCGGCATGGTGCACGTGGAATCAGACCGGGACATCCTGATGCTTCAAATCCTGAATTACGCGGGAGAAACCGTGGCAGTGAGGAAGGTACCTGTTACAACCTCCCTGGTTGTGGATGTTTCAGCGTACCCGTCAGGGGTTTACTTTTTCAGGGTGACCGATCAGCTGGTGACCAAAACTGTAAAGGTGGTGATTGCACACTAACATTGAACCACCATGACACCATGAAGGCACATAGGACGCAAGGTATCGCCTTGTGAACGTTGTGCATATCATTAACCCGCATTCTATCTGGCAAACAGCAGCACCAGCGTGGTCAACCCAAAAGCGACGGTTGTGCAGCCAAGGGCCAGCATCCACTTTTTCTGCCTGGTAACTTCGGTGTTTAGTTGCCCGATTTTTACAGTCTGGTCACTGGTGATCCCCTTCATCTGGCTTAACGATACCCGCAAACTTTTTATCTCAGCCTGGTTTACGGTGTCAACGGCAGCCCAGGTCGTATTTTTCCGGGTGCAGATATCGAGCATGTTTTTCAAGGTGTCCCGCTGAGCCTTGCAAAGATCGAACTGAAGAAAGATGTCGTTGCTGCCCCTGATGATCTCCATCGGCACTTCAACATAGGGTTTCCCGTCCTTACCTATTTTGATGGGAGAGGACGTACTCTGTGTAAATCCGGTAAGCGGTGCTATCAGGCACAGTACGCATGCGTAAACGAAACTTTTCATACGTGGCGTTTAATCTGTTATAGGCATTGACCTGATATTGAAATTCCAGGTCCCGGTTGGCCAGCACCGTGCACAGGCTGTCGTACTGCTGCTTATGCTTGGTGCTGTCGCTGATCCGTTTATTTTCGATGGCCTTCAGCCTGTTTTGGATTTGCGTATTAAACGCATCGTCAGGAACCGGGGGTTTGAGTTTCCAGACAATGAAGCCGGTGGCAGCCATTGCGGCTATCAAAACAACGATATACAGCCAGGTCACTGTTTTACTGCCGGAGTTTGTTTCAGCCATATCAATTAACAGTTTAATCTGAAGTGCATTACAAAAATAGGAAAAAAAACAGGGAAAAGCAAATCATGTGTCGGTGAAAGCAATCTGCAAATTCGGATCAATGTGCCTCAAATATTTGTAATTTCGCCATAAGTAGCCCGCATCATGATCAACCGCGACACCATCGACACCATCATCACCACCGCCCGTATCGAGGAGGTGATCGGCGATTATGTCAACCTGCGCCGCCGCGGGGTCAATTTGCTTGGCTTATGCCCGTTCCATAACGAAAAGACCCCCTCCTTTACCGTTTCGCCCGCCAAGGGGATCTACAAGTGCTTTGGGTGCGGAAAGGCCGGGAATTCGGTCAATTTCATCATGGAGCACGAGCACTTCTCCTATCCCGAAGCGCTGAAATATCTTGCCCGGAAATACAACATCGAAGTTGAAGAGGAGGAGCAAACCCCCGAACAGCTCCTGGAGCAGAATGAGAAGGAGAGCCTTTACAACCTGAACCTTTTTGCCCAGCAATACTTCACCAGGATGTTGCACGACACCGCCGAGGGAAAATCGGTAGGTCTCTCCTATTTCAGGGAACGGGGCATGCGCGAGGAGCTGATCAACAAGTTCCAGCTGGGATTCAGTCCCGACAAATGGGATGCCTTTTCAGAAAATGCGACGCAGAACGGCTACAAAAAGGAGTTCCTGATTAAAACCGGGCTTTCGCTGGAGAAGGACAACCGGATGTACGACCGCTTCCATTCCCGCGTGATGTTCCCGATTCACAGCGCCTCGGGAAGGGTCATCGGTTTTGGGGGGAGGATCCTCGGTGCCGATAAAAGCAAGGCCAAATATGTCAATTCTCCCGAATCGGAGATCTATAACAAGAGCAAAACCCTTTACGGGATCTACTTTGCCAAGAGTGCCATCATTTCGAAGGATAGCTGCCTGCTGGTGGAGGGTTACACCGATGTGATATCGATGCACCAGGCGGGCATCGAAAACGTCGTAGCGTCGTCGGGAACGTCGCTCACGCACGACCAGGTGCGGATGATCCAGCGCTACACCCCCAACATCACGATCCTGTACGACGGCGACCCGGCCGGCATCAAGGCCTCCTTCCGCGGCATCGACATGATCGTGGAACAGGGGATGAATGTGAAGATCGTGCTGTTTCCCGACGGCGAAGATCCCGATTCTTTTGCCCGCAAACACCACCCGTCGGAGGTTGAGGCATTCGTGACGGAAAATGCAGCCAATTTCATCCTCTTTAAAACCAGGCTGCTGCTGGGCGAAACGAAAAACGACCCGATTAAAAAAGCAGCCCTGATCAGGGAGATCGTCAATACCATTGCCCTCATCCCCGACCGGATTTCACGTTCCGTTTATGTCAGGGAGTGTTCAGCCCTGATGGCCATATCGGAACAGGTGCTGATGAGCGAACTGAACAAGATCCTGCGGGCAAAACTGAAAAAGGAGTCGCCGGAGGCAGATAAGGACCTGGAGGTGATCCAGCCGGAAAAGATCCCGGCAGAATACCAGATTGATACAGATCCCGACTCGGCCGAATACCAGGAAAAAGAGATCATCAGGCTGCTGTTGCTGTATGGCCAGGATATCATCCGTATCAAGCTGAACAGTACCGACGAGGAGGAGGTTCCCGTCCAGGTGGCCGATTACGTGCTGAACGACCTGATTCACGATGAAATGGGGTTTGAAAACGCCGTTTATAAGGTGATATTTGACGAATATATCAAGGGTTCCGAGGCGGATACCATCCCCGACAGGAACTGGTTCCTGGCTCACAGCAACCAGGAGATCTCCCAGACCGCCGTCAACATTGTTTTTACACCCTACGAACTCAGCCATAACTGGTTGAAAAACAATATTATGATTACCACGGAGGAGACCCGGCTGCACATGCATGTCATGCTTGCGCTGCATGCTTTCAAATCAAAAAAAATCGATAAAATGATGTCGGAAGCCCAGAAGAAACTGGCCGTCGCCACCACCGCCGAAGAGCAGGGGCTATTGATGAAATCACTCCATGAGTTGAAAAAACAAAGTATGCGGATCAACAAGGACGGCCTTGGCAGGATTATTACGCGCTAATTCCTGACTTCTGAAATTTAGTGCGGTGCAACGCGAAATACCAAGTACGAATGACGAAGTACAAAGTTTGGGATTAGCAGGCCGCTGTTCGTCCTTTGAACTTTGTACTTCCCAGTTTCGTTTGTACTTAGTACTTTGTATTTCGTACTTTAAATTGGTGTCCGTGCGATAAATGTCACAATAAGGACGGCCTTGGCAGGATTATCACCCGCTAAGTCAGTATCAAAATCTATTCCGGTCCGCTATTTTTCCGCCGAAAAGACCAGCTGGCGATACCAGGGGTTGTTCCACCAGTCCATCAGGATTTTGAAATCGGGATAATCGGCAGGCGGGAAAACCCGTTCGCTGAACTGCAGCTGTCGCCTGACGGTCAGCTTCCCTTTCTCGGTTTTAACTTCCCAGGTGAATTTTCCTGCCTTGTTGCTGATGGTCATTGCCTTGGCCGGGGTGAAACAGGTCAGGCCGGCCGGCAGGGTAATGGTAAAAGCATAGGTTTCATCTGCCATAGAGGGAATCTCATAGGGAGTTTCCCGTTTTTGTGACAGGGTTTTGATTCCCCAGCCGTCAATGCCCGAACTGATGACCGGCAGGGTAAAATAGAAATAACCGGAGTCTTTCCTGAATGGATTATCGCTTTGCACGATATAGGTCTGGAAGCCGTTCTCCTGGTTCAGCGTGCTCACCTTGAGATTGGCGGTGTCGCTGCCGATAAGATTCCCCGAGAGGGAGTTTTTCATCCTGTTTTTATCCCTGGAGAGCCCGGCATAGGGATAAATTCCTCCTTCGAGATAGACCGATACTTCACCGGTAAGCTTCGGATCGGATGAAACCATCATGTTCCCGATCACCTTCACGATGTATTTGGCTGTTTCGGTGCGGGTCACTTCATTCCTGCCTCCCGGGTTAAGCGTGATGAAGTTCCTGCCGGGAAGGGTGAACTTAAGGTTGCAGGGGTTAACCTGGGTGACCGAAAAATACCAGGTTCCCTTGTCCCTGAAGTCGGCCTTTACCGCAAAATCTTCAATGCCGGCCAGCGTTGCGATGTTTTTATCATCGAAGGCCGAACGGGTAATGGCCACCACCTGGGCGTCGATGCCTGCCGACTTTAACAAAGCCACGAAAAGGGCGGCTTTTTCAACGGCAGTTCCCCCGTTACCGCTCCAGGTCTGCTCCGGTGTCCGGCACTGGTATAACGCGGCTTTTAACGTGATGGGATAAAGCCGGAGATCATTGACAATTTTTTCCTGCAGCTTCAGGACCTTTTCAAATTTATCCTTCTTGTCGGCAATCCAGCTGTTTACCGTATTTCTCATCGCTTCATCCGCTACAAACCTGAAGGCCGGCTGACCGGTCAGAAAAGCGTAAACGGAATCACTGCGGTTTGAGGTGCTGAACACCAGCCGGGGATAAAGCTCGTTGCCTCCCTGCTGCAATTCCTCGTAGGCCATGGCCGGGAGATCGTCCATTTTCCAGGTAAATACCTGGAAAGCGCCCTCGCTGGTCTTTTCAGGCTGGAAATTCCCGTTGATTACCTTGTGATAGAGATCCCGGCCTGCCGGGATCCGGACGCGGATTACCAGGCTTTTTACAGGTTCCGTTTCAGCCAGCAGTTCACTGCCCATCAGCGCAGGAAAAATCCCTTTATCCGTATGGATCTGGTAATCAAGATGGATCACGGCATTGCGCTCAAGACCTGTGTGGGTGATGACCATTTCCCGCATTTTGTTATACGACGGGGCATTGGCTGCGGCCGACGGGAGTACCTCGTTCAGTGCATTGGCGGGGGAACCGACCTTTTTACCATCCGCCATGATGGTGTATAACTCGTTTATTTTCAGCTTCTGCGACCCGGGGTTCAGCAGGATAAAGGTTTCGCCGTAAAGCGACTGGAAAGCCCTGGAGGAGATCAGCTTCTGCTGCTTGGCAAACCGGTAATCCATGCTCCCGTCGGGATTCAGGGTATATTCCTTTACCAGTGAAATATAACTGGCGTCATATCTTTCATCCTGGGCCTTGAGTTGTGAAACAACCAGGGCCAGTGAGCAAAGTAAAAAACTGATTCTTACGTATCTGTTCATGTTGATTTTTATAAAATTCCTGGCAAAAATTCTGTCCGATTACAACTCTATCACGACAGGTTGTTCGGCAAACCGGTTCTGGGCATCGACGGCATCTTTGAATTCAGGCCAGTCCTGGGCTTCATATACCCGTTTGTTATAAGCGGCCTTGCCGGCAAAGATGAGCGACCCGTTGGTCAGCGTATAGCCGGCACTGAAGGTGGCGGCAGAACCGCCCGTGTTCACCGGGCCGGCTGCCCGGATTACCTTTTTGATCTCCGGAAGTTTGATGGATTCATTGATTTCAATGGTGCGCGTGCATCGGTCGCGGAAGGCATATTTATGCTCATTTTTATCGGTTTCGAAGGAGAGCTGCCCCTGGAAGTTTTTAAATATTTCGCCTGCCGACAAGGGGGTAAACATCATCCTGTTTCCTGAAACCAGTGCAAATTCGGGGATGGTATAATCAATGGCCACCCAGATATTATAATTCAGGTAATCGGCAGGATCGGAATATTTAACCTGGGTCACCCTGGCCTGGGGCCACATGCGGAGTAATTCGCGCTCGACATTCTGGAACCAGACGGTCTTGTTGGTATACTTGAACAAACCCCTGATGGCGGCATCCGATTGTCCTTCGCCGGTAATGGTGATGCGTCCCGAAAGGCTTCCGTTTGCCAGCAACTGGGCAACCCCGTCAATTTTAACATAGTGGTTCGCGGGATCGGAGACCGGCGTGGTGGCAAGGTCGGCCCCTTCGGGAACGCCCATCAGGTATTGCTGCTGCTGTTCGGCGCTTGACCATAATTCACGGACGAAGGGAACCCAGGTGGGATCGAGCAGGTGGTATTTCCCATCGCGGAGTTTTACAACGGTCACGCAATGGTTGAACTGGTCGGCGGGAATGTAGTCGATCCGCGAGCCGGCCATGGTCATGGAGGGGTAGGCTTTAAAACCCGCCGCACGCAGCATCGTGATCAGCATCCCTGCTTTATCCTTGCACACACCACAGCGATCGGTAAAGGTCATCTCGCCCTTGTGAAGGGTAAATCCCTCCCCGCAACCCATCGAAATCCCAGAATACCTGATTTCATCGGCACACCAGTGTGTCAGTCGCGATACAGAATCCATTTCGGTACGGGCGCCTTTGAGGATTTCATCCACCTTCGATTTTATCGCGGCCGTAGCCGTAAAACTGCCAAAATCTTCATTTACCTTGAAAAACCACCGCGATTTTTCTTTCCAGCTCCCGGTGGTTGATACCAGCAGCTTCGGCGCTATGTCCGACATTGCCACCATATGGTTTTCGGGTTTTACCGGGATCATCTCCTTCTTGGAAAAGGTATAAACGATTTTATCCCCGGCCATCCAGCAGGATGATTGTACCTCGCCGTTGTAAAATTCATACTGCAGCGGCTTGTCTTTTGGCACTTTCACCTGGTAAACCTTGCTCTTAACAGGGTTTGGATTGAAAAACTCAACGATATCATAAAACTGGCCCTTCATCGGCGGGATATAGCGGTCATCATCGTCCTGTGCAAGCAGCGCATAGGTGAATCCCTTTCGGAACATGACCATTTCAACGGCATCGCCGGGTTCGAGCCTGCCAATTTCGATCATCTTTTCGCGGGCGCCCCAGTAAATAGCCCGGGCAGGAGCAGGATAGTCCATCACCGTTTGTACATCGAGTTCCTCGGTCTTGCCGTCTCTCCTGTAAATGATCGCCTTCCTGATCTCGACAAAGGCCGATAACGGGTCGTAGCCGTATTTGCATACACTCAGTTCAAGCGCACCGTGAGTGGTAAGCGCCTTTGTCAGCGTATGGTTCACCACGTAGGTCAACCCTGTTTCCTGCATATCCACCGTCGTGCTGTCGAAAATGACCAGCTGGTCGCTGTTGCGGTAGGCTGAAGCATCACCGGCCTTTTTCACAAGGTCGCCGGCCGACTGGGCACAAACTGTCGTAACAAAAATTGATTGCAGCAAGAATAAGAAACACTGTTTCATAAATTGGTTTTTTTTGCCAGTTTTGAATGGCTGTTATTTTGGTTAATCTGGCTTTTGGCAATATTGAGGAAATTGTTGATTTGTTTATCGGAAGGGTTCCTGGCGTGGGCCTTTTCAAAATAGGCAAGCGCCAGGGCGGCATCTCCTGTCTGCGCATAGGTTATCCCCAGTGAACAAAGGAGATCTGCATCATCGGGCGAAATTTTTTCGGCCTGTTTGAGGTAGTCGATACTCTCACTGAATTTGCGTATCATGCCGTAGGCTTTGCCAACCTGTATGTAGTTCAGGGCCATGTCGGGATTCAGTTCAATGGCATATTTATAGGTGCTGATCGCCTTTTCAAACTGACCCGTATTCCCGTACAAATAGCCAAGCTGATGCAGTATTTCAGGAACCCTGGGGTTGATGGAGACCGCTTTTTCCTTTAGTTCAATGGCCTTGCGGTAGTACTCATTTTTCATGGCCGGATCGGTGGCATTATTTCCGCTATCCTGGTAGATATTTGCAAGGAAATCGTTTGCTTTGGCATTTTCCCGGAGATATTTCAGGTCGTTTGAAAAAAGCGTCAGATCATCCTTCCAGTCCCCATTCCGGTTGATCGTTTTAACCAGGTAACCTGTAAGCAACAGGCAACAAAACAGGTACAGAACAATGGCGGCAGGGCCGCCGAATTTTTTTTTCTTCAACGGCCATTTTACCAGCCGGTACAAGCCATAAACCACCAGCAAAATGAAACCCAGCGACGGGGTATACATAAACCGTTCGCCCATCGTGGAACCGATCAGCAGAAAAAGGTTGGATGAGACTATAAATCCCATGATAAACCAGGCTACGGAAAAGGCAATGATCAGGCCAGCCGGGCCGACCGTTTTAGCGGAAAGTTTTTTATACAGGATCACCAGCAAAAAGAGGGTTGCCGACAGGTAAACAAGAAGGGATACCCATACCATCGGGTTGGTAAAGCCGGTGAGCGGAATCTGGTTGTAGGAATAATCATATACCAGCGGATGGGGAAAAACCAGCAGCGACAGGTATTTTCCCAGGATCAGGAATTTGGTGGCCCATATACTGGCTGCAGGAGCAACTGCCATCAGGGAGTTATCCATGATATGAAGCCGCTGGTTTGACTGGAATTCTGAGAATAAAAAATATAGTAACAAAAACATAACAACAGGGGCCAGGAAAAAAAGAGTCGTTGTAAATTTTTTCCCTGTTGTCCGGCTATCAAACAAAATCAACAGTACCGGAACCATGATCACATAGGTAATGGCGCTTTCCTTGCTCAGCAGTGCAGGAAAAAAAGAGACGACCGACAGGACAAGGTCGGCGGTCCTGGCCGTTTCAAGGTATCTCAGTAAAAGATGGGCAGAAAGCAGCAGAAAGAAAAACTCAAACAAGGAATCCCGCCCTTTGATATTGGCTACCACTTCGGTATGGATCGGGTGGGCCAGGAACAGCATCGTTGCAAGAAAGGCAATGACGGGAGGTATTTCCGGATCTATTTTTCCGAACAACCGTTTCAGGAAAAACAGCATCAACAAGCCTGTCGCCATATAGAACAGCATGTTGAAAAAATGGCCGACCATGGGGTTCTTCCCCCAGATCCCGATTTCAATGGCGAAGGTTACCGGTGAAAGCGGGCGGTAACTCATCACGCGCAGGTTAATCCCTTTCCAGTAAGAGGTGGTAAGCAACTCGGGAATACCTGAAAACCCCTTTTCCGTTATTTTGTTTAAGGTTATAATCCCTTTATCATCAAGGGCATAGCTATTTTGAAGCGTATTGACATACAGTGTCACGGAAAGGACAGCTATGGCCAGGCAAAACCAGATCCAGCTCCGGTCGGGTTTCATCGCCGCGACCGGGATCCTGTTGGTTTCAATTTTTGACACCCTCTTCTGTTTTGACATATTTACCACTGGTCAGGCGGGGTTAAAAGAAATCGGTGATATCCAGGAATGTCTGGTGCAATGCGGGTTTTCCCTTAAACCATACCATTCTGAAGGAGGCTTCCAGGTGTTTTAATTGCTGGTCGCCGGTATAGATCCTGACGCGACGTTTTATCGCCATGCCTTCGGGTATTTCCGACTGCAGCAAAAAACTCATTTTTACCTGGTCTTCCGGGTGGATCAGTTCAACGATATTCCTGACGGAATAGGATAAAAAAACTTCCAGCGAACAGCCGAATATCTGGGCCGTCCGCGCATTGACAAACACAAATTTATCATCCTGCATGATGGTCAGCCCCATCAGGGAATTATCGACGATGGTCTCGTACATCGTGATGAGTTCCTTGTTTTCCTGCGACCGTTTTTCAAGCAGGGCCTCAAGATCCTTCTGGTACAGTTTGTTCTGCACCTCCAGGTTACGCTGGTAAGAGGCAATTTCAATGGTCATCTTGGTCTGCTCCATATCAATGGGTTTCAGCAGGTAACCAAAGGGTTTTATCTTAAACGACCGTTCATAAATTTCCTTGGAGCTCTGTCCAGTCAGAAAAATAATGGCACAATTGAATTTTTCAATGATTTTTTTGGCGGTATCGATCCCGTCAAGTTCGCCCCTCAGGTGAATATCCATCAATACGATCTCGGGTTCCCTGCCCTGTTTTGAAAGTTCGGCGATATCCTCAAGGCAGGATTCGCCGCGGATGGAGGAACCAAAAATGTCATACCCGAATTGCTGCAGCTGGGATTTCAGGCTGGCCGAAATCAGAAGCTCATCTTCAACAATATAGATGCTGATCGGATTCATGGGTCAGGGTTTAGAGCTGATCATTTTCAGCAGGTTTATCTCCTGTTCATCCAGCAAACGCCAGTGTCCGCGGGGAAGATTCTTTTTGGTCAGGCCGGCATAATAGACCCGGTCGAGCCGAAGGACCTTGTATTCGAAATGTTCAAAAATCCGGCGTACAATCCTGTTTTGCCCGGAATGCAGTTCAATGCCGATCTGCTTTTTATCCTTGCCGTCGCCGATATATTCAATCGCATCGACCTTCACGATATCCTCTTCAAGGCGGAAACCCTCTTCGATCTTGACAAAATCAGCCCTGGTCAGCGATTTGTCAAGTTCAACATGATATATTTTTTTAATGCCATACCTGGGATGGGTGAGTTTCTTGGCAATCATGCCGTCGTTGGTGAAAAGCAGCAAACCGGTTGTGTTGCGGTCGAGACGGCCTACCGGGTAAATCCTTTCCTTGCAAGCTCCCTGTACGAGGGCCATCACCGTTTTACGGTCATCCGGATCATCGACCGTGGTGATATATCCCTTGGGTTTATTCAGCAAAACGTATTTAAGCTTTTCACGGTTGATGGTCTGGTCGCCATACTGGACCTTGTCATCAGGCCCCACTTTGATGCCCAGCTCCGTAACAATTTGCCCGTTAACCGAAACAGCACCTGCTTCTATCAAACGGTCGGCCTCACGCCGGGAGCAGATTCCTGAATTAGCGATATATTTGTTCAGCCTCGTAAACTCAGGATTATTGGCGCTTTCACCCTTGCGGACAACTCTTTTGGGTTTGTCAGCCTTCTCGGGCAGGTTGTTCTTGTCGAATTTTATGGTCCGCTGAGGTTTGTCTCCCCTTTCAGTCCTTCCGGCCCGTTCAGGCCTGGATGATCTCTCCGGTTTGTCAAAACGTTCAGACTTTTCCGGCCGGC
Source organism: Bacteroidota bacterium (assembly GCA_037133475.1). Taxonomy (GTDB): domain Bacteria; phylum Bacteroidota; class Bacteroidia; order Bacteroidales; family FEN-979; genus CAIVAT01. Next base: position 46,521 of record JBAXOB010000030.1, read on the forward strand.
CTTTTCTCTCCGGCTTATCAAAACGCTCGGCCCGTTCAGGCCTGGATGTTCTCTCCGGTTTGTCAAAGCGTTCGGATCGTTCAGGCCTGGCTGATCTCTCCGGTTTATCAAAACGTTCGGATCTCTCTGGCCGGACTGATCTCTCCGGTTTGTCAAAACGTTCAGACTTTTCCGGCCGGCCTGTTCTTTCAGGTTTGTCAAAACGTTCGGACCGTTCAGGCCTGGCCGATCTCTCCGGTTTGTCAAAGCGTTCTGTTCTTTCCGTTTTAACTGTTCTTCCGGGCTTTACACTCCGTTCTGACCGTTCAGGTTTGAAACTCTTTTCCGGTTTTTCCCCGCGTTCAGTTTTGGCTGACCTGACCGAACGGGCTGGTTTTGCAGATCGCTCGGAACGTTCGGTACTGGAATGCTTTTCCGGCTTGCCTGACCTCCCGATTTTGCCCGCTTTTGACTTTTTCCTATCGGGATTATCCGATCTTCCTGCTTTTTTTGGTCTCTCTATTTTCATCTATTCCTCCTCCTTTTCATAGGGGGGTTTGATTTTTACGCCGTCATAACGCACTTCAACACCCTCCCTGTAGGTAATCACCATAAACAATGTTCCGTCATAATTGTATTTCAGCCAGTCACCCTCTTTCTTTCCCATCACATAGCTTCCTTCATCCTTAATCTTTCCGTTTTCCCAGTAATAAACGTGTTTTCCATTCGGGTTATCATCCACAAATGCTCCCTTGAAAAAGAGCAAACTGTCGGTTTTGGCCCCATTGACATCGAGGTAGTAATGATACCACATCCCGTTGCGAAGCCCGTCCCTGTATGTGCCGCGGATATAGGTGTCGCCGATCAGTTCAAACCACGGTCCGTCCTCGTTCCCGTTGACAAACTCCCCCGCTTCGATGACCAGCCCGTTTTCATCATATTCAGTGGAATTGCCATCTTTAAGGCCATTGCGGTAATTTTCCTCCCTCAATAATTTTCCGTTGTCAAAGTACCATTTCCAGGTACCTTCCAATTTTCCCTGCTTGCTGAATTTTCCTGTTTGTTCAATCTTCCCGTTGGGATGGTAATATTTCCATTCACCAACCTGTTTGCCGTTGTCATAGTTGCCTTCGGCTTTCAGGGAACCGTCGCTGTAATAATCTTTCCAGTGACCATCCCGGTTGCCGTCGTCCTTTATGACACCTTCGCCGATAACGACCCCGTTTTTATAAAGAACCGACTTTTCCACGATTCCCTCGGCATTGTATTCCCTGGTAATCCCTTCGGGAACCCCGTTCCTGAACATGGCGCTGATTCTGACCTTCCCATCGGGATAATATTCGTTTTGAACCTCCAGTTTCTGAATTTCTTCCGCATCCGGCTGCAATAGATCATCGACATACTTGGAAATTTTCAGCAAATCCCCGTTTTCGGCATATTCCTTGAGATACCCGTTCTTTTTATCGTCCTTATAGGTAACCTCCGTATGAAGATTTCCGCTTTCATAAAAAACAAACCAGCGGCCCTGGCGCCTGCCGCCCTGATCCTTACGATTTATCCGCAGCCTGTCGACAATAAAACCCCGCTTGTATTCGGTGAGGGTGATGATGCTGCCGTCGGTGGCATATTCCTTTCCGAAACCCTGTTCAAAACCCTTTACAAAGGGTATTTCAAGTTTGATCCTGCCATCGGGATAATAGTATTTTGTGTATCCCTCCTTGATATCATTCTTAAAACTTTCCTTAATGGTCTCCTTATCAAGATAGGATGTTTTTATTCCGTCCTTCTTTCCAGCCTTGTAGGTTATTTCAAGCAGCAGTTTTCCATCGCCGTTATAGAACTTCCACAGGCTGTCGAGTTCAAAATTTTTCCGGTTTCCCTCCGATTTGATGGTTCCGTTGGTATTGTAGGATTTCCAGTAACCTTCCGGTTTGCCGCTTTTAATGATCCCTTCACTTGATATCTTTCCGTTGGGATAGCGGAACTTACAGAAGCCGTCTTTCTGAACAGTATCCTGCGAATGAACAGTGAAACAAACAAACAGAAAGGAGACTACCAGAAAAAACTGAAGTTGAAAAATTCTGAAATACAGCTTCATATGGATAACGCGATTTTTATTCCGACAATTTCAGCATCCGCAAGATAGGTTTATTTGCTTTCTCAATGACACTTTTTGATAACTTAATTTCAGGTTGTTCATGCAGGAGACAGTTGTACAACTTTTCCAACGTGTTCATTTTCATATATGGACAATCATTACAGCTGCAATGCTCGTCGGTCGGAACGATTAAGAATTCCTTTTCCGGCGAGTTTTTTCTCATTTGATGAAGAATCCCTGTTTCAGTGGCAACAATGAATTTTTTTGCATTGCTTTTCCCCGCGAAATTTAACAGAGCCGTTGTAGAACCAATAAAATCGGCCAATTCGAGTATTACGGCTTTGCATTCGGGATGGGCAATCAGCATGGCTCCCGGATTTTCGGCCTTGAGCCGGATGACCGCTTCGGCCCTGATGATGTCATGTACCTCACAACTTCCGTTCCACAAAACCATCTTTCTACCGGTTTGTGCGTTGATGTATCCGCCCAGGTTCTTATCTGGGGCGAAGATGATCGGCTGCTCCTTCGGAAATGATTCAACGATTTTAAGGGCATTGCCCGATGTACAGATTACATCCGACATGGTTTTTATCTGTGCCGAACAGTTAATATAGGAGATGACCACATGATCGGGGTAACCTGCCTTAAATTTTTCGAATTCTGCCGGCGGACAGGAATCGGCCAGCGAACATCCTGCATTCAGATCGGGCAGCAGCACTTTTTTGGCCGGGTTCAATATTTTTGCCGTTTCTGCCATAAAGTGGACACCCGCGAAAACGATGATTTCGGCACTCGTGCGCAACGCCTGCTGCGAAAGGCCAAGACTATCACCTACATAATCTGCAATATCCTGTATTTCAGGAACCTGGTAATAATGTGCCAGAATAACCGCATTTTTTTCCCTTTTTAACGCCTCTATTTTCTCGACAATTGAATTCAAAGCTCCTTTTTTTTAAGTTTTAATAATAATAAAAGAGTACTATTTATTTATGTTTATTATAATGGATGTTAGCTTGGTTGATTATTTTCCTGGCTGAAGTTTGGATTTTTGAAAATAAGGAAAAGATAAACAACTTATGAACAGGCAGAATTTTATATATTGTTGTAAAACTGAATATTAAATAAGTTATTAAAGATTGTTAATTGTTTTGACTGTTGATAAATGGATTGTGTTTCATCGATTGTTTTTTGTTGAAATGTGCTGAAAAAACGGGGTTAGCTGTATCTGTTTTTCTGTTTTGCGGCATTGCAGGGTCCGTTTCCTGTTTTTTATCAATATTTTGAAACAAAATTAATCAGTTGTTAACAATTACCTGTGAAAAAATTAAAGAATTGAAACAGTGATATATATTATCAGGCTAAAATTGTTTTCAATTCATAATGATTCCTTTATGTTTACATTTGTGAAAAAAATATTAACAATGGGCCAATCTGTCGATCAAATTGCTATAGGCAGCGATCATGCCGGGTACAGTACAAAAGAGTTTATCAAGGCTCATTTGGGTAAGTTAGGTTATACTTTTCACGATTTCGGAGCATTTTCCGAAGAGTCGATGGATTATCCTGATTCGGCCCATCCTGTTGCAAATGCTGTACAGTCAGAAACTTACAAATATGGTATCCTGATTTGCGGCAGCGGCAACGGAGTGGCCATTGTCGCCAACAAATATACGGCAATAAGGGCAGCCCTGTGCTGGAATGAAAAAATCACCATATTATCCCGGCAACACAACGATGCCAACATCATTGCCCTTCCGGCCAGGTTTATAACGCCTGAAGAGGCTGTAAAGTTCGTTTTGCTCTTTCTTACCACCCCGTTTGAAGGAGGCAGGCACCAGTTAAGGGTGAATAAAATTTCAAACATGAGCGCATGAACCATATATATCAGAAATTTATTGAGGATGCCAACATTAAATCTTTCGATCCGGAACATCGGAAACGATTGAATTATAACATTGGTAAATACGATGAGCAGGTAGTAAAAGGTAAGAGTCAATATAAAAACCTGGAACTTGCCAAACGTCGTGCCGCCAATATCAAGCATAAAACGATCAACAGCCTGGACAAATACCTGGTTGAATTTGAGAACAACTTCAGTAAAAGGGGTGGCAAGGTGATCTGGGCTCCCAATGAGAAAGATGCCCAGCGGGAGATCATGAATATTATTAAAAAGGCTAAGGCACAGGTAATTGTGAAACAGAAGACCATGGTTTCAGAGGAACTTGAGCTGAATGAACTGTTTGAAAAAAACAAGCGCGAGGTATTTGAAACCGATCTCGGCGAATATATCGTGCAACTGGCCGGGGAGAAGCCCTATCACATTCTTACCCCTGCCATGCATAAGTCAAAGGAGGATGTAGCCAAACTGTTTCATGAAAAATTCAACATGCCGGCCGATTGCACGCCCGAGGATGTTGCCCATTTTGTAAGGGATAAACTGAGAGGTGAGTTTGTGCGGGCTGATGTGGGCATTACCGGCGGAAACTTCCTGATTGCCGATGTGGGCGCCGTGGCGCTCACCGAAAATGAGGGAAACGGGTTGTTATGCATGGCGTTTCCAAAGATTCATATCGCCATTGTCGGTATTGAAAAGCTGATTCCTTCGCTGGAAGATCTCGATTTGTTTCTCCCGTTGCTTGCCCAGCATGGTACCGGTCAGCATATCACGGTGTACAATAATATCGTGTTTGGCCCGCGCACCGAATTTGAACCGGATGGACCCGAAGAGATGTATGTCATCCTGCTCGACAACCGGCGTACGGAACTGTTGAAATTCAAGGAACAGCGGCGTGCCCTCTCCTGTATCCGTTGCGGAGCCTGCCTTAACGGATGCCCGATATACAGGAGCGTGGGTGGGTATACCTACAATGCCACCTATTCGGGACCGGTTGGTTCGGTTATCTCTCCCCATTACCTTGGGATGAAGGAATACAACCATCTGAGTTTTGCCTCCTCCCTGTGCGGGAAATGCACGGAGGTCTGTCCGATCAAGATCCCGCTTCATGAGTTGCTTTTACATAACCGTCACGAGGCGGTTTCAAAAAAGTATGTCTCCTATACCTGGCGTACCATTGTTTCCGCCTGGAAAACGGTCATGCTTCACCGGTGGATGATTGACAAACCCAGCGCCGGGATGAAAAACAGGATGATTCACAGGTTTGGAAAAAAGATGTGGGGTCCCCGCAGAACCCTTCCGAAAATCGCCCCGAAGAGTTTCAAAGAGTTGTGGAAGGAATCACATTCCTGATTAAAAGATAGTCTTGCGGCTGAATAACCTGTCAACCAGGAAAAGCAGGCCGGCTGAGGCGAATACCAGCATTCCGAAAGTTACATACTTGGAGGAGAAGGCATTTTTAAGGCCGGTAAAGAGGGTTGCGAAATAGGGCAACAGGTTGTTCAGATAATAATTTTTCCCCGGCAACCAGTTCAGGAAGGGAATGTCGGAGGTTGAAACAACCAGGATCAGCAGGAGCGACAGCAGCAGGTAAGGTGTAATATTTCTGATATATAAGATATAGGACTTTCGGGCAGGGGCGGCTTGCTGCACCGATTCCACGCCGGCCATCACGCGCGCCACAAAATCCTCCGATGGACTGTCTGCCGGGCTATGCCGGATCAGGTCACGCAAAAAATCATCGTTCAAAAAATCATCCTTTTCCATAATGGTGCAAAATTAATAAATCCACTAATTCATTGCCCTGTTCAACATGACGGCAAGTTCTCCCTGTAATTTTTTACGGATGCGGTGCAACCTGACCTTCACATTCGACATGGAAAGACCTGTGATCTGGCTGATATCCTCAATCGAATTTTCACCCTTGTAAAACAGGGTGATCAGCAGGTTTTCATCATCGGTCAGCCGTTTCATCGCCAGTTCGACCATCTCCTTTTTTTCTTCAGGGTCAAGTTCATCAATGCCACCGGTTATTTCATCTTCCGAATAGTTATGAATGACATAATCATCCATGGGAACCAGCTCGAGTCTTTTTTTCCGGGTCCTGGAGATGGCTGCATTGTATACGATGCGATACAGCCATGTCGAAAACTTTGATTTTTTTTCAAAGGTCTTTAATGCCTGAAACACCTTCAGAAAGCAATCCTGGGCCACCTCCTCAGCATCTTCCCTGTTGTTGAGAATTTTGAGGGCAATTGAAAACACCAGGTTTTTATGTTTCGAAACCAGCATTGCATAGGCTGAAACATCACCGTTCAGCACAAGTTCAATGTAATGGTTATCCTCCAGGTATTTCATTGGGATTTTAGACGGTTTGATTTATCCAAGGTTACAACCTTCCACACAAAGATAACTGCATTTTGGTTTTGCCATAACAATTTATTTGCGGAACAATCTGTTTTTTTGTACGTTTGTAGGTTAGTAAAGCCATTTAACCACACTTAAAACCCTCCGTTATGAAAATGTTTACTCTTGCTGGTTTGTTATTCCTGCTGATGGTAACAAGCCAGATTTTTGCCCAGTCTCATGGAGATAATCCGAACCTTGACCAGGTACCGCAGTTTCTGCGGGAGAAAATGAACCACCAGCCTGATGCCCCCAATTCCACGGCCGCTGTTGTCACCATCGGCAACTGGGATAATTACCTCCTTGGGACAGATTTTGGTGAAAGCAACATGGCTGAAAATCCAAAACAACCGGCCTGGTACTTCACAGCCTACAATACCAATGCACCGCATGATACTGAAAATGGCTACGACTGGTTCATCCATGCGGCCAATTTTGCAGCAACCATGGCAGGCGACCCTGTGGTTGCCTACGACAGCCTTGGTAATTTATTTTATGAAAACATGTATGGCAACATCTCCGGATGCAAAGTGATGGCCTCAATCAACAATGGCGTAACGTGGGGACCTTCGGTCACCTCTATTGCCGGCAATGATAAAAACTGGATTGCAGCCGACCAGACCTCCGGTCCGTTTGCCAATTATGTCTACACCACGATGACCAACGGAGGTCCCCCGGGGAATTTTGCCCGCAGCATGGATCACGGGCTCACCTTTACCTCCACCTGGGCCCCTACCACGCAACAGATCCCGGGAATGATGGTTGCGGTTGGCCCTGAAGGAAATATCCAGGGTGGCGCCGTTCACGTTGTCACCAACAGCGGCAGCTCTTTCAATTCTACCTACACCTTCTATGTATCAACTGATGGCGGAGCTACCTTCACCCAGAAGTCGGCACAGCAATTCTGCAATACGGTAGGCAGCCAGGTTGGGGGAAGAAATTCGGTCCAGGGCATGCGTACCCGCCCCTACCCGATGATTGCCGCCGACAACAGCTATGGCGCAAACCGTGGCAGGATGTATGTGGTTTATGCCTCCAACGATCCCCCTTCAGCCAGCGGAAAACCCGATATCTTCTGCCGTTCCTCCAGCGACGACGGGGCAACCTGGAGTGCAGCCGTTAAGGTTAACGACGATCCGAACACCGTGAACAACCACCAGTGGCACCCGGCCATCTGGTGCGACAAGGAGACAGGCAAACTGTATGTAATGTGGATGGATACACGCGATTGTCCCACGAGCGACAGCGCCATGATCTATGCCAGTTATTCAACCGACGGAGGCCAGACATTTGCCGTTAACCAGAAGATCTCGAATGCCAAGATGAAGATCGACTGCCCCACCTGCGGTGGCGGCGGCACACCTCGTTACCAGGGCGATTACAATGGCGTTGTTTCCAACAAAAGAGGTTCGATGATCGGCTGGACCGACTTCCGCCAGGGCACCTTCCAGAGTATGACGGCCTATTTCCCCGATTTTGCCATGGCGCTTGATCATTCGGTGGATACCCTCTTTTCACCGCTCGACAGTACCATCTTCAGCGTTTCGGTACCCGAAGTGAAACTTTATACCGATACCGTTCTCATTTCTACGAGCATAACCCCTACTCCTACTGCAGGAACCATCGCGATTTCCTATCCTTCAGGCAACTCCCTGACCTCGCTGCCAGGTTCGAAACCGGTGAAATTTGTATTGACAGGGGCAGTTCCTTCAGGAACCTACATGGTATCATTCATTGCCAACGGGCCCAACGGGACGCCGGCTCATAAACGTACCGCCACCATCAAGGTCATGCCGGGCAACGTTTTCAAAGCAACGGCCATTGCCACCCCGGGTACAATCTGCCAGGGTGCGACATCGCAACTGAATGTATCCATACTTGGCGGTACCGCCCCGTTTACCTACAGCTGGAATCCCGCGACAGGATTAAGCAACCCGAACATCATCAACCCGGTTGCAACCCCGGCCGCCACCACCACCTACCACGTCACGGTTACTGATAATGCATCGCACATCACCAGCGACAGCGTGATCGTTCATGTGAATACAGGGCCGACCACGCCAGGTCCCATTACCGGGCTACAGAGTATCTGCAAGAATACCTCGGGAACCTATTCAATCGTCGATGTTCCGGTTGCAACCACCTATTCATGGAGCGTACCGCTTGATGCACAGATCACAAGTGGTCAGAATACCACGAGCATTACCGTTTTGTGGGGTGTTACCTCCGGTAATGTCTCTGTTATTGCAGGAAACGACTGCGGAACCAGTGTCCCGAGCGTACTGCCCGTTACCGTGAACATGCCGCCGACCGCCCTGATCCCGATCCACGGCCCCGACTCGCTTTGCGCCGGTACCAATGGCACCTATTATACGGCCCTCAGCGATTTGCCTGTGACCTACACCTGGACGGTTCCTGCCGATGCCAGCATTGTCAGCGGGCAGCATACCGATACGATCCATGTGACATGGGGCCAGTCGGCCGGAAATGTCACCGCAGTTGCAACAAACGATTGCGGATCGAGCGGTGTTGCTTCAAAGGCTGTTGGCGTGAAAGTTAAACCAGCCGTTGCCGGAACCATAGTTGGGAAAGATACCGTTTGCCAGGGTACGAATAACCATATCTACAGCATTCCTGCCATCGCCGGAGCCACCCAGTATGTTTGGACACTGCCCGTCGGAGCCACCGCTACGGCAGGCCAGGGAACAAACCAGGTTACGCTCGCCTTCAGCACGACCGCCGTCTCAGGAAACCTGAGCGTTCTGGGTCATAACAGTTGCGGTGATGGAAGCGGTTCGGTTAAAGCACTGATTTTAAACAACTGCACCGGGGTCAACCAGGCAGCTTTCGGATCATCGGTTCAGATTTACCCGAATCCGGTAAGCGGAGAACTGACCCTGACCATTTCCGGCAAGGAACGGGTACTTACCCTGTCCGTCATTGATGGTACCGGCAGGGTTCAGTACACAGAGGCCCTTTCGGACATCCCGGCTAATTTCACCAGGAAGTTGGATATGTCGCGGTTTGCAAAGGGTATTTATTACATCAGGCTATCGCACAATGACCACGTTTACAGTGAAAAAGTCATTGTACAGTAATCCTTTGCCCGGTAACCTGTAACCTGCTTTGTTATGTTGCGTCAAACGGATCGAAAACGGAAAACAAACCAAAATTAAACGGA
>JBAXOB010000031.1:0-55983 GCA_037133475.1 Bacteroidota bacterium
GGAATGCGGGAATGCAGGAATGCAGGAATGCGGGAATGCAGGAATGCGGGAATGCAGGAATGCAGGAATGCAGGAATGCAGGAATGCAGGAATGCAGGAATGCAGACAATGCAAGCAATGCAGACAGTGCGGGAGGATTGTTAGTCGGGGTTCAGGCTCACTTTGATTTTTCCTTCAAACTGGAAGCAGGCCTTTACGGCATCGGGGGTGATCAGGATCCGGTCGGGATCGAGCTTGTCAATTTGCCCTTTGATTTTGAACCAGCTTATGTTCTGGTTTTGTTCAAGGCAGGAACCGAGCTCCTTGCGGGCATCCCGCAGGCGATCGCCGATGGGCAGGACAAGGTTTGCCGACAATTTCTGCACCAGTCCCGAATGGAACATCCAGGAGGCGGTTTTTACCAGTGCATTGCGCGTGGAGACCTGGAAATCGAGATTTGACAAAACAACCGTGTTGCTGTCACGCTCAAAGGCGGGGATGCCGGAGAGGTAGATGGTCCCCTTTATGCTTCCCTCCACCACCAGGGCTACGATCAGGTTGTCGCCCTGGCCGTAAATTGCGATGTCGAGCACCGTGATCTTATAGTTGCGGTAGCTGAACACATAGCCTGTAAACTGTTTCCTGGCCATTTCATTGATCCTTGAAAAGGGCATATCCATCGAAAAATTGATGCTGAAATTATCGGGTATGGCACTGGTGATCTTCAGGGGAGGCAGGGCCGGGTTGGGCGAATATTCCGGTTCCGGACCGAAACAGAGTTGCACCAGGGCTTTGAGACTGACCGGGTGGCTAATGGAGGCGAAGGAGGCCCGCAGGGGCACGGTGCTGAATTCTGCCGGCGTGATCTTCAGCCACAGCGAATTTTCGGCCGATACCAGCACAGGTTTTTGCATCCGAGTCCAGGCGTCGGTCATCACCGACCTGAGGTTAAACGATTCCTTGATTCCCAGGTCGATCTCCTTTGTGATCATCTGCATGTTCGACTGTACCAGCAGGTCGGAGATAAAGGGGAGCGGAATCTGCATCAGGCCGACCATCGTCTGGGGGTAGCTGATCCACTCATAGCCGTCGGAAAGGGTAACAGTATTGATGACCCAGTCCTTCCCCAGGCTGATGGTGGTTTTAAATTTAAGCGCAACCTCCGCCGTCGCATCCTGGGTGGTGGAATAGGTAAACCCAAGCAGCCCTGCCGAAAATCGTTTCCTGAGCCAGATCTTCAGCGGAACCCGGTAGGCAACCTGGTTCCCCTCCATCGTGAGGGTTATGCTGTCGCTTTTGGTGGCACGCAGCATCAGGTTATCCCGGTTGTGGTCCTCAAAACTGGTATCTGAATAAATGACCCCGCCGAGTTCGCGGTTGATCATTCGTTTCAGGGTTTTTACATTCGTTTCCAGGGGAATGTTGATATAGGAATAGCGCGGCGTCCAGGAGGCAGTTTTGTATTCCTCGCGGGGCCGCTCGGTTTTCAGCACGCGGCAACCGGCGGATATCGCCAGCAGGAAAAGGAAAAGGATTATCCTGTATAATTCTGTCCTGCATATGGCGGAAAATCTATAATTAATTTCGGTCATTGGTCCTTCGTTCGGTATTTCATGTTACGTGTAGTTTAATGCAAAAACCTCCTTTAATTCACTGTTCGACAGTTCCCCAATCCATTTCTCACCGGTTGCCACGGTCATGTTGGCAAGATCCCGTTTGCTTTTAAGCATTTCGTCTATCTTCTCCTCAAAGGTGCCTTTGGTCAGCAACCGGTTTACCATAACATTTTTGGTTTGGCCTATCCTGAATGCCCTGTCGGTAGCCTGTGCCTCCACCGCCGGGTTCCACCAGAGGTCGTGATGTATCACATGGCTCGCCGCCGTAAGGTTTAGCCCGGTACCTCCGGCCTTGAGGGAAAGTATGAATATCCATTTGTGATGCCGGGTCCGGAACTCCTCTACCAGCGCATCCCGCTGCAGACGGGTCGTGCCGCCATGCAGAAAAAGGGGTACTATGCCAAACTGGTTTTCGATCATCTTCGTCAGGATATCCCCCATCTCCCTGTATTGCGTGAAGATAAGAGTTTTTTCTCCTGCATCCCTGATTTGACCAAGTAAATCGACAAGCATGAGTGATTTTCCCGATTGAGCAGGATCAGCATTGCCTTTTTTCAGATAATTATCAGGATGGTTGCAGATTTGCTTTAATGCGGTGATCATCTTCAGCACCATGCCGCGCCGCTGGATGCCATCGAGCAGCTCAATCTCTTCAATAGCGGTGTTTACTACATTCTGGTACAGGGCGGCCTGTTCGCCCCCCAGCGAACAATAATGGTTGTTTTCAATTTTATCGGGAAGATCGGAGATAATCGATTTATCGGTCTTCACCCGGCGAAGGATGAAGGGTGCCGTTATCTTGCGGAAAAGCGCCGTCTTCTCCTGGTCGTGGTTCACCTGGATAGGAGTTGCAAATTCACTTTCAAAGGCCCTTTCTGATCCCAGGTAACCGGGATTGACAAAATCCATAATACTTCTGTACTCCGAAAGCCGGTTCTCCACCGGTGTGCCGCTCATGGCAATACGGATGCCGGTTTTCAGGCCTTTTATGGCCTTGGTCTGGTCCGTGGCCGAATTTTTAATGTTCTGCGCCTCATCGATCACCACAGCGTGCCATTCCTTTGCCCTGAATTTCGCCAGGTCGCTGCGGATCATACCATAGGTCGTGATTACCATATCGGTTTCGGCTGTCTCCAGTATTCTGCCAATACCATGGTAGACGACTGCTTTGATCGTCGGGGCGAACTTTTCAATTTCCTTTTGCCAGTTGGTAAGCAGGGTGGTGGGGACAATCACCAGAACCTTGTTTTTCTCCAATAGCCCATCCTGTTTGAATTTTAAAATAGCCGAGATTACCTGCACTGTTTTCCCCAGGCCCATATCATCGGCAATCAGGCTGCCAAAGCCAATGGCAGCATTTTTGATCATCCAGCGGTACCCTGCCAGCTGATAGGGCCGCAGCGTAGCCGTGAGGCCGGTGGGCAGGCTAACCATCCCGGGTTCTTTCATCCGTTCAATTAATTTCAGCACTTCGGGCGACAGTTCCACGATTGCTCCATGAAACTCACCGGCCAGCGCCGCCTTCAACAGGTCGTGCGGCGAAGGGTCAACAGGTTTGTCAAGCTGTGCAAACAATTTTTCAAGATGGTCATTCTTCAGTAACACATACTGATCCTTAATCCTCACGATTCCCGATAAGCGGCCCACCAGCTTTCTGAATTCCGATACCGGAATCAGCGTATTGCCCAATGCTACCTGGTATTCAAAGCCAAGCAGCTGTTCAAGGTTTACGAATGATAAAGATTTGCTCTTCGTTCCGGCCGATAATCGTAATGTGGGGCGGGGTGACAACAGTTTTTCCAACGTTTTGGGCATCAGCATTTCGATGCCGAGCAATCTCAGCATCGGCAGGATCCGCATAAAAACATCCACAAATCCATTGCTGTCGAATTGTATGGATTGTTTTCCCCGGGTTTTGATATAAAAACCAATTTCAGGAAAAACATCGGCTAACCCGGTCAGATCCCTGAGTAACTCATACCTGACGGTGGCATATTCTCCCCTGGTTATAAATTGCGCTATCGGAACCGGGACTTCAAGCGGTGCATCCCGGTTCGTTGCCAGGAAATCAAGATAAAACCATCCTTGCCTTTCTTCGACATGGAGAAGCGGTATCCATTGTTTATTCCCGATAAGCAGCCGTTTCAGCCAAAGTTGGATCGTGTTGGGAATTTGCTTCTCCGTGAGGCTGGTAAAGGTGGCCGGTTTCGCATTAAAAAACATCTCAACAACCGTGCTTTTCCCCTTATCCATGAATTTATGGGTATTGCTGTACAAATTCATGTAATGGCTTAGAAACAGTGAGGTCATCATCATGGAATTTTCCTCAGCAATCAGGGGCCAATACTGTTCCTTGTTCTTTTTCACGGTTTGCCAAATCCATACGGTTCCCGGTGCGGCAAATGTTTGTACCTTGCCTGTCAGGGCCCGGAGTTCCGGATCGTTGACGGCCGGGATCCAACGGATCATCATCGCCCCATTTTTATTGGCCAGCAGCTGGGGCATGATGGCGCCCTGCCGGGCGAGCGTCGCCGCAAACTGCCTGTGGATGGCGATCCCGCGAAGGAAATAATTGCAATTTGCAAGTTGAACCGGGTCAAGGGTTTCCAGTATTCCGGCAAACTCACCGAAAGAAATACGGACCTCTTCCTCTCCTTCGGTAACCAATGCCACATCATCAACAGACAAGTCGGGATTTATCAGGACCATGGTATCGTCAAAGGAGGACAGCCTGCTAAAAACTGCGGCTGCCCTGTTACCCAACGGAGGAGGTTTGTGTTTTTGCATCCTATTCGCCAGGCTCTTATAGGCCGACTGGAGTATCTCCCTGAAATCCCTGTTGTGAAAAAGGGGTTTTGCAGGAAGCAGGGAGAGCAGTGTACTGCCGTTCACAGGAATTTTGGAGAAATCGGGCAACCCCGCTTCGCTGAAATCAGACTGAGCACCCGCTTGCGGGATTTTTTCAACCACCATGGCTTCGATTGCCGGGATCAGCTCCTCTTTATGATTCTCCAATCCGGAACCGGTATGTTTTAGCTCCTGCAGTAAATCCAGTCCATGCAACTGCAGCACCAGAAACGGGTTTAAATCTATCTCATGTGAAATCACATAAATCACCGCCGCCAGGTGTTTGCATGGGATAGCCCAGTCGGGGCAGGAACAATTCATTGCAAAATCCTTCCAGGTCGATGGAAAAAGCCTGATTCCCTGGTCCAGCGCCAGTCGGTTCAACTCCTGGGGTAGCTCCCGGTTAAGTAATTTTGTCAGGATGAAGGGATCCAGTTGTATCCCGCTGACAAGTTTCGCCTTTTGGTCGTGGGTGAAAAGAGGTACTGAAACGGAAATTTTATAGGGATGTGGTCTGCTCCCCTGTACTTTACTCGTAATATTGTTTCCGCTTATTTTAGTTTCCAGGACCGAACCATTTCCGGCATAGGCCCGTCCCCGGGGAAGCCGGTTATCGTAATCGATGTGGGTAAGGGCATTCAGCCATTGTTCACCCCACCAAGTCTGGCCAAATTTCAACCGTTGTGAGGGTGCCCGCAGTTTAGTTTTTGTTTTTTTCCTGGGATAACGCCAGAAATCATCATACATGAGGCTTGAAATATTTTAGATGATCGATGTCGGTAGAAATATTTTGCTAAAATAGGAAAGAAATACGAACCGTAATTTGCCAGCCAATCCCTACCTTTAATCCCTGAAACGGATATTGTAAAATTCCTCACCGGAACCATGGTTTCTTCGCTGAACATCTATTTCTTCTCCGGCACCGGTAATGCGCGGAGTGTAGCCTCGTGGTTTTCCGACACGGCAATGGCCAGGAAAATCCCCTATACAACAAGCGATATTGCAGCTATTGACCGTAAACATATCCAGCCGCCGCCACCTGGCTCCCTGGTGGGATTTATCTCTCCCACCCATGGATTCAATTACCCCCCGGCCATGATGTACTTCATTTTCCGGTTCCCGCGTGCGAAGGGGAACAGTGTCTTTTTAATGAATACCCGCGCAGGGCTGAAACTCTCAAAATGGTTTGTACCCGGGCTGAGCGGGATTGCTCTCTGGCTTGCGGCTGTTGTCCTTTTGCTGAAGGGTTACCGCATCGTTGGAATGCGCTCCATCGACCTGCCCTCCAACTGGATCTCCTTTCACCCGGGAGTCAGGGAAACGGTGGTGGCCTCGATTTATGCCCGCTGCAAGCGGATCACCGTTTCCTTTGCCGACAAGATCCTCAGCGGGAAAAGAGTTTATACCGCTTTCCGCGATATCATCCAGGATCTGCTGGTGTCGCCAGTCAGTATCGGCTATTTTTTCGTCGGGCGCTTTATCCTGGCCAAATCGTTTTACGCCACCAGTGCCTGCGACAACTGCGACCTCTGTGTCCAAAACTGCCCTGTAAAAGCGATCTTAAAGGTTGACAACCGACCCTTCTGGTCATACCGGTGCGAAAGCTGCATGCGGTGCATGAACGCCTGCCCTAAACGTGCCATCGAAACCTCGCACGGGTATATCATCGGCATCATGTGCCTGCTCAACATATGGATCATGATGTGGTTCTGGCAGGGATTGTCCCGGTTTGTCACGATCCCCGCCGGGAACGGCTGGGTGGCGGCGCTGGTTACCTTTGCCCGCTGGGGCATTACCTTTGCCGTGATGGTGCTGTCATACCGTGTTTACCATTATTTGCTGAGGATCCCGGTGATCCGGCAACTTTTTTATTACACCTCTGTTACCCGGTATAAATTCTGGCGCCGGTACAAACCATCCCGGAAAATGATATCCCAGTTACCATGAAAGACTTTAAATGCCGGCAATGCAGACAATGCAAACAATGCAGGCAATGCAGACAATGCAAACAATGCAGGCAATGCAAACAATGCAGACAATGCAGGCAATGCAGGCAATGAAGACAATGCAGGCAATACAGGCAATGAAGACAATGCAAACAATGCAGGCATCATAGCAAGATGAGAGGTGCGTTTATCAATGAAAGTTTGAAATGTCAGGTGTTTTTGGGTGGTGAAGCGGTTTTCAGGATAGAAAATAATATTCTGTTGACCTCGTCGCATAGGTTCATCGCTTTATTCCCTTTTTCACTTGACAGTGATCCGGTGGAGCATAAGAGTTTAAGCCAGAATTCTGTTTCCCGGCATTCCTTGTAAGCAATTGACAGTCGGTTACAAAATTCTTTTTTCGATTGGGCGACAACTCCTTCAGAAATATTTGCACCCACTGAAGTCCCTGATCTTAAGAGCTGTTTTGACAGAATGGACTCATGTTTTTCTCTTGTCAGATATTGAAATACAAAAACAATTTCCGTTGCCAGTTCAAAACTTTTATCTTTGATCATATTTTCTTTCATGGCTTTTCCGATTAATCCCGAAAAAACCAATAAGTCAACCCCCTGTTGAAAAATTAATTTTATTAAATATTTTCAAATTCCTCATCGGCGACATTGCCTGCATTGTTTGCATTGTTTGCATTGTTTGCATTGTTTGCATTTTTTAATTACTCTGCAATGATTTACTTAGACACCACCCTGATTTCCGACGAAGTAAAAGAGGTCTTCTTTTGCTGCGACCTGGCCAAATGCAAAGGCGCCTGCTGCGTGGAGGGTGATGCGGGAGCCCCGCTGGAGGAGGCTGAAATATCGCTCCTCGAAGATCACCTCGACGCAATAAAACCCTTTATGGTCCCGGAAGGAATCAGGGAGGTGGAGCTGCTCGGGGTTTTTGACTATGATGCGGAGGGAAACTTTGTTACACCGCTGGTAAACGGCAAGGAGTGTGCCTTTGTCTATTTTGAGGAGGGTATTGCCAAATGTGCCGTTGAAAAGGCCTTCCAGGAGAAGAAGATCCCTTATGCCAAACCAATCTCATGCCATCTTTACCCGATCAGGATCAAAACCACCCCGGTGAATGATCTGCTCAATTACCACAAATGGCCCATCTGCAAGCATGCATTGGTAAAAGGCCATAAAGAAAAAATACCCCTGTACCAGTTCCTGGAAGGGGCATTGATCCGCAAGTACGGCCGCACGTGGTATAACAAACTCGCTAAGTTACTGCGTTAGCGCCGCCACTGATGGCAAGGGCCGCCCGTTTGGCGGCAGCCATGGCCGAAAATTCCTTATCCATCATGAACAACCCGCCACTGGTATCGCCGGCAAGCCTGATCTGGTCGAGTATGCTCCGCACGGTGCTCTCCTCCTCGATCTGTTCGGTGATATACCACTGCAGGTAGTTCGCCGTGGTAAAATCCTTCTCTTTGGTGCAGATGGCATACAGGTCATTGATGGATGCCGAGATATACTCTTCGTGGATCAATACCTGCTGGAAAACATCTGGCAACGATTTGAATTTTGCTTCGGGGGCTTCCAATGCAGGAATGACGGCCGTTCCGCCGCGGTCGTTCAGGTAGTGTACCAGCTTGAGCATGTGGATGCGCTCCTCCTCGGTTTGCACATACAGCCAGTTGGCTGCGCCGGGATAGCCGTTACGCTCGGCCCAGGAGGCCATCGACAGGTAAATGCGCGACGAGTGCTCTTCGCGTTTGATCTGTTCGTTGATTGCTTTTTCTACGTTTTTTATAATCATAACAGGTGTAATTATCAGGGTGCAAAGTTAGGATTATTTATACCGTGGAAGGTGTCGGTCAGGGAAATATTTGTCCCAGGCTTTCCGGTTGTTGAGGAGCAGGGGAGGTTGATGGGCTGGGAATTATTATGATTGTAGCAGGCAACAGGCAACAGGCAACAGGCAACAGGAAGCAGGCGGGGGCAGTTTCGTATTAACTGTGACCCTCGGGTGATCTTGTCGTGGCAGCGTCGGGGGGTTCAAACTCCAGGTGTTCAACCCTGCTTGAGAGGAATACCTTCAGTTCCTGCACGTTAATTTTCAGTTCGGAGATCCTGGTCCTGAAATCCCGGTGTTTCCACCTGATGACCAGCATCATGTGTTTCCTGAAATATTTCCTGATCCAGGAGATAATGAAAGCCGGCCCGCCGATGAAAAGGAACAGCAGGAGCGATATGCCGTGCCTCCGGTTGAAAAGCCCCTGGATGGCCGGGTTTTCAGGGTGAACCAGGAGCCCGATGATGCCCGCCATGATCAAGCCGAGTATCACTGCCAGTGCTGTCATACCGGCGATGATATAGAGCAGCCCGGCCCTGTGCAGCCTGGCCTTGCGGATACTGACCGATCTTATGGCATCGTAGCTGAGCCTGGTGTTTTTCTCCTTCAGCCAGATAAATTCACTGCCGATCACGATGCCCTTTCCATGGCAGAAATGCTTGTTCATCAACAGGGTGTCTCCTTTGTATTCTCAACTTAACCGTGAGCCCGCTCAGGCGGAAATTTCAATCCTGACCTTTTTGTTCTTGATCTTTTCATTCCTGACAAGTTCAACCACTTCCCTGATCTTATCGCTTTGCACGGCCGCATAGGAGGCATGGTCAAGCACCTCTATCAGTCCGAGCTCCTCCTTCGCCAGCCTCCCCTTTTGCAACAGCATGCCGACAATGTCCATCTTGTTGATCTTCTCCTTTTTCCCGGCGGCGATATAGAGGGTTCGCCAGGCGACCTTTCCCGGCAAAACATTTTTCTCGGGCAACATCTCCTGTTCGGGCGTCTCCTTGATAAATGCAGGAAGATGGTCGGTTGCCGACAATAACAAATAGGATGTTCCGGCGGCATTCATCCTGGCGGTCCTGCCGTTCCGATGGGTAAAGATATCGTGGGTTGCAGGCAGCTGGTAATGGATCACGGCCTCTATGTCGGGGATGTCGAGTCCCCGGGAAGCAAGGTCGGTGGTAATGAGCGAGGGGATGGTGCCATTCCTGAATTTTATCAGGACCCTTTCACGCTCCTCCTGCTCCAGGCCTCCGTGGAAGACGCCATGAGCCAGCCCGCGGTCCTGCAGCAGCAGGCTGATGCGTTCGACAGCCTCCCGGTGGTTGCAGAAAACCAGCGCTGATTTGTTCTGCAGTTTACATAGCAGACCTAACAGGATCTTTAACTTGTCGGCATCGTCCGACTTAAGGTACTTAACCCTGATCGCTGCGGTAACCGGTGAGCGGTTGCTTAAGAAATCAAGGACCAGCGGACTTTTGATCCTGGTAAAGGTGGGGATCTCCTCCATGTTGGTGGCGGAGGTGAGTATCCGCTTTTTCAACCCGGTCAGTTGCGAAATGATGAACGACATTTCGGCCTTGAACCCGAATTCAAGCGATTTGTCAAATTCATCCAGCACCAGGGTATGGATCGACCCCGTATCAAAATTATCGTTGCGCAGGTGGTGGGCGATTCTTCCCGGCGTTCCAACAACCACGGCAGCCGGATGGGTAAGGTTATTCCTTTCGGTTTTGGTGGCATGCCCGCCGTAGAAGCAGTTCACCTTAAAGCCGGTATTCATCTGTTTGAAGACCTGCTCGATCTGTAATGCCAGTTCACGCGAGGGAACCAGGATCAGTGCCTGGATACCCGGGCTGTCGGAAAGCAAACTGGTGAGCACCGGCAAAAGGAAAGCAATCGTTTTTCCCGAACCTGTAGGTGAAAGAAGCAGTATATCGGGCGCCTTCCCGGCCGCCTCTATGGCGGCGAGCTGCATCTTGTTCAGGCTCTCTATTTTCAGGTTCTCCAGGGATTTTTGAATCATATGTCGATTATTGAAATACTGATTAGGAATGGTGTTGGAGCAGGCAGTCAACAGGGTTATGCTGTTAATAATCGCGGATGCACCTTACTGAAAAACCGGCCTCCTTTATGATATCCGTTTGGTCAATACTGGTATTGTCTGAATTCATGATCCGCGACCATGCATAATTTTCGAGGAACTGCGTACCGCTCCACCAGTAGCCATGAAGGGTGATCGCGGCAAACGAACCATCGGGGTCGCGGTAACCGCCGGGAAGGGCTTTGAAGCCATACTGGTCGGTTGCGCCGGTGTTGTTTTGCCAGTGCGCTTCTCCCGCCTCCTTCAGCAGTCCCCCGGCCACTGCGCGACCGCCGAGGGTATCGGCCAGCTTCTGCCACTCATAATCATAGGGAACATGCCAGTTATTCGGGCATAATTTCCCCTTTGATATGGCATGCCAGTTGTACAGCCTGCCATAAACGGAGGCTCTCAGCGTATCGTTGTTATAGTTGCAGCAGGCCCCGGTATTCAGCGTTCTCCAGCTGCCGGCATCCTGAACCCGGGGGATGGTCTCCCCGTTTGCATAGCGGGTGGTTTTCAGGTTTTCGATCATCCATGTCTGGCCTTTGATGTAGATCGTATGGTAGAGATTCCCGTCAATATCCTTCACCGTTGTCTCCGAAGGATAAAAGAAAACATAGTTGTTGTCCTTCCTGCTGCAGCTGCTGGATAGCAGGAAGAGCACCGGAACCATAACTGCAACGTAAAACAACAGGTCAGTTTTCTTATTCACAGCCTCTCTGGATTAAATGTAACGATTGCCGTGGAACAAATTGCCGGGGAGTATGCCGTTGAAGATTGATAAAACCTTTATATTAAGGTTCACCCGGCATATCCAAATCAACCACGATGACACAAAGAAGGCACCATGACACAAAGAACCGGTTTGAAAACAGCATTTTTACAGCCGGCTGGCGGCCTTCGCTGCGGCTTCAGGTAATGCAGCCGGGCATAAAAAGCAGCAGCCCTTCCTATCCCTTCAGAGCCTCGGCCCCTGAAACAATTTCGAGGATGGCGTTGGTGATGGAGTTTTGACGGGCTTTGTTATAGGAGATGTTGAGCTCGCGCAGGAGATCCTTGGCGTTTTCAGTGGCCTTCTGCATGGCAGTCATACGGGCGCCCTGTTCCGAAGCAAAGGAATCGAGAACTGCCTTGAATAGCTGGATCCGCAAGGTTTTCGGGATCAGTTCACGGACGATCGTCTCCTTGTCAGGTTCGAAAATATAATCTGCTTCCGCCTTTGCAGTTGCCGGGACAGTCTGCTTTGCTGTCGCCGCAGTATCCTGCGACGGGGCAATGGGCAGGTATTGCTCGACGATCAGGCGTTGTACGGCAGCATTCTTGAACTGGTTATAGACCAGCTCTATCCTGTCATATTCCTTGCTGGCGAAAGCCTTCATCAGTTTTTCGGCAAGGGCCGAGGCGTTGTCAAAAGTAAGCTGGTCAAAGAGGCTGTCGTGTGATTCAACGACATTGTACCTCCTTTTCCTGAAAAATTCTGATGCCTTGCGGCCGATGGTGATAAAGCTGACGTTGTTCTGGCTCAGCTGGACGGCATACGTTGTCGAGGCCATACTTACCGCCATTTTGATGACATTCGAATTAAAGGCTCCGCAAAGACCGCGGTTGGAGGCGATCACCACCAGCAGGATCTTTTCGGGCTTGCGCTCCTGTGAAAAGGTATTGTCGCCCGAATTGTCGATGCTCGCACTGAGGTTTTGCAATATCTCCCGCAATTTACCTGCATAGGGCCGCAGTTTGATAATGGCCGTCTGGGCTCTGCGCAGCTTGGAGGCCGCCACCATTTTCATGGCATTGGTAATCTGCTGGGTCGATTTAACCGATGCAATCCGTATTCGTACTTCCTTCAGTCCGGCCATCTGCGTGTATTATTTCTTTTCCTCGTATTTTTTCGACAGATCCCTTGCAACCTGTTCCATGGTTTTAAGATCTTCATCCAGGAGTTTGCCGGCCTTAAGGTTGTTCAGCACATCCTGGTGATTGACCTCCATAAAGTTCAGGTATTCATCTTCAAAATTGATGACGCTCCTGATCGGGATATTACGCAGCAGTCCGCGGGTTCCGCAAAAGATGATGGCGATCTGCTTTTCAACAGGCATGGGCGAATACTGGGGTTGCTTCAGGATTTCAACGTTGCGGGCGCCTTTGTCGAGCACGGCCTTGGTGGCTGCGTCGAGGTCGGAGCCGAACTTTGAAAACGCTTCCAGTTCGCGGTATTCGGCCTGGTCGAGTTTCAGCGTACCGGCAATTTTTTTCATTGATTTGATCTGCGCATTGCCCCCTACGCGCGATACGGAGATACCAACGTTGATAGCCGGGCGGATGCCGGCGTTGAACAGGCCGGTTTCAAGGAAGATCTGTCCGTCGGTGATCGAGATCACGTTGGTAGGAATGTAGGCCGAAACGTCGCCGGCCTGTGTTTCGATGATCGGCAGGGCGGTAAGCGATCCCCCGCCTTTGACCATGTCTTTCAGCACGGCGGGCAGGTCGTTCATCTGGCGGGCGATTTCGTCGGAAGAGATAACCCTTGCGGCCCGTTCGAGCAGGCGGGAATGGAGATAGAAGACGTCGCCCGGGTAAGCTTCGCGTCCGGGGGGACGGCGCAGCAACAGGGAGACTTCGCGGTATGCAACGGCCTGCTTTGAAAGGTCGTCATAGATCACCAGTGCCGGGCGGCCCGTATCACGGAAAAATTCGCCGATGGCAGCGCCTGCAAAGGGGGCATAAAACTGCATGGCGGCGGGATCGGAGGCGGTGGAGGATACCACGCACGTGTAGGCCATGGCCCCCTTTTCTTCCAGGGTTTTTACGATGTTGGCAACCGTTGAGCCCTTCTGGCCAATGGCGACATAGATACAATATACGGTTTCGCCCTTGGCGTGAAATTCCTTCTGGTTGATGATGGTATCAATGGCGATGGCGGTCTTCCCGGTCTGGCGGTCGCCAATGATCAGCTCGCGCTGGCCGCGACCGATGGGGATCATGGCATCGATGGGCTTGATACCCGTCTGCAATGGCTGGTTCACCGGCTGGCGGAAGATGACCCCCGGGGCCTTGCGCTCAAGCGGCATTTCATAACGAACACCTTCGATTTTGCCTTTCCCGTCGATGGGTTCGCCAAGGGTGTTGACCACGCGGCCAAGAAGCCCTTCTCCCACTTCGATGGAGGCGATGCGGCGGGTTCGTTTGACGATATCCCCCTCTTTGATTTCATTCGACTCTCCCAGCAACACGGCACCGACGTTGTCTGCTTCCAGGTTCAGCACGATGGCTCTTACCCCGTTTTTCTCAAACTCGATCAGCTCGCCGCTCTCTGCATTGTTTAACCCGTAGATACGGGCAATTCCGTCACCAACCGTAAGCACGGTGCCAACTTCCTCAAGTTCCTTTTCATTCTGGTAACCGGCAAGTTCCCTGCGTAAAATCGCGGTAACTTCTGCGGGTTTAATCTCAGCCATATGTTAAATTTTAAAATGGTGAAATGGCGAAACAGCGAATAGCCAAGGCTATTTCAGCAATTTCTTATTGCAATTTCTTTTTATACAGGTTCACTTTTGCGATCGCACCTTTCATCTCTTCAATTTCCCTGCGGATACTGGCATCATACTGCTTGTCTTTCCAGGAGAGGATAAATCCCCCGATAAGCGATGCATCGATTTCCGGCTTCAGATCAATCTCCGACCTGGTATACTGTTTCATCAGATCCATGACCTGTTGCGTTGTAACGGCATCGGGGAGTATGGGGGACTTGAAATGAACGATCAGGATATTCTTATACTCATTGTATAGGTCAACCACCTGCAGGGCGATCAGCGGGATGAACTTCTCCCGGTTTTTCCTGACCATGATGTTCATATAGGTCATGGTAACAGGATGTACCTTCGCGGCAAAGATCTCCTGGAGGATGGTCAGTTTTTTTCCCGAGTTGACGATGGGACTGTCCAGCAGCAACCTCAGGTCCTTGCTGTTGTCACAGGTTTCAGAAATCAGCAGGCTGTCCTGGTATATCTCTTCCACTGCCTTTTGTTCAAGGGCAAGATCAAAAAGCGCCGTGGCGTAACGTTCCGCTACCAATGAAACATTCATTCCTGTCAGTTGAATTTAACTTCCTTTAATAATTCCTGCACATATTCTTCCTGCATCTTCGGATCTGAAAGTTCGCGTTTGAGGATGAATTTTGCCAGGGTCAGGGAATTTTCGGCAATCTGGTTTTTCAGTTCCGTCATGGCCGCCATCTTTTCATTGTTGATGCTCTCCTTGGCGCCTTCGACAATGCGCAGAGCCTCTTCACTGGCCTTAACCCGCGCGTCCTCGATCAGTTTTTCCTTGATCTTGCGGGCTTCGTTCAGCAGGGCGTCGCGCTCGTTTTTGGCCTCCTGCAGCAGTTGCTCATTGCTGAACTGCAACTGCTTCATCTCTTCGCGTGCCTTGTTGGCCGAATTCAGCGCCTCATGGATAGAGGTTTCCCGCTCTTTCAGCATCTGCAGGATGGGTTTCCAGGCAAATTTTCCCAGGATAAACACCAGGAACGAAAATGCAAGGGTCATCCAGAAGATCAGGCCTAATCCCGGAGTGATTAATTCCATATCAATTAACTTTTGATGTTCATGAATTGATAAAGTTCCTTACGGCCTGACCAACCGTCAGCCCGTAAAGAACCTGTCGTTGCTGTCAGATGAAAAGGATCAGCAGACAAACGACGATGGCAAAAAATGCTACGCCTTCAACAAGGGCAGCGGCGATGATCATGTTTGAACGGATGTCGCCGATGGCTTCAGGCTGACGGGCAATGGATTCGAGGGCGCTCTTGCCGATGTTCCCGATACCGATACCGGCACCGATTACGGCAATCCCTGCTCCGAGTCCTGCTCCCATCTTTGCAATGGCGGCGAAATCACCGGCCAGTTGCAGTAAAATTGCTAATAAATGCATAATCAAAGGGTATTAAGGTTACTACTAAAAAGTCAATGACAGTATTCAATATTTTAATGATGTTCCGGTTCAATGGTTGCGAGGCCGAAATAGAGCGCCGACAACAGGGTGAAGACGTAGGCCTGGATAAAGGCCACCAGCAACTCCAGTAAATTCATAAAGATCATGAAAGCCACGGAGACGATTGAAACGCCCAGCCCCAGCGCAGCGCTGATGGCGCCAAAGATAAAGATCAGGCTGACGAATCCAAGGCCGATGATATGGCCGGCCGTAATGTTGGCAAAGAGACGGATCATCAGTACAAAGGGTTTGGTGATAATCCCGATGATCTCCACGATGGGCATCAGGGGAACCGGCAGCTTCAGCCACCAGGGCACCCCCGGCGTATTGATGATGTCGACCCAGTAATGTTTGTTGCCGTTGATGGTCGTCAGTACGAAGGTGAAGAGGGCCATGACCAGCGTAACGGCGATATTCCCCGTAACATTCGCCCCGCCCGGGAAAAAGGGGATGAGACCGAAGAGGTTGTTGAAGAAGATAAAAAAGAAGACCGTCAGCAGGAAGGGCATGAATTTCTCATATTTTTTTTCTCCGATGGAGCTCTTGGCAATATCATCGCGGATAAAGATGATCAGCGGCTCCATCATCGACTGCAGGCCGGTTGGCGCCTTGTTCACATTGCGTTTGTATGCCCTGGCAACCGAAAGGAAGATCAGGATCAGCAGAAAGGAGCTCAACAGCACGGCAAAGGCGACCTTCGTGATCGAAAAATCATATACTTTGGGACCGGCCGGGGCCTTGATATTGTTTTCCAGTTTGACAATTTTCCCTTTGGAAGGGCCTTCCGTTTCCAGCTTAAAGCCCTGGTAACTATGGGTTTCATTATGAAACCTCGATGAGCTGAAACAGATCAGCCGGCCGTCGTACAGCAGGATCACCGGCAGGGGGACCGTTAGTTCGAGGTTGCCGACGGTTGCCACATGCCATTCGTGGTTATCGACCACGTGTTCCATGATCATCTCACCGGCATTGAACTTACCCTCGCCTTTCCCATCTGCTTTTGCGGCGTGGCTGGCACCACTGTCGGACGATGCCGCCAGGACGGTCTGGTCCTGGGCAAAGGCTGTAAAGCCGCCAAAGGCCAGCAACAGGAACAGAAGGCAGAAAAACTGTTTTTTTAAACGAGCCATGTGCGACTTAATAGCTGTCATGAAATTACTTGCAACTAACTAAATGAGTTGCAAAAATAGAAATTAATATTGAATCTGGAAAATAGTAGCCTGTAACCAAACAACATTTTATTCGTCTTAATGGCTCTGTTAACCCTAAAATCACTACTTTTGAACCCTTATAAAATTCTTTAAAATGTATACGGATCGCTTACGGGTCAGGGTTATTGCCCTGATATTCATATTGTTTACAGGCATCTCCTTTTCGGGATATACGCAGAAAATCTGGACACTGGAAGATTGTATCAACTATGCGCTTCAAAATAATCTCGATATCAACAAACAGCTGTTTTCCGTTGAGAACAACAAGGATGTCCTGCTTCAAAGCAAGCTGGGTATGCTGCCAAACCTCAATGCCAGCGGGTCAAACATATGGAACTTCGGCCAGACGATCGACCAGTATACCAATACATTCGCAACAAAAACGGTCCGTTCGAACAACTTCTATATTTCAAGCAGTGTCACCCTGTTTTCGGGTCTTCAGAAATTAAACACCTTAAAGGCAAACAAGATAAACCTGCTGGCCAGCCAGTACGACCTGGATGTGCTGAAAAACAACATATCCCTCTCCGTTGCCGGTTACTACCTCGACATTTTATTCAACCTCGAATTACTGGATGTGGCCAAGGAGCAGCTCCGGATCACCGAATCGCAAACAGAGCGGATGCAGAAGCTGGTCGATGCAGGCTCCTCTGCCAAGGGCGACCTGCTCAATCTCCTGGCGCAAAAGGCCGCTGAACAGCTGAATGTGGTGAATGCCGAGAACACGCTGTACATTTCAAATCTCTCCCTGCAGCAGTTGCTCGAACTGCCTGTCACGCGCGACTTCCGGGTCGAGAAACCATCGCTGAAACCGGTTCAGCCGCCCAAGGAGAAAATTACGGCTGAGATAATATTCGAACATGCAGTGAAATCCCGTCCCGAAATCAAAAGCGCCGAACTGCGCGTGGATATTGCACAAAAAAGACTGGCCATCGCCCGGGGCATCATTCAGCCTACCCTCTCGCTGAGCGGATCCTGGGGAACCGGCTATTCGGGCGCGGCCGAACAGATCGACCCGACCAAACCTGTTATGTTGGATACCGTCCCGGTCGGGTTTTTCAAAAAGCCGGACAATACCTACCAGATCGTTTCGATGCCGCAAAGAAATTACCAGTTCAGGATCAAATCATTCACCGATCAGCTGCGTGACAACAGCAACCAGTCGGTCGGATTTAACCTGAACATTCCTATTTTCAACGGATGGTCGGGCCGTACCGCCATCAGCCAGGCAAAGATCCAGAAATCGGAGGCGGAACTCGACCTGAGCATGAAAACGCGCGACCTGAGAAAACTGATCGAACAGGCCTTTGCCGATGCCTCCTCCTCGCTTCAGAAATTCAATGCCTCCCAGGAAAAGGTAAACGCACAGCAGGAGGCCTTCAAATATGCCCAGCAGAAATTCGACGTGGGGGTCATGACATCCTTCGATTACAACAACAGCAAAAAAGATCTCACCAAGGCCGCGTCGGACCTGTTACAGGCCAAATATGACTTTATTTTCAAAACAACCATTCTTGATTTCTACATGGGCAACCCCATAAAGATTGATCGCGAATAAACAATAATACATTTTTTCATGGCTAACAAGATTTCAAAGAAAAAGATCTGGATCATCATTGCCGTTGTGGCGGTAGTCGCGTTGATCGTAGTTGCTGTCATTGTCAAGGGCAAAAGGAGTGAAGGTACAAAAGTGGCAACTGAAAAGGTGCTGAAGCGGACCATTATACAGACGGTATCATCCAATGGCAAGATCCAGCCTGAAAAGGATATCAAGATCAGCCCCTATATCTCGGGCGAGGTTGTTGAACTCTATGTAAAAGAGGGCGACCAGGTAAAAAAGGCCGATCTCCTGGCCAAAATCGACCCGGAGATCTACATTTCGCAGTTCGACCAGAGCGAGGCTTCCCTGAATACCCAGAAGGCCAACCTGGCAAATTCCAAGGCGCGTCTGGCACAGGTCAAGGCACAGTTTGAAAATGCCCGGCTTACCTTTGAACGCCAGGAAAAGCTCTATAAGGAAAATGTTATCTCCAAAGCCGATTACGATCAATCCAAAGCCGCTTTCCAGGTGGCGCAGGCGCAGGTAACCGCGGGGGAGGAAGATATCAAAGCCTCCGACTTCATGGTTAAAAATTCAGAGGCAGCCCTGAAAAGATCAAAGGAAGATCTTACACGAACCGCCATCTTCGCCCCGAACGACGGGACTGTTTCGAAGCTGAGCGTGCTGAAAGGCGAACGGGTTACCGGCGCTTCACAGTTCTCCAGCGGAACGGAGATCATGCGTATCGCGAACCTCAACGAAATGGAGGCCCAGGTGCAGGTCAACGAAAACGACATTGTGCGGGTCAGCATGGGCGATACAGCCCTCATCGAGGTGGATGCCTACCTGAACCGCAAGTTCAAGGGAATTGTGACCGAAATAGCCACATCGGCCAATACCACAGGCGTAAGCGTGGACCAGGTGACCAATTTCAACGTGAAGATCCATATCCTCAAGGATTCGTATAAAGACCTGCTGGTTGGCAAGGCTGTCGATTTTTCACCCTTCCGGCCAGGGATGTCGTGCACGGTTGAAATCCAGACCGAAACCGCCGAGAATACCCTCACCGTTCCGATCCAGGCGGTAACCACCCGGATTGCCAAGGATACGCTCGACAAGATCAACGATAAGAATAAAAAGAAAAAGGACAACGGCGATAATGAACAGGTTGAAGTTGTTTCGGTAAAGAAGAAAAGCGACAAGATCCAGGAGTGCGTCTTTATCCTCAGCGACGGCATCGCCAAAAAGGTGAATGTAAAGACCGGGATCCAGGACAACTCCTTCATCCAGATCGTGAGCGGACTTAAGGCGGGCGATGAAATCATCACGGCACCCTACAGCGCCGTTTCCAAGATGCTGAACGATGGCGACAAGGTCATGAAGGTTGACAAGAAAGACCTTTTTACCAAGGAGAACACCAAGTAGTTCATGGCGCTGATCCTTTGCCTTGAAACCGCCACGGAAAACTGCTCCGTTGCCCTGTTCCGGGATGAACTCCTGCTTGGTATCCGGGAATCCTCCGCAAGGAATGTCCATTCCTCCGTACTGACCCTTTTCATTGAAGAGATCTCCAGGGAAGCCGGTGTTCCGTTAACCGCGCTGGATGCCGTTGCCATCAGCATGGGACCCGGATCCTATACCGGGTTGCGCATCGGGGTTGCGACGGCAAAAGGGCTGTGCTATGCGCTTGACAAGCCCATGATAGCCATTTCCACCCTGCAGGCCATGGCAGCCGGGATGAGCCACGAAATAAAAAAGAAAAACTTAGTGTCAGCTGATTTGCCCGGAACGGCAAACCCGCTCCTGGCCTGCCCGATGATTGATGCCCGCAGGATGGAGGTTTACTGTGCCCTGTATGACGGTCAGTTCCGCGAGGTTGAAGCTGTAAGGGCTGAAATCATCGATCCTGACTCCTTTGGTCCAATCCTTGGCCGGGGAAGGGTTGTTTTTGGCGGGGAGGGCGCCCAAAAGTGCAGGCCGGCCCTTGAAGGTCACCCGAATGCCCTGTTCCTCGATCATTTCAGCGCATCGGCACAGTTTATGATCCACCTGGCGATAGCAAAATTCAACCGGCTTGAATTTGAAAACCTCGCCTATTTCGAGCCATTTTACCTGAAGGATTTTATTGCCGGGAAACCCAGTGTAAAAGGGTTGCGGTAAATCATTTACCTTTGTGGAACATAAACCCGAACGGTTTTTTAGCAACTAAAATGGCCTCATCCATCCCTCTCCGAATTCCTTCAAGGGTCGTCCCGATCGGCAACCTGCCCATGGGCGGAGATTATCCCGTAAGGGTGCAATCCATGACCAGCACCGACACCCTTGACACAGGATCGACCGTTGCCCAGGCGATCCGTATGATAGAAGCCGGCTGCGAATATGTGCGCATTACCGTTCCCGGCATGAAGGAGGTGGAAAACCTGAAGGAGATAAAAAAGGAACTTCACCGCCAGGGATACCAGACCCCGCTGATCGCCGATGTTCATTTTATCCCGAAGATCGCAGAAATTGCCGCGACCATCGTTGAGAAGGTCCGCATCAACCCGGGAAATTACCTCCCCGCACGTATAACGCGCCATGTTTCACATGGGGCGGAAAATGACCAGGCGCTGGAACAAATCGCCAAACGTCTATCTCCCCTGCTGAAGATCTGCAGAGACCACGGGACGGCTATCCGCATTGGCGTCAACCATGGCTCGCTCTCCGGCCGGATCATGGATCTTTACGGGGATACCCCCCTGGGGATGGTTGAATCGGCGCTTGAATTTGCAAGGGTTTGCAGCCATCTCGATTTCCATGCCCTGGTATTTTCAATGAAAGCCAGCAACACAAAAGTGATGATCGCTGCAAACAGGCTGCTGGCCGAACGCATGCGACAGGAGGGGATGAATTACCCGCTGCACCTTGGCGTAACCGAGGCAGGCGCCGGCGAGGACGGGCGCATTAAATCGGCCATCGGCATCGGGAGTTTACTGGCCGACGGCATTGGCGACACCATCCGGGTCTCCCTTACCGAGGATCCCGAATTTGAAATCCCGGTTGCCTACAATATTCTCCAGGCGGCAGGCGTGCGTATCACCAAAACTGAATTTATCTCCTGCCCCTCCTGCGGCAGGACCCAGTTTGACATCCAGGCGGCCCTCGAAAAAATAAGGGGAAAAACCTCCCACCTCAAGGGGCTGAAGATCGCGGTAATGGGCTGCATCGTAAACGGCCCCGGAGAAATGGCCGACGCCCACTACGGTTACGTGGGGGCCGGCAGCGGGAAGATCCATCTATATAAGGGTCAGCAGGTGGTGGAGAAGAATATTAACGAGGCCTCTGCCGTAGAGGCGCTGATAAGCCTGATCAAAACTTCGGGCAACTGGTTTGACCCGGCGCCCTGACGAAACCCGGCACCATCACTTGCAGCGTTAGTTACCGGTCACAATCTT
The DNA here is from genome assembly GCA_037133475.1 of Bacteroidota bacterium. GTDB lineage: Bacteria > Bacteroidota > Bacteroidia > Bacteroidales > FEN-979 > CAIVAT01. The sequence continues at coordinate 21,488 of JBAXOB010000031.1, forward strand.
AAGGCACCGCGGCAATACCTCAAAGACAAAGGGGGTATGGCCCAGCGATTCTCCGTCTGTTTCAAGAAATATCTTTCCGACTGAACGAATCCTGATGCTTTCACCCTTGAAAGTGTCGACGATCGGCAGGTTAACAAGCGAACCATCGAAGAGTTTGCGGGCATAGCGCACCACCATCCACTTGGGGGCCTTTTTAATCAGCGTTACATCCAGCAACCCGTCGTCGGGAATGGCAAACGGAACCTGCATCATGCCCCCTCCGTTGAACTTGCAGATACCCACATTCATGGAAAACAGCTCCCCCCTGAAGGCAATTGAGCCGTCTACTTCGATCACGGCATCCATGAACTTGTACTGGAACAGGCTGGCAAACACGAAATACATGTAGGTAAGCGGCCCCCCCCTCCCCTTTTCTTTCAGGATGTTGGTTTTCTTTGCCACCAGCGCATCGTATCCCATCCCGGCCACATTCATAAAATATCGTTCCATTTGTTGCCCGTCGTGGTAATAGGTCACCCTGCCCGCATCCTGCAGGAAGGTATTCTTACGCAGCAGCAGTTGAATGGCCCCGTCATAATCAAAGGGGATGTTGAACATGCGGCACCAGTCGTTACCTGTCCCTACCGGGATCATCCCGAGGGTGATCTCCGAAGGCGCTGTAATGTTGCAGGTCATGATCCCGTTGAGTACCTCATTCAGGGTGCCATCGCCTCCGACAACACACAGGTTCCTGAACCCAAGGGCAACAACCTCGCAGACGATCTGTATGGCATGCCCCCTGCTTTCGGTGAGCCTGAAATCAAAGTCCACCTTCCGCTGCCTGAGCATCTCCAGGATCTTTGGCCAGTCCTTTAATCCCTTCTTCACCCCGGCATTCGGGTTTACAATCATGAGCCACTTTTCCGAGGATGCGGTTTGCATTTGATTACGGTTTAATGTCGTGTTGAATGATCGCGTCGTTTTCTTTCCTGCCAAAGAGAAAAAGAGCATAAAAAAAGGCAAAAAACGATACGCCTGTCTGTGATTCAATCGTGTCGTCGGTTAACATCGACATCAGCGAAATGATCAGGAATACCATGAAAAAATAATCTCCGTAACGGTGCAACATTACCGGGGGCCAGAAGAGGGAAACCAAAAACCAGATAAAACCGAAAATGCCGAACCCGATGAAGATGGAAAGGTACTGGTTATGCGACCTCCAGCGCTGATCGGGTGCGAGTTTGGTGTGCATCTTCTCGTATTGCAACCTGAAGGCGATATTCATATCGCCGGTGCCCACTCCCCAGAGCCAGTGTTCCTTAATGATCCCAACGGAGGCTTTCCAGAACTCCAGGCGCTGCATGATCGTTGAACCTGTGGGGTTTCCGGTTTCTATGTAATTGTCGTAGCCCCAGAGAAACTCATAAATCCTGCCCCGTATCCCGAATTCCTTCAGAAAGATACAATTGGCGATACCTTTTTCGATAGCGCTGACCTCCTCGGGAGTCAGTCGTTCAACGGCATCGGCATCTTTTTTCCAGCCTTTGGAGGTAAGGTACCGGATGATGGTGAAGGAAATCGGTCCGGATTTGAGGTTAAGGCTGTCGTAGGGTATCCTGCTCCTTTTATTCCAGGCCTCCCGCAGTTCATCCTCCTGGTAATAGATCCAGATGGAATAGCCGTTCTCGGTTCGTGCTGCGTAAATGTTATGTATATAGGGATTGCCCCGGGATGTTGTTTTTTCGAGTTTTGTATAATCAACAGGGTTCACATGGTAATAGTCCCTGACAATCGACCTGAGGGCAAAAAACCCCACGGTGGCAATGGCCAGGATGCCGAAGGCAAGGCTGATCTTCAGCCAGAGTTTCCTGGTTTTGAAGATCAGAACCGGGATCAGGATAAAAAAGGTGATCAGGGCGACGGAGATCCCGGTAAAGGACTGAGAAAGGACCAGGTAACCCGCCAGCCAGCCGAGAACGAGGAGGATCAGCGCCCTTTGCCAAAGAGGGAAGAGATTTCGTTTGAACAGGAAAAAGACGAGGGTATAGAGGCACATACAAATGAGCAGGCTGTATGTAATATGGGAAACATTGTGGGAAACGTCGCGGATGTCGACAAAATGACGGGTCAGGATGAGCCAGGTATTAAAAACCGATCTTGTCAGCACGGCAAGGATAAACAGGCCCATCATCGCATAAAATGCCTTTTTCCCGAAGGCTTCGGTGGTTGACAAAAACAGGGGCAACAGCAAAAGGGGCAGCTTTGTCCGCAAATCCTTAAATGCATAATTGAAATCGGTGGTCCATAGAAGCCCGGCAACATGCAGCAGCAGTACCGAGGCAAACAACAGGGCAGCCCTGTTCCTGGAAAAATCCCTGAAGCCCCTGCCGATTGCGGCCCCAAACAGAGAAACGGCAACAACAGGTGCCAGCAGGATGATGCGGCCTGTCGACATACCCTTCACCGCAGCCATCCACCTTTTTCCGTCGAAACGTTCGACAATCCAGCCACCTGCCATCATAAACTGCCCGATACTGAGCAGTAATTTGGAAAACGGGAGTCCCACCACGATCACCATCATCGAGAGGATATACCAGTACCGGAAAATTTGTTTCAAGGTGATCGGCATGGCTTGCGTTTTCTTATGAATTGGTTTGTAAGTCTCGGGTTTCACGCGATTTTTCGATGGTTTTTGCCATTTTCAGGATGTTGTACGAGGTAGCCATAAACGACCACATAAAACCGGGAAATCCATCCAGAAAACCGCCTTTGAGGATATAAAAGGATAAGAAATTGACCGGCAGTTTCACCGCCACCCAGAACCTGGAAAAGGTATGTCCCCTGGCAACATAGCCATCTGCCGCCAGGGAGGCATACATGTTGATTTTTTCAAGGTGATGTTGGATGTTGCGGTAGGAATAATGGATAACACGTCCCCTGAGAATTCCGGAAACTCCTTCCACTTCAATTCCTTCATGCACAGGTTCGTTGGTAAACCCGCCTTTTGTGCGGTTGAACAGCCTGAGGTGGAATTCCTTTCCCACCCCCCCAAACCTGAGGATTTTTCCCATATAACACAGGGAGGACTGTACATAGAACCCCGAAACCTGCGAGGGGTCGTTACGGGCGGGCGGGAGCCCGGGAAGGGCCACCTGCGAAGATCCTGGTGGCGTAAAAAGCCGGAGAAGTTCCTGCTGGAGTTCAACAGTCAGCACCTCATCGGCATCGAGGTACATGATCCAGTCGTTGGTGGCCTGCTGCACGGCGTACTCCTTCTGGGGTCCGTAACCGTCGAATTTGCGCAGGAAAACCCTGCATCCGAAGTCGCGGCATATGTCAACCGTATGATCGGCCGATAACGAATCAACCACGATGATCTCATCCGCCACCGGCTTCACCGATTCGAGCGACCGGAGGATGTTGGCCTCTTCATTCAGGGTTATGATGATCACCGATAGTTTTGGCATGAACTGGTATTAAACATGTAACGAAAAATGATCCCAATCCATTCCGATGGTATAGGAATCGCGGAAATGTTTCAGGTTCTCGGCCGAACAGGTGGCCGACCCGATATCCTCGGCACCTTCGGGTGCGGAATATAGTGCGATTCCCTTGGCATCGAGGATCATAGAGTCGCCCGAATGCCAGGTGCCATGCCCGTCGTCGCCAACGCGGTTCACCCCCGCCACGTAGGCCTGGTTTTCAAGGGCGCGGGCTGCCAGCAGTGTTTTCCAGGGGTAGGACCTGCATGCCGGCCAGTTTGCCAGGCAAACCAGGAGGTCAAACTCATAGTTGCCTGCTGCCCACCTATTTTTACTCCATACCGGGAAGCGAAGATCATAACAGACGAGCGGCAGGATTTTCCATCCCTTTATCACGAACACCTTCCGTTGACCGCCCCTGGTGAATTTCACATTTTCCCCGCTGAAACGAAACAGGTGGCGCTTGTCATAGGTTTCATACCGGCCGTCGGGATACATACATACCAGCCGGTTATAATAATTTCCCCCTTCACTGATCAGCAGGGTGGCCATCATCACCGCATTTTTGTTTTCCGCCCGGGAACGGAGAAAATCCATGGAGGGTCCCTCCATCGTTTCGGCACAGGCTTCGGGGTTTATCGAAAAGCCCGTATTGAACATTTCAGGAAGGAGTACCAGGTCGGGCTGATCGGTAATCCGGTTCAGCAGGTCATCAAAATGGTCAAGGTTCTTCTCCCGATCCTCCCAGAAAAGGTTCGCCTGTATGAATGTAACCCTGAGATCTTGCATGGGCATTGGTTTAAAAACGGGTAAAATTAAAAATATCTGCGTTGCCGTTCTTAAATATTTTAATTTTGCCTGTGAAATCCAAATGATTAAGAAAATGCAAACGATTGATAACTTTAGCTTTAACGGCAAGAAAGCGCTCATCCGGGTCGATTTTAATGTACCCCTCGACGGCCAGCAGCAGATTACGGATACATCCCGCATTGACGCGACCATCCCTACCATTACCAAGATACTGAACGACGGGGGGGCGGTGATCCTGATGTCGCACCTGGGACGTCCGAAGGGAGGCCCCGAAGAAAAATATTCCCTGAAGCATGTCATCCCCTACCTTTCAAAAAAACTGAACCGCCCGGTGAAATTTGCCGGTGACTGTATCGGGCAATCGGCCACCGACCTGTCCGCTTCCCTGCAGCCCGGCGAGGTTCTGCTGCTCGAAAACCTCCGTTTTTACAAAGAGGAGGAAAAGGGTGACCCCGGTTTTGCGCAAAAACTGGCTGCCCTGGGAGATCTCTATGTCAACGATGCATTTGGAACAGCCCATCGCGCGCACGCCTCCACGGCGATCATCGCCGAATTCTTTCCCGATAAAAAAATGTTCGGTTACGTGATGGCCAATGAGATCATCAACATCGACAAATGCCTGAAAGAGGCAAAACGTCCCTTCACCGCCATCTTAGGCGGCGCCAAGGTATCGACGAAAATCGAGATCATCAACCACCTGATGGACAAGGTCGACAACCTGATCATAGGCGGCGGGATGATGTTTACCTTTATCAAGGCGCTGGGCGGCGAAATCGGCGCATCGATGGTTGAGGAAGATTTCGTTGATATGGCTAAAAGCATCGTGGAGCGGGCTAAATCGATGGGCGTTAACCTCTATATCCCCCCCGATGCGGTTCTGGCCGACGCCTTCTCAAACGATGCCAACATCCGCACAAGCAGCGCCTATGAGATCCAAGTTCCCTGGATGGGTCTTGACATCGGCCCGGCCTCCTGCCAGAAATTCAACCTGGTGATTGAACAATCGGGGACCATCCTCTGGAACGGCCCGATGGGCGTTTTCGAGATGAACAACTTCGAAGCAGGAACAAAATCCATTGCCCTTGCCCTGGCAAAGGCCACCGAAAACGGCACCTTCACCCTGGTGGGTGGCGGCGATTCCGTGGCGGCAGTCAACAAATATGAGCTGGCCGACAAGGTAAGCTATGTTTCAACAGGCGGCGGGGCAATGCTCGAATATATCGAAGGGAAACAACTTCCGGGGATCAGGGCCATCCTGGATTAACCGGGATCCCTTCCATCCTGACCCTCTATCTTTTGATGGATCCTGAGGCCTGCCCGTTCAGCAGGCAATGCTCAAATTCGGTAATCCTGTCATCCAGTTGAAAATATTTCTCAACCCTTTCCCTGCCGTTTCTGCCGAACCGGTGGCGAAGTGATTCATCCCTTATCAGCGATTCCACCTTATTGCAAAACATTTCCATGTCGGGAAAATCAACCAGCAGCCCCGTGTGGTTGTCTTCGATAATTTCGGGATTACTTGAAATATCAAATGCAATGGCAGGTTTACACGCCGCCATCGCCTCCACGATCACATAGCCGAACCCCTCCCACAGGGAGGTAAGGATGAATATGTCGATGGCATGCATAAAGCTCTCCACCTCCTCCACAAAACCCATCAGGACCACCTCTTTTTGCAGGTCATACCGGCTGATCAACTTCTCCAGTTCCGGCTTCATCTCCCCGGTGCCGGCGATAAACAGGGTAAAGCTGATATTCTTCAGTTTAAGCATATGTGCCAGTTCAACCAGGTATTGCTGACCTTTTTGCGAGGTCAGCCGCCCCGCATTGCCCAGGAATATCCCCGGCCTGCCCAGGAAAACGGCAGGGGTCTCCTTCCCGGTCCTGCTGTCGAACAGTTCCAGGTCGATCCCGTGATAGATAACTTTAACCTTACATGGATCGACCGTCGGTTTCAGGTTTTGCAAAATGGTCTTCCTGGTCGCCTCTGAATTGGCGACGATATGGGTTAATACCCTGCTGAAGAGGATCCTGTTGATGAGGGAGTTTTTCACGGGTGCGGCAAGCCCGCGCAGGTAGACGATATTCGCCACCCCTGCCAGTTTTGCTGCAAATCCGCCCAGTTTAAGATCGGGCGAGCCGGAAAAGATAACCGTATCGATCTTTTCTGTTTTGTAGAAACGGTAAAGCCTCAGATATTTCAGCGGGTTTAAAAAAGAGAGGTTCCCGGCGTGCATGTTAAAGGTGCCCAGCCCTGCCTGTTCCGCCTTCAGGGCAAGCGGCGAACCCTTGCCGGTGGCCAGGCAGACATGGTAGTCACGCTCCTTGAATTTCAGGGCGTATTCCAGATGCAGCTTTTCCCCGCCCCCCCAGAACCTTACCGTATTAAAAAAACATACATTCCTCATTCGGTTTATTTAAGTGGCGGCTGCCCAGTTTTTCCGGGAATCTGATCTCCCTGCCGAAGGTTTTCATCATGGCCGGAAATACCACGGCGACCCGGTCATAAAACCAGGATTCCTTCCTGTCTTTCGCGGAAATCCACTTGCCCCCGGGATCCAGGCTCTGGTTCAGGAAAAGCAGCACACTCACCAGGATGACCCCCTTGGCCAGTCCGAGCAACGCCCCTCCCAGGTGGTTGAAAAAGCCCATGCCGACCATATCGGCCAGCTTCTCGGCCAGTTTGGCCACGATCATCACGATGATGACCACCAGGATAAAGGTGATGGAAAACGAGAGGATGGGCAGCCAGCTCCTCGATGGGTGCAGGTGCTCCATCAGGGTGGCATCCAGGTAATTCGAGAAATGGACCGCCGCGTAGATCCCCAGGATCAGGGCTGCAATGGTGGCCAGTCCGACGATAATGCCTTTGCGGTAACCCAGGACCAGGAAGAGCGCCAGGATGGCCAGTATAACATAATCGATATAGTTAAATGCCATTTTTCAGCGTTTTAACCTTGAGGTAAGCTCGGTGCCAAAGACAAATTCGTTGAGTTCGGCATTGTCGGTATGGAGAATGGTCTCCTTGTTGCCCTTCCACCACAGTTTTCCTTCATAAATGTAGGCCACGCTGTCGCCGATGCTGAGCACCGAATTCATGTCGTGGGTGTTGACGATGGTGGTGATCTCGTATTCTTCGGTAATCTCCTGGATGAGGTGATCAATCACGCCCGAGGTGTGCGGATCGAGCCCCGAATTGGGTTCATCACAGAAAAGATAATGAGGCTTCATGGCGATGGCGCGGGCGATGGCCACGCGTTTACGCATACCCCCGCTTAATTCGGAGGGCATCAGGTGGTTGACATTTTCGAGGTTGACCCGGTTTAGCACAAAGTTGACCCTGTCGAGCTTTTCCCGGACCGATTGCGAGGTGAACATGTTCAGCGGGAACATCACATTTTCCTCCACATTCATCGAGTCGAAAAGAGCCCCGCCCTGGAAGAGCATGCCGATCTCCCGCCGCAGGGTCTTGCGCTGTTCGAAGTTCATCGTGGTGAAATTCCGGTCATCATAAATAACCATCCCGTTGTCGACCTCAAACAGCCCGACCAGGCATTTCATCAGGACCGTCTTTCCCGAGCCGCTTTGCCCGATGATGAGGTTTGTTTTACCCTTTTCGAAAATGCAGGAGACATCTTTCAGAACATGATGCTCCCCGAAAGTCTTGTTGATGTTGCGGGCTTCGATCATGTGAGCAGGAGTTGCGTTAATACCAGGTTGAACAGGATGATGATGACACTGCTGAAAACAACGGCCTTGGTGCTGGCCTGGCCAACCTCCAGCGCCCCTCCGTTGGTGATGTATCCGTAAAACCCCGAAACGGAGGAGATGATATAGGCAAAAAACACGGTCTTTGTAATGGCGTAGAATATCGTGTAGCCCTGGAAATCGACCCGGATGCCCTGCACAAAATCGTTGGTAGAGACCAGGCTGGTGGCGACCATGGCAAGCCAGCCTCCCAGGATACCCATCCACATGCTGAAGACGATCAATACAGGGTTGATCAGGATCAGGGCGGTGATCTTTGGAAAAATCAGGTAGTTTGCCGAATTCACCCCCATGATCTCCAGGGCATCGATCTGTTCGGTCACCCGCATGGTGCCGATTTCGGAGGCAATGCGCGATCCCACCTTGCCGGCCAGGATCAGGCTGATGACAGTCGGGGAAAATTCGAGGATGACGCTCTGCCTGACGGTAAAACCCACCATCGACAGGGGAATCAGCGGGCTGGTGATGTTGAATGCCGTCTGGATGGCAACAACGGCCCCCATAAAGGCCGAGATGAAGGCAACAATCCCCAGCGACTCAAGGCCAAGGCTGTTGATCTCCGTCAGCAACTGCTGCCAGTAGATCCTCCGCTTCTGCGGCCGGCTGAATACCTTTTGCATCAGGAGCACATACATCCCGATCGTGGTGAATATCTTCGGCATAAAATGTTTTTGTAAAAATACCAAATTTCGGGGAATCTGCGTTTATGATCAGGAAAAAGTAAAATGTGCCGTATGTCAGGAGAAGTGGGGAGCGGGATGATGACCGTTGGAAAATATTCTGTACTTTTACGATTAAATTCTGGCAGATGAAGAAAATCAGGTTCCGGTTCATGGCAGGCATGGTTGCATTGATGCTCCTGGCATTTGCCTCTTCCTGCACATCCCAGCGGTTCACGAACCACCAGTCGTCGCATCCGAAGAGATGCAACTGTCCGAGCTTTAAATAAAACCCTCCGTGCAACTTTCGCTTTTCCAGTCAAAACCGCCCGTTGAGAGGACACCGTTGTCCGCTGCAGGGGAAAAAACCAGGTCGGTGCTGGCCCCGTATCTTCCCGGATCTGCACTGGAATACATCGTCCTGCTGATCCTGCAGCGACCCATCAGTCTTACCGTGGTGCGCCACCGCACCTCCAAATCGGGTGATTTCAGGCCTCCCCAGAAGGGAACCCCCGGAAGAATCACCGTTAACGGGAATCTGAACTCCTTTGCCTTCCTGATCACGCTGGTTCACGAGCTGGCGCATCACCATGCATGGCTCGACCACGAACAGTCGCTGAAAAAGTTCACCCTGCGGCGGAAGACCCGTCCGCTGCCCCATGGCAGGGAGTGGAAGGCCAAGTTTGCCCAGCTGATGCAACCCTGCCTGAACGCAGATGTTTTCCCCCCCGACATCCTGCCGGTGATCAGCCGGTACATGGAAAACCCCAAGGCCTCCTCCTCGGCCGATCACCTGTTGTCGAAGGTGCTCAAACCATATGATCCTCCCGACCAGACCACCCGGCTGGAGGAGCTCCCGTTCGATACGGTTTTCACCCTTCATGGCAAGCGGTTCTTCCGGAAAAAGGAGAAGGTGAGAACCCGCTACCGCTGTCTATGCATGCAGACAAACCGTATTTACCTGGTGAGCCCGGGGGCGCCGGTTATCAGGGTGAGTGAATAACCCAGCCTGAACAAGCACTTCAAACGCCGGTATAATCCCGCCCTATTTTAATTTTTGCAATTTGCTTTTTGCATTTAGTTCCGTATGTTTGTATAAATTTAAACCCCCAGCGACATGGCGAAATCGAAACACAATTTCTGCGTGATCATGGCAGGTGGCATTGGCGCCCGGTTCTGGCCCATGAGCCGGACTACCCATCCCAAACAATTTATCGATATTCTCGGAACCGGGGAGACGCTTATTCAGCAAACTTATAATCGGTTAAAACGGATTTGTCCGAAGGAGAACATCTACATTGTCACCAATGAAATTTACCAGTCGCTGGTGATGAAGCAGATTCCGGAGATGGCCAGCGCACAGATCCTGCTGGAACCGTCGCGCCGCAACACGGCTCCCTGTATCGCTTATGCCAACTACTGCATCCTGGCAAGGGATCCGGAAGCCAGGATCGTGGTTGCCCCCTCCGATCATATCATCCTGAAGGAGGATATTTTCATTGAAAACCTCGAAGCGGCGCTCGAAGCCGCCGGTGAACACGACTGGCTGCTGACCCTTGGCATCCGCCCGAGCCGCCCCGATACCGGCTATGGCTATATCCAGTATGTGGATGGCAAAAAGGATGTCTATCCCAAAGAAAACCATATTAAAAAAGTAAAGACCTTCACCGAAAAACCCAATCTCGAACTCGCCGAAACATTCCTGAAATGCGGCGATTTCCTTTGGAATGCGGGGATCTTCATCTGGTCGCTTAAGACGATCATGAAAGCATTTGAAAAACACCTGCCCGATGTGGACGTGCTCTTCAAAAAGGGAATCGGGAAATATGGCACCAAAGAGGAAAGAGCCTTCATTGCCAATACCTATACCATATGCAAAAGCATTTCGGTCGACTACGGGCTGATGGAACCTGCCGAAAATGTGTATGTCCTGGCGGCCGACTTTGGCTGGTCTGACCTTGGCACCTGGGGCTCGCTTTACGAAAACCGCCCGAAAGACGATCTTGGTAATACGGTGGTTGGCCGCAATGTCATGCTCTACGAATCCTCAAACTGTATCGTCAATATGCCCAAAGACAAACTGGTGGTGCTCGAAGGACTCAACGACTACATTGTCGTGGAGTCGGAAAATGTTTTGCTGGTTTGCCGCAAAACGGATGAACAGCAGATACGGCAGTTTGTCAACGACGTTATGCTCGAAAAAGGGGAAAAGTACGTTTAACCCCAATGGTTAATCACCCGACACAGAAAACACTATCTTATCGCTCATTGTGACATTGCGCCTTCTTTGTGTCATGGTGGCTCAAACCACAAAGGCACAAAGAAGGCACAAAGCACAGCGAACGGGTACAGCGTATCGCTGCCGGGTGCTATTTCAGGTGTTCTCCCAGGAATTTCTCCATGGCCCTGTAGAAGTCAAACCGGTTTTCCTCGTTATGGAAACCATGTCCCTCGTTGTCTTTCACCATATACTGAACGGCGATGTTGCGTTTTTTCAGCGCATCTACGATCTGGTTCGATTCGTTGATGTTCACGCGGGGATCGTTTTTCCCCTGGGCAACAAACAGCGGTGTTTTAATCTTGTCGGCATTCAGGGCAGGCGAGGTGGCAACGAACTGCAGGCTGTCGCCTTTGGGGTTACCCACCATTTCATAAAACATGTCGAGCATGGGTTTCCAGTAGGGAGGAACGGTCTTCATAAAGGTGAAGAGGTTCGAAACCCCCACATAATCAACGCCGGCGGCATAGAGATCGGGTTCCCTTACCAGGGCCTGCAGGGTAGCATAGCCTCCGTAGCTTCCGCCATAAACGGCAACCCGTTTCGGATCGGCAATTCCCTTTGAAATCAGCCATCGGGTGCCATCGGTCACATCATCCTGCATACTCTTTCCCCACTGTTTGAAGGATTTCTCCCAGAACTTCCTGCCATACCCGGTAGAACCCCTGAAATTCATCTGGAGAACGGCATAGCCGCGGTTTGCCAGGAACTGGACCTCCGGGTTGAACCACCAGCTGTCCCTGGCCCAGGGACCGCCGTGGGGATTGATGACGACCGGCAGGTTTTTCGCGGTTTCCATGGTATATCCTGCCGGAAGGGTCAGGTATCCCTGGATCTTCACGCTGTCGCGGGCAGCATATTCGACGGGAATCATTTCGGCCAGCTCCTCCTCCTTCAGCCAAGGGCTGATATCGGCGACCTTTTGCAGGTTGTCCTTTGCACGGTCATACACGTAATAGCCCCCCATCGAACGGTCGCTGTAGGCACGGATCATGAATTTGTCCTCCGCCCTGGTCATCGAGGTGATGCTGAAAATGAAATTTCCAAGCTTTTTCTGGATCTTCTCAAAAAACTGTTTTCCCTCCCCGTCAAAATAATAGCGTTCCGCCTTCCAGGATTCAAAGTCGGCGCAAACCAGCTTTTTTTCCGCATGCGACCAGGTTACATCGGTCACATCAAAGTCCTTGTTTTCATAGAGCGTTTTAATCTCCTTCCCGTTGCCAATGTCGAAAATCACGACCGCACTTTTATCCCTGCCGAGATTCGATGTGGCATAGATGTTCTTGTTGTCAAAGGTGAAGAGCAAAGGCGACAGGCTCTCTTTAAAACTTGTGGTCAGCACCGCCTTAAAGGGGTCGCTCTCCTTTTCCCGGTAAAGCAACTGGTTATTCACCCCATCTACAATGGCAGTGGCAGCCCTTAGCTTCCCGTCATGGTCGAGGATCCACCCCTGGATATTGCCGGGATTTTCGGCCAGCTGGGTCATCTTTCCCGTTACGATATTCAGCCTGTAGGGATCGAAGATCTCTGCCTTACGCTTGTTCATCCCGATGATGATCTCATCCGGGAAATCGTAAAGGTCGTCAATAATTTCGGTCCTTACCTTCGGGAAATCGGTGAAGCACTGCAGGTTCGACCCGTCGATACTCACGCCGTAAAGTTTGAAGTTCTCGTCGCCGCCGGTATCCTTCAGGTAAACGATCCGGGTGGGGTTTTTCCAGAAGTAACCGGAGATGTCGCGGTCCTTCTCCGAGGTGAGCCGCGTGGCCTTATCCGTTCCGATCTCCTGGACGAAAATGTTCATGCGCTTTTCATAGGGAGCCATGTAAGAAAAATATTTCCCGTCGGGGGAAATCTGGTAGCGTGCCTTTTCAGGATTCTTAAAGAAGTCTTCAAGCGGGATCTGCCTGGCCTGAACCGGTTTGGCAGGTTTACAGCCTCCCAGCATCAGGGAAGCGCTTATCAATCCTCCGAGGAGGAAATAAAGGAATGTTCGGTTTTTCATATGGTTATTTTTGTTTCAATATTAATAATTATTCCATGAATCCGGATGAAAATTCGATAAGACCTGTTTGTTATTCTGTAAATCCGCCGGGAAACCGGATAAAAGATCGCCGCGGTTGATGCGGGAAACTGATTATTATGTAAGTTTGACTGCCTGATGAAAATATAACCGATGGTTTGCCGTTATTGCACAAGAGGTTACACGACGCGCGGTAACCATCTGACAAACATGAATTAATCAACCGTGGATATATACCTTCGGAAAAAACGCTGGAAGCTGTTTCTATTTGCCTTCGCCGTGCTCATCGTGGCGGCATCGCTCTATTACACCAGTATCCTGGTTGCCGAGATCAGGAAAGATGAGCGGAAAAACATGGAGGTCTGGGCCGAGGCGATCCACCAGAAAGCCGACCTTGTCAACTTCACAAACAACCTCTTCGAACAGATAAAAAATGAAGAGCGCAAACGGGTTTCCATCGTAGCCGAGGCGCAGCGCCGCATCATCAAAGCCACTTCAAACGAGGACCTGAACTTTTTCCTGAGCATCATCGGCGAAAACAATACCATTCCCGTCATCATCACCGACGAAACCGGGAAGATCATGAATGCCCGGAATATCCGCATTGATTCGGTTACCTGCCTCGAAGGAAAACTGAAGGAGGAGTTTTCCATATACCCGCCCATCGTCATCAAATACCTCGACACCCGGATTTATCTCTATTATACCGATTCCAACATTTTCTCCCAGCTCAAAAAGGTGCTCGACGACCTGATCCGCTCCTTCTTTTCCGAGGTGGTGCTGAATTCAGCATCGGTCCCGGTCATCATCACCGACAGTACCGGGAAAAACGTTTACCAGAGCGGGAACATCCCGGCAAACAAGCTGCAGGACAAAGCCTGGGTCGAAAAAACCCTGAATTCCATGGCCTCCCAGAACAAACCGATCAGGGTTGACCTGGCCGACACCGGGGTTCATTATATCTACTACCAGGATTCCTACCTGCTCACCCAGCTGAAATTTTACCCGGTCGTGCAGTTTGCGGTGATCGCGGTCTTCCTGCTCATCGCCTACCTGCTGTTCAGCTATGCGCGAAAATCAGAGCAAAACCAGGTTTGGGTCGGCATGGCCAAGGAGACGGCCCACCAGCTTGGAACGCCGCTTTCCTCCATGGTGGCATGGATGGAACTGCTGAAACTTAAAGGACTCGATGAAGAGACCATCCATGAAATCGAAAAGGATGTCCAGCGTCTCGAGACCATAACCGACCGCTTCTCGAAGATCGGCTCGGCCGCCCGGCTTGAAAAGACCAATGTTGTGGCAATGGTTTATGATACGGTCAACTATATCCGTTCACGCATCTCGGCAAAGGTTAACTTTGAAATTCATCCCGACATCACCCGGGAAATCATCGTCCCGCTCAACCTGCACCTCTTTGAATGGGTGATCGAAAACCTATGCAAAAACGCCGTGGATGCCATGGAGGGAAATGGGCAGGTTAACATTGACATAACAGAAGATGTAGACCATATCCACATCGACATCGGCGATACCGGGAAGGGAATACCCAAATCTCGCTTCAAAACGATCTTCCGCCCCGGCTACACCAGCAAAGCCCGCGGGTGGGGCCTGGGACTGACCCTCTCCAAGCGGATCGTGGAAAACTATCACTCCGGCAAGATTTATGTCAAATCCTCCACGCTGAACAAGGGCACCACTTTCCGCATCATCCTGAAAAAATAGCCCCTTGGCCGGTATCTATTTCCATATCCCCTTCTGCAGGCAAAAATGCCACTACTGCAACTTTTTCTCCCTTGCTTCGCAAAAGCTTAAAGCGCCTTTTTTAACCGCACTGAAACAGGAAATCGGCCTGACCCGCAACTATCTTGGCGGGGAAACCGTGAACACCCTCTATTTCGGCGGGGGAACCCCGTCGCTTTATCCCCCATCAGCACTGCAGGAGGTGATGGAGATGGTACTGGAACAAAATCCCGGAAACAGTGCTCTTCCCGCCGTCACGCGCGAAGTTACCCTGGAGCTGAACCCGGATGATGTTACGGAGGATTTTGTCAGCCAGCTCCGGGAAACCTGGTTTAACCGCTTCAGCATCGGGATCCAGTCCTTTTCCGACAGCGACCTTGCCTGGCTGAACCGCACCCACTCGGCCGCACAGGCGACCCGGGCCGTCA
This sequence comes from Bacteroidota bacterium, assembly GCA_037133475.1. GTDB lineage: Bacteria > Bacteroidota > Bacteroidia > Bacteroidales > FEN-979 > CAIVAT01. Next base: position 36,655 of record JBAXOB010000031.1, read on the forward strand.
GCCTGCTCCATGATGCCGGGTACCACAACATCAGCATCGACCTGATCTACGGCATCCCCGGCTCCGCCCCGCGGCGGTGGAACGAAAATCTTGATATCGCGCTTTCCCTCGGCATTCCCCATATTTCAGCCTACGCGCTTACCGTTGAGCCACGCACGCCGCTGGCCTGGATGATCGACAGGAAAAAATCGGCGCCGGTCAGTGATGCGCTGCAGGAGGAACAGTTCCGCGCGCTCATCGCGATGATGCGGGCCAATGGTTACCTGCAATACGAGATCTCGAACTTCTGCAAACCCGGCCATCACGCCCTTCACAACACCAACTACTGGAAAGGGGTACCCTACCTCGGCCTGGGCCCGTCGGCACACAGCTACAACGGATCGGCCCGGCGGTGGAATATCCCGAACCTCACGGAATACCTGGCCGGAATGGCAAAGGGCGAAGCGGTGTTGGAAGAGGAGATCCTCACCCCTGAACAACGATATAACGAATATATCATGACCTCCCTGCGGACGATGTGGGGCTGCGATGGCGCAAGGATCCTTCTCGATTTTGGCCCTGCCGTATACGAAACCTTCGGCAGCGGGATTCCTCCGCTGATCAGGCAGGGGTGGCTCTCTGAATCGTCGGGTGTGTATATTCTTACCGACGAGGGAAAACTCTTTGCCGACCGGGTCGCGTCGGAACTTTTTATTACCGGGTAAGGGTTACACTTCAGCTACGGAAAGAGCTGATGGCGACGGTCAATGTTACTTTATAAATCTTAAAAAGGTGCCCAGCGGCAGCCTCCGGCTTCCCCTGTCCTGGAAATAAAACTCCCCCGACTGCATTCCCGGGATATCGCCGAAACGCGTCTTGACAAGATTTTCGGGGATCAGCGCCGAAAATCCCATCGAATAAAGGCTCAGCACGAAAAACCCGTGTGCGGGATTCAGCAGCTGCTTGCTGATGGCGATGATCTCGTCGATCGAATCCTCCAGGATCCATTTTTCCCCGTCGGGACCACGACCGTATGCTGGCGGATCGAGGATGATCCCGTCGTAGATGTTCCCCCGCTTCACCTCCCGCCGCACAAAATTCATGGCATCCTCCACCACCCAGCGGATGTTGTCGAGACCGCTGGCGTCCATCATCTCCTTGGCCCAGGTAATCACGGGTTTCACAGAATCAACATGCACCACGTCGGCCCCCGCCGCCTTTGCCGCCAGGGAGGCGCCACCGGTATAGGCAAACAGGTTGAGTACCTTCGGCGGACCCTCTGCCGCCCTGGTTTTACCTTTTGCATTTTTCGTCACCCAGTCGTAGATGTAGTTCCAGTTGATTGACTGCTCTGGAAATACGCCGATATGGCCGAAGGCGGTCAGTCCCAGCCTGAAGGTCAGGTTCATCTGCTGGTAATGATAGCTGATATTCCACTGTTCAGGCATCTTCGGTTTCCTGACCCAGGAACCTCGCTCATATTCATCGCCGGCGGTTTTTTTCCCCTTTACGCGCACATAGCGGGCATGCGACAGCCTTTCCCATTCGCTTTCGGGCATCGATTTTTGCCAGACAGCCTGCGGCTCGGGCCGGATCAGGATATACTTCCCGAAGCGTTCCAGCTTTTCACGGTTCCCCGTATCAATCAGTTCATATTCGGTCCAGTCGGTCGCGGTAAGGATTTCCATTTCAGAGGGTCATTTTGATGAGTGAAAAAGTGTCATGCATTTGTCAGGTTTCGGGGTGGCGGGAGGAGCTTGCCGACCAGGATTTTCAACTGGATGTTGCCGGTATTGGTCCAGCTCCTTGGTATTCCCGCTTCAATTTTGATGGTCGTTTGCGGTGCGACTTCGATCAGCTCCCGGCCGACGGCGAGGGTGCCGGCTCCTTCGGCCACGAAAAAGACGATCTCCATCGGCTGGATATGCGGTTCCATTCCCTCCCCCGGCTGCAGGGTGAGGTGGACCAGTTCAAAACGGTCGCTTGTAAACAGGATCCTGCCATCGAACCTGAAGGGAACGCGCGGGGCGGTATCGAAGGGGTAAAGCGTATAATCTGGCATGTTGAAAAAATGAGGATAAATTGACCGGTCGTGATATTCTTTCCATCAAAAATAGGGCCTTTTTGAATATTAAGCAAACAACTCGGCAATTTGCTCCCGTGAAAGATCTTTCAACGGATTCCCGGAAGGGAGGAAATTGTCGGAGAGTGATTGCTTCTTCTGCTGCAACACCAGCATTTTTTCTTCGATGGTTCCGGTGGTGATGAATTTGTAGGCGATCACCTTTTTATCCTGCCCGATGCGATGGGCGCGGTTGATGGCCTGCAACTCGGCTGCCGGGTTCCACCAGGGATCGAGAAGCATCACGTAGCCCGCTTCGGTAAGGTTCAGACCGGTGCCGCCGGCCTTCAGGGAGATCAGGAAAAACTGCTGTTCCGGATCCTCCCGGAATCTGCCCACAACCTGTTCACGGCGGGTTGTAGCCCCGGTAAGCAGGGAATAGGAGATCCCCTCCAGGTCTAACTGATTGGCAATCAGCTGCAGATGCTTGACAAATGAAGAGAAGATGAGCGTTTTATGACCCTCGTCGCGCAGGGTGTGTGCCACCCGCATGATCTCCTCAAATTTCCCGCTGTTGAATTCATATTCCGGGTCGGCCAGTTTCGGGTGGTTGGCCATCTGCCGCAGCCGGATCAGCGCCTTGAGCACCATCAGCGAGGTTTCGGAAGCGTGGCCCGTTTCAAACTGCTGCAACACCTCGTTCCGCACGGCCGATTTCTCCTTTTCATACCGCGAACGCTGGGGATCCGACATCTCGCAATACCACTCCTCGATGGTCAGCGAGGGCAGATCGGGCTCCGCCTCCCGCTTCGTACGGCGAAGGATAAAGGGGGCGACCAGCCGCTTTAACCGGTCGGCGACCGGGTCGGCTTCTTCACGGGGGGCTGGCTTCTGCTGCGCCTGATCCTGATCCTGCATGGATTTTACAGCAATGGCTGATCCTGCCTCCGGCCTGCCTTTGACGCTGTCGGCGGAATCGGGCTGCACTCCCGGCAATTTCCGGGCAAAGCGTCGTTGAAACTTATCCAGTGGGCCGAGGAGCCCGGGATTCAGGAATTCAAACTGCGACCAGAGATCGGTCAGCGAGTTTTCAATCGGGGTGCCGGTCAGCACCAGCCGGTAACCGGCCTCCAGTTGGCAAACCGCCCTGCTGACCTGGGCAGCCGGGTTTTTTATCACCTGGCTTTCGTCGAGGATGATATAATGAAACTTATACTGGCAGAACAGGTTCAGGTCGTTGCGAAGGGTCCCGTAGGTGGTGAGGATAACGTCAACCGACCCGAAAAAGGCAGCAGAGGTCATCCGCAGTATTCCGGTATGTTCAAGTACGCGCAGCGATGGCGCGAAGCGCCTGATCTCGTTCCGCCAGTTGTGGATGAGCGATGCCGGCATGATGACCAGGGATGCAGGATTGGATGGACCGGCACAGGACAACAGCAGGGCCAGGGTCTGGATGGTCTTTCCCAGCCCCATGTCATCTGCAAGGCAGCCTCCAAAGCGGTTGTGATGCAGAAACCGCAGCCATTGCAACCCCTCGGCCTGGTAGGGTCTTAACACGGCCTGCAGCGTTTCGGGTACACTCACCCGGGTCATCCGGGCGGGGTCCAGATGATTCAGCCTGACATTCAGATCTTCATTTGCCGGGACACCAAGATCCCTGATGATCTGCACATGATGCATGGGCAGCCGTAAAAGGTTGTCTGTCACCTCTGAAAAATAGTGCAGGTCGCTGTACCGGGTGAACCACTCCTCAGGTAAAATGGCGACTTCGCCCCAGGGTAGCGGGAATTCACTGATCCCCTCCAGGATATGCCGGCGGAGATGGATGAACGAAACCTCAAACTCGCCGAAGAATACCGACGCCTTCACGTCGAACCAGTCTTCGCCGGGCTCCACCCTGATTTCGGAGGAGATCGTGCCGGTGAAAAACTTCTGCGGGGCCCGTGCCGTAGTGATCTTAATGCCCTCCTCCCTGAAGAAACCAGCCCTGGTATTTAGCCATTCAACCAGCCGGTACATTTCCATGCTCCCGCTAACCGGGTTCCCCGGCAACACCAGGGTGTTTTCATTAAACCAAACCAGCCCGGCGGCGATACCGCGGGATATCATCAAAGCCTCCCAGGCAGGGTCCCGTTCTGTCTTATAAAAGACCACCTCCCTGTCGTCCATCTGCAGGTCGATAAAGACCTTCTGCGATTTTCCCGCCATGATCCGCTTGTCGCCGTAATTGAAATATACGACCAGGATGGCCCTTCCCTGCCAGTCGGCCTCGGCCGACAGCTCCATCCTGCGTTCCGGATCCAGGTTTTGCACCTTGAACCCGGTGGCCCTGACCTGCCCGGTCTTCAGGGTTTTCAGGATAAAGGTCTCGAAATATTTCTTCTCGGCCGTGGCCGGGATGAGGATGGTATCTTTTTTCAGGAATGGCTCTGTTTTTTTCCCGTCGAATCCCTCCGGGAAATGAAGCAGCCGGTTCCCGGCCCTGAACCAGCAGGGGTTCCGGCATATGATCCTGTTGCCGGGTGACTTCACCCGGATCTGCCGGTCATTCTGAAAAAGTTCAAGGGTATAGTTCGACCCTTCGGCAGTCTTGGTAAAGCAAAACCAGGGCTCAGCAGGGTCGCGACTCATCAGCATCCTGCTTTCATAGTAGACCCGCTGGGAGCCGTCGTGCAGGTATAGCGGGAGATCGTGCTCATTTGCCAGCCTGAATATTTTATCGGTCTGCCTGTCAACAAAGGGACGGATATGTTCCTGGAGAAGATCATCTGAAAGACCGCCGAGAAAATCCTTTAATGAAATTCCCTTCCGGGCGAACTGGCGGTGGATCTCCGCATCATTCATGGTTTGCGTTGCCGCGATGATCTCGTGCAACGCTTTAAGCCGTAAGGGCTCATAGTCCACAGGCGCCGGCCAGGTGAGCCGGTTTTGCAAAACAAACCATCCTTTGGAATCAGGGGCAACCTCCCAAACGGCCACCATCGGCCCGAACTGCCTGTGATCAGTGATCAGCAGGATTATATGATCGTCGGTCATCAGGCCATCCACCTCCCGGCAAAAAATCCCGCCATGCTTACCACGGTGGTTAACAGCATGCCCCAGAGCAGGTCGACAACGGTGATCACCAGCGGCCAGTCCCTGATGGTAGCCAGGTTGGTAAGATCATAGGTGGCATAGGTAATCAAGCCGAAGAGCGCCGCCTTGACGAGCATCAGGGCAAAGGCATTCTCCGTCAGCCCGGGAACCACGACAAATACGAGTACCCCGAGAATATAGAGAAAATAGAAAACCAGCGCGGCAGTCCAGTTTACCTCGGGCGCCATCAGGAAACCAAGGTGCTGTTTGTAAAAGGTGCCGGCGATGAGGCCGAGCCAAAGCATGTCGAGGGCGAAAAACACCGCAAGGCTGGCAAGGTAAAGCTTTATGTAGTAGATCATTGTGGAGGTGAATAATAACCGTAAACCAGGAGGTGAGCGGAATAATTTCCGGGGTTTAAAATTACGGCTTTTTCTTCACCCGGAAGTCACTGATGTGACATTTTTCTCAGCCGGTATTCCGCGGTTTTTTCTCTTTTTCCGTGGAAGCCACCATGCGAAAAAACCGCTGACCAGGATAAAAAGGGTGGCCAGCCCGGTGAGTGGAACCACCAGGATATAAAAGGGCCCCAGGATGGGTTCAAAAATACGGCCTGTGTGGATTTCCAGACAGGTGTTCCACAGGGAAACAGGGCTGACCGCTGCAATCTGTTCAGGGAATGGCGGTAGTGTATTTTTTCCTTCCAGGGAAATTACGCCGTGGGCATAATCGAAAATGAGCGCGGAGGAATCGCCGCACCTGATATAACCTGCAACTGTTACATTGCCAAAGGGCGGTCCTCCCTGACCGGTCTCGACATAGTCGGTCCTGGTGATACAGTCCAAAGTGCGCCCCGTGGATGGCTCCCATTCATAGATCCCGCTGAAGGAGCCCACAAGGTAACTACCGGGCCCGCATTTTTCAAAGACGTTGATGCCCATCACGCTCACGGGAGGCTGATTGGCGAAAACTTTCAAATCACTGCCAAACCGGTCGTCGGAATAATAAACCCCTTCGCTGGTAGCCACCAGGAATCGTCCTGACGACGCATCATAGAGCAGGTCGCGGAAACGGTCGAACCACGGGTTGGGATTGTCGAGTTCGGTAAACCTGATCTTTGCCACCCTGGCGGAGGCAATCGGGATCAGCAACGGCGGCCTCAGGAAGATGGCTGCAGTGGTATTCACCAGCAGGATCAGGATGGTCCACGATCCGATCACATTGTGCCATTTAAGGGAGGATCTGTTGAACTTTTTAAGGTTTGTCCGCCGCCGGTCATCTTTCAGCCTGCGCAGCCGGTAGGGAACAAAAAAGTAGATGAGCCCGGTGATGCACAGGATGATAAAAATGATCCCGATGGCGTCTACAATCAACTTCCCCGTAAATCCATAGATCTCCCCGCTGTGAATGACCCACAGGGTCTTGAACAGGCCAACCCTGCCGTCGTTGTCTTCCCCTTTTGGAACCTCAATTTCGCGAAAGTGACGGTACGCGCCCGCCCGGGTCGAAAGATAAAGGTTCGAGCGGGTCATCACCAGCAGGCTGTCGCCAACCTGCAGCACCCTGACGACCCGCGGCCGCAAAACCGGCAGCAACACCTTTTCCCACACCCTCCCGTTAAACCTGAATAGCCCGAACAATGTCCCGGCATAGAGCCCTGATGATTTCGACCAGCAGAGGGTGTTGATCTTCCGGTTGTCAATCCCCGCCGGAAAGCCGGCATTCATATCCCGAAAAGTACGATAGTTGCGGTCGGTCAGCCAGACGCCAATATTGCCGTAAACCAGTACGCTGTCGTTTCCGGCCGTTACCGATCCCTTCACTGCCGCCAGGTTCCAGTTGTTATACCTGTAAACGGCAGGAAGCAGCTTCCGGGAGATATCCACCCCCGAAAGCTGTTCCCTATGGTTTAGAATGATCCCCGAAACGGCGAAGCAGAGGATGAAGAGGGTAGCCACAATACTGAACCATTTGTGGTATTTTCGGAAAAATTTCATCGACGGGCCGTTTCGCTGTTTGCTATTTTCTGAAAAAGGTGTGAAACATCCCGTCAGCTGCGCTTTCGGAATATGTTTCGAATCCTGCCGCAGCCATTTTCTCAATCATGGGAGCCGGCGGAAAGGGGGTGATGATCTCGAAGATTTCTCCCGCTTCCAGCGAGGCTGCCTCTTTCTGAACCTGTTCCAGCGGATGAATGCCCTGGGCCAGCAGGGGCCTGGCATCCAGCGTTACTTTAACCTTTTCTTTGTTTAACCAACCTGGTGTTTCCATTTTTTGAGCTGTTTTGGTTTATTGGATTGATATCGGTTTTCACTATTTCTTGTAGGACAATATCCTCTGGTCTCCCTCAAGCTTTCGCTTTTCGGTCAGATCCTGCGACATTTCCAGCGTTCCCAGGTATTCTCCCTGTTCATCTCTCAGGGCGAAATATTCAATATGGATGAACCTGCCACCCATCTGGATCCAGAAGGGGGCGCTGTCGGCCTTGCCACTCTTGAAATCCCCGATAATCTGGTCGACCACATGGACGCTTGAAGGAGGGTGGCACATCCGCACATCGCGGCCCAGGATGGCCCTGTTACGGTCGAAGATGCGCTCTTTGCCCTGTGAAAAATACTTCACCTTGTCGTTCCTGTCAACAAAGGTGAGATCCACCGACAGGGCGTTCAGGATGGCCAGCAGCTCCCCTGAGGTGAATTTGCCGCTTGGGAGATTGATGGTTCCCTCCTCTGCCGAGGTCTCCTCCTCATGACTAACCCCTTGTGGTTTCCAGGTGATCGTTGGATCATAGAGGCAGTACCCTATTTCGTTGGTCTGGCGGTAAATCTCGTACCAGTCGGTTTCGGTGAGTTTATCCAGGGTCATCGGTAAAAGGATCTCCTCCTCCTTCATGATCATATCGGTAATGGCTTTTGCGGCAGGCCTGAGATAGATTTCAACCTTCGCCTCCATGGCTTCCGGGGTGATCCCTCCGGGAGCGTTGAGTGCATTAATGGCATTCTTCAGTAGACCGCGGGTTTCGTCGTGTTTGCCCCACATCACCTTGGGCGGGCCTGTGATCCCGTACTTCTCAAGAAACGGGAAGAGCAGGTTCTCCTTGCGCCGGTAATGCTTGTCAACGTCCATCAGGCTGTTGAAAAGCGCCTTGACTTTGTTGAAATTATGCTCAGTTCCGGGACCCGAAAATTCCGTTTCAATGTTGCTGAACAGGGTAAGAAGTTCCCGAACAACTTTTTCGAGTTCCCTGTTTTCAAGTTTGAAGGTATCAACCGGGTGGCCTGGAGGCACTATTTTCATCCCCGACAGGTCGATCCTGCCCTCCAGCGCCTGGCTGTGGATGTCGCACAGTCGCAGGACCTCCGACTCGGGGAGTCCTTCGCTGATCAGTTCCTGTTCAACTTCGACCACCTCGCCATAGGGGATTTTCGTCAGAAGTTCTATCATCCGGGCGCGCACTGCTTCGGGGGCCACGCCATCATGCAGCTGAAGGATCATGTGTTTGAGCAGTTCCTTCCTGCTTTGTGAGTTGTTTATCAGTTCGCTCATGGTTTTTTGTTTTTTCATTTGTTGTCCGCGTTCGTATCCCCGGGCGGAAAGCCCGGGGATACGAACGCGGATGGTACCTTAGGTTAGCCCTTGATCATGGTCAGCACCATTTTGAACCGCTCCAGGGCATTTACGGCATGCGGTATGCCGGCCGGCATGATGATGGTATCGCCGGTCTCCAGGAGAAACTGAACTTCGCTGATGATCACCTCCGCTTTCCCTTCGATGACCTGCAACATGGCATCATAGGGGGCAGAGTGGGTGCTCAGACGCTGTCCGGCGTCGAACGAGAAGAGGGTCACCGTTCCGACAGGGCGGTCAATTACCCGTTTGCTGATGATTCCCCCGGAGGAATAATCCACCTTTTCGGGAAACCTGAACACATTGGAGTGTTCGAATATGCTTTTATCCATTGTATATAAGTTTAATGTTGAGTTATTTTTTCACTGTCGACCATCCGCCCTTCAGCCCGAAGATAAACCAGGCCAGGGCGAGTGATCCTGCTGCGAAAATTGTATCGCCGATCACCCTGAGCCAGCGGAAGAAGGTGATGGTGGGATCCTGCAGGAAATCTGCCGAGCGGGCATACCACATACCGGTACGTACGCTTACCCAGGTTTGGGCAAGGCCAACCGGCAGCACGCTGATCAGTACCATCAGGGCAAGGCCGATGTTGATGGCCCAGAAGGCAAACTTCACCCACTTTTCTTTCCAGACTTTTTCAGGTTCCATGCTCTTCAGCACGAACAGCATCAAACCGATCCCCAGCATTCCATAAACACCGAACAGCGCCGTGTGGCCGTGGACCGGGGTGGTGTTGAGTCCCTGCATGTAATAGAGGGCGATGGGAGGGTTGATCAGGAATCCGAAGATCCCCGCTCCCACCAGGTTCCAGAAGGCTACCGACAGGAAAAACCAGATGGGCCACTTATACCCGGCAATCCAGTTCCTGTTCTGCGAGATCCTGTAATTCCCGTATCCTTCAAAACCCATCAGTACCAGCGGAACCACCTCCAGCGCACTGAAAGATGCACCCAGGGCAAGCACGGCTGTGGGAGTACCGGTAAAATAAAGATGATGGAAGGTTCCCAGGATTCCTCCCGATAAGAATACGATGGTTGAAAACAACACACTGGCGGTGGCAGTTGCAATCCTGACCAGGCCGAGACGGACAAACAGGAAGGCAATGGCGACGGTGGCAAACACTTCGAAAAATCCTTCAACCCAGAGGTGAACCACCCACCAGCGCCAGTATTCGGCAACAGCAAGGTTTGTCTGCCGTCCCCACATCAGCCCGGCACCGTAGAAGGCGGCGATGGCGATGGTTGAGATCAGGAACATGGTAAGCAGCGATTTGTTCTCCGACTTTGCCCTCAGGGCGGGCATCAGGCCACGGGTCATCAAAACAAGCCAGATGACGAGTCCTACAAAAAGGAACAACTGCCAGAAGCGTCCCAGGTCAACATATTCGTAACCCTGGTGTCCGAACCAGAAGTTGGTCACGTAACCCAGCCGCTGCATCACGCCAAACCACTGGCCAATGAGGGAGCCAACGACAATTACCAGCAGGGCGATAAAGAGGAAGTTAACGCCAAGCCGCTGGAACCGGGGTTCCTTTCCCGAAACGGCAGGGGCAAGATAAAGCCCTGTGGCTAACCAGGAGGTGGCGATCCAGAAGATAGCCAGCTGGATATGCCAGGTACGGGAGATGCTATAGGGTAAAATTCCGGAGAGTGGCAGTCCATAGAATGCCTGTCCCTCCACGCCGTAATGCGCCGTGATCACCCCCATCAGGATCTGGACCAGGATCAGCGCGGTGACTACCCAGAAATACTTTAAGGTGGCTTTCATGGAGGGGGTGAAGATCCCTCCCAGTAGCGGGTCTTTTGACGGCATTTCGCTTTCCGGCATGGGCTCTTCCCTGCGGGAGGCATAATACCAGCCCATCAGGCCGATGCCGGCAATCAGCATGATCACGCTGAAGCCTGTCCACAGGATAAGCGAACTCGTGGGCTTGTTGTCAACCAGCTCTTCCGACGGCCAGTTGTTGGTGTAGGAGATCATCCCGCCGGGGCGGTTGGTGACGCACGACCAGGATATCCAGAAAAAGAAGTTGTTCATCTTGTTCATCCTGTCGATATCCTTGACGGTGTTGGGCGGGATGGCATAGGCATCGCGCAGCTTTTCCAGCTTGGGATCATTCATAAAAAGGCTCGTATAATGCTCCCCGACCGCTTTGATTGCCTGCGCCCTGAGCTGTGACACCACGAGCTTCCCGGTTGCCGGGTCATAGGTGTTGATCCTCAGCTCCTGCTGCAGCCTGATCTTCAGCATCGCCTGCTGTTCGGCCGTAGCCTGCGCATAGCTCTTGTGAAAAGAGGTGTCGGCCAGGCAGTCGAGGATGAACACCGACTCCCGGTGAAGCCAGTCGGCCGACCAGTCGGGCGCCACATAGGAACCATGTCCCCAGACGGTACCAACCTCCTGCCCGCCGATCGACTGCCACACATTCTGGCCGTCTTTGATATCCTGCCCGGTAAACAGCACCGAACCTGCCTTTGTTACCACCTCCGAAGGAATCGGCGGGGCCTGTTTGTAGATCTCATTTCCATAATACAACAAAACCGAGAAGGAAATTGTCATAACGGCGATAAAGCCGAACCATAGTTTACGTGTTTGCATATGATAAAATTTAATGTTTTCGGTAATATTTAAATCCAATCCTCCGTGATTACATCGCCCTTAAGGCTTAGGATGGTTTGTTTGACGGGGACATTACGGCCGGCGTTGGTCCGGGCCACCTGTGCCATTTGCAGCAGGCCTCCGCAACAGGGCACCTCCATCATCACCACATGCAGTGAATTGATTTTCGTGTCGGCAATCATGGAGGTCAGTTTCCGGATATAGGATTCCTTGTTGCTGTCGAGCTTGGGGCAGGCGATTGCAATGGATTTGCCCTTCATGAACCGGTCATGGAAATTGCCCACCGCGAAGGCGGCACAGTCGGCCGCCAGCACCACATCGGCATCCTTAAAATAGGATGCCTGGGGGTTAAGCAGATGCAGCTGCACCGGCCACTGGCGCAATTCCGACGGGGCCGTTGACAGAGACACATAACTTTGCGTATCTATCATTTCGGCATTGCCGTTTTTATTAAAATCCCGGGACATGGATCCGGGACATCCGCATTCGCCGTGCGAATGTTCGGTTGATTTTTCTGGTGTCATCATAATGTTATGTTCTTTTAAATAATCTATTGCCTGGCGTAAAAAAACTTCTTCGTTATGGTCTCGCAGATGCTCAAGATGGGCCAGGATTGTGTTCCTTCCTTTTGGCACCATGAGCTCCATCACAGTGCGTTCATCATAGGGCTCCGCCTCCCGTTCAATGATTTCGATGGCGCCTTCCGGGCAGTGGCCGATACAGGCTCCAAGACCATCACAGAACAGGTCGCTGATCAGCCGGGCCTTTCCGTCTATCAGCCGCATGGCCCCTTCGTGGCAGTTCGGAATGCAGATGCCGCATCCGTTGCACTTTTCCTCATCAATCTGAATAATCTTACGTTTCATGTTTTATATACGTATTTAGGTATCTAATTGCCTGATTTTAGTCAAAAAAATTTATAAATAGGATTGTAACGTTTGTTCCTGCAGGAATTTTTTGAATTCGGTGGTCAGTTTATTCACAACGGTTCCCATCAGGCAACGGTCAAAACCACAGAGTTCATAAGACAGGGGGCATTCACCCACATCGAGATTGCCCTCGATCGACTGGTAAATATCCAGCAAACTGATGGCTTTCGGATCCATCTTCATTGAAAAACCCCCGGAGGGACCCCGGACCGACTTCAGCATGTCGTTCTTGACAAGCCGCTGCAAAACCTTTGCAATGTGATTTTTTGAAAATCCGGTAATTTCAGCTATTTTTACTGCATTGATTCCATTTCCTGAACGGGCAATTAATACCATGCTGTGGATCGCGATCGAAGAGGCTTCAGACAGGGCAAAAATCTTTGACATGGTTTATTCAGGTATTTGAATACGCAAATGTAATAATGTTTTTCAAATCTGCGGCAAAGAAATGAAAAAAAATTCATTTCTTTATGAAAAACGTTGTAAATCAATTAAAAAATAAATGTGTTACCCCTGTTTAAAGTCACTTTTTTTCTTGAAAATGAGACAAACTGTTTATTTATTAACGCTGTTTTTGGGATTTTCGATATCCCTTCGGTCGCAAAACTATGCGGTAGGTCATCAAACCATCACCTTTATTGATTCAGCCCGGGGTAACCGCCCGGTACCTTCAGAAATCTATTACGCAGCAACAGTGGCAGGCGAAAGCACTCCCGTGGCCGCCGGGCTCTTCCCGGTGATCGTTTTTGGCCACGGATTTCAGATGGCCTATGATTCCTACTTCTATTTCAGGGATGCCATGGTACCGGCGGGGTACATCCTTGTTTTTCCAAAGACGGAAACCTCGCTTTCGCCCAACCATGCCGCGTACGGCGCCGACCTGGCATTCCTGGTCGTTCAGATGAAGGTCCAGGGGGCGAATCCTGCTTCACCCTTTTACCAGCATGTCGACAGTACCTCGGCCATCATGGGACATTCAATGGGGGGCGGCGCCTCCTTCCTGGCATGCCGGAACAATACCGTTCCAACTGTTATGGTTACCCTGGCCGCAGCCGAAACCTCCCCCTCGGCCATCGCCGCGGCACGAAACATCACCATCCCTTCGCTGGTGTTTTCGGCCGATATGGATTGTGTAAGCCCGCCCGCCACCAACCAGCTACCCATGTATGATTCGCTGGCAAGCGGGTGTAAGAACTTTATCAACATCAAAGGCGGTGGTCACTGTTATTTTGCCGACGCCAATTTCATCTGTTCCCTCGGGGAGATCGGCTGCCCCGCCTTTACCATCACCCGCGACCAGCAACATGCCACAACCCTCGACTTCACAAAACCCTATCTTGCTTTTTACCTTAAAAAACAGGCCAACGCTTGGACCGTTTTCAACGATTCGCTGAACGGCTCCGCGCGGATTACCTTTCAGCAATCGTGCACCACCACTGCTGTTACCCCGGGGGGATCGCCGGAAATGGCTGTTATGTATCCAAACCCGGCAGGTGATATTACCGTGATGACCGGAAACTGTAAGGCGAAAGAGGCTATCTTTGTCACAGTCTCCGATATCCAGGGCAGGAAGGTGTTTGCAGTCACATGGGTTCCTGATGACAACCATTTCCGCCTGGCACTCGACATGAAATCGTGGGAAAGAGGGATCTACCTGGCTGAAATACGCACTTCAACAACAACGGGTGTTAACAGGATCGTAAAAAAATGAACTATTAGCCGTTATGTCCAGAGTCATTTCAAGTTTTTCAAACCCGCTTATCAAGAATGTGCTGCTTCTTGGCGAAAAACCCCGTGCCCGGAAGGAACAAAACCGGATCATCATCGAAGGGCTGCGCGAAATCAGGCTGGCCATTGCCAGCGGTTTTACCCTTACCGATCTTTTTTTCACCCCTGAATTTGTTTCTGATACCGAACTTGGTTCCCTCATGCAATCTGCCGGCAAGGTGGAGGTCGTTGAAGTCACAACGGATGTATTCAACAGAATGGCTTACCGCAACGACCGCGACGGGCTGATTGCCCTGGCCGAACCCAGGCGGCTTGAATTCAGCGATCTCCGTTTGCGGAAAACACCCCTGCTGCTTGTGCTTGAAACCGTTGAAAAACCGGGGAACCTGGGCGCCCTCCTGCGCACGGCCGATGCCGCCAACCTCGACGCCGTGATCATCTGCGATCCGCAAACCGACATCTACAACCCCAACGCCATCCGCTCCAGCATTGGCTGCATCTTTACGATGCCCGTGGTGACGGCCTCATCAGAAGAGACCATTGCCTGGATGCGCCAGGCCGGCATTATGATGTTCGGCACGGCCCTCACGGCCACACGATGGTACCACGAATCCGACTTCAGGCAGCCTGCCGCCATCATCATGGGCTCGGAGGCCAATGGCCTCAGCAGCACCTGGCTTGAAGGAGCCGGCGAACTGATAAAGATCCCGATGATGGGGAAGATCGACTCGATGAATGTTTCCGCCTCCGCAGCCATTGTGATCTTCGAGGCCATGCGGCAAAGGGGGTTCGGGATGGGAAAATAGCTACTGCGGAATTTTGCTTGCAGTAGGCCGGCAATAACTTACCTGCCCTATTTATATTTCTCGTCGTGCGGTTTCAATTCAAGGAAACCCTTCGGCATCTTGCTTTTAAAGTCGACAAGGCTGCCGGTGACCGGGTGGCGGATGGAGAGATAAAAGGCATGAAGCCGGATCCGGCGCTCGTACTGGGCATCGGCCCCATAACGGCGGTCGCCCACCACGGGGCAACCCATCTCCGAAAGATGGACGCGGATCTGGTTTTTCCGCCCGGTTTCCAGTTCAACCTCCAGCAATGCGTAATCGGGGGTACGGTCCATCACGCGGTAATGGGTGATGCCAAGTTTGGCCCCCTCCTCTATCTTAACCGAATAGACCTTTTGATCGCGGCCCTCGACCAGCCAGCTGCGGATGGTTCCCTTGTCCTCGGCCGGTTGTCCCTCCACCAACGCGTAATAGAGCTTTTTCGTGTCCATCCAGTGGTTCTTGATCTCTTCCTGCAGCGCCTCGCTCTTGGCAAAGATCAGGATCCCCGAAACCTCCCGGTCAAGCCGGTGAACCACGAACAGGCGCTCCTTTCCTTTTGAATTCTCCTTGACATAGGCCTGCATCAGCTGGTAGAAGGAGGTTCCCCCGAGCCCGCGGTCGCCAATGGTGAGCAGTCCGGCCGGTTTCACGGCAACCAGGATGGCATCATCTTCAAAGAGCACCTGGTAAGGCGGCTTCACCTTGTTGATCTTCACAGCCTGCTTCACATAATCAACGGTATCGCCCTCCTTGAGCATCACGGCAGGGTTTGTAACCATCTTCCCGTTTACCCGCACATTACCATGCACGATCCGTTGCTTGACCGTCGTTTTCGACGCCGACTGGAACTCCTCCAGCAGATGGTCGAGCAGGGTGGTCTCTTTCTTAATTTTTACCTTCATGGCCTGTGTTTTTATACGTTACCGGTAGATCAGGGTGGACTTGTTCCATCCGGGAAACATTTTGCAAATTTACCCTAAAAATCCATGCCTGATCTCATTGAAGATCAGAAAAAAGGCTCTTTGGCTGCGGGCATTGCCGGCTGGACCTATTTTAACCTGACGGTCATCACCACGGGGTTGTGGTCGGAATCGGTAAAACCAAGGGGAATGGTATGCACCTGCGTCACCTCTATATTGGGCGAGACCACAAAAAAATCAATGAGGGTTGTTTTTGTAATTCCCTTCCTGTAGGCCTTATCCACGGCGCGGTTGGAGGGTTGCCGCGGGTCAAACACGAACTCCCACCCGTGTGCAAAATCCGGTTCAATCTGCGGGTCGACCAGGGTGGCCCTGTCGCCTGAAATCATATTTCCGGTTGCATACCCGCGCGGATTGCTGTTCCAGTCGCCGCCTGCAACCACATAATTTCCCCGCTGAAACTCTGCCTGCATGGCGGAATCAAGCATCGCCAGCTCCTTTTTCAGCCACACCCCGGTTGAATCATAGGCCGAATTGTGGGTGTTCAGAACAACCAGCTCCTTACCGTTATCGAGCGGAAAGCGCAGCAGGATAAAACATCGCTTAAGAAAGGCGAGTCTTTTGGGCCATGACATGTCGGTTTTAAAATACTGCACCCGGGCACTTTCGGGTTTCAGCTTCGTGAAGGTTGCCAGCCCGGCCTTTACCCTGCCCATGGGATCGCGAAGCGGGACCGGGATGTACCGGCAGCCATAGTTTTGGCTGAATATGTTGAAAAAACCAAACAGCTTTTCAGAAAGAGCTGCATACTCATCAAAAAACCACGATCGTTTCGAACGGACATCCACCTCCTGGAGGAAGATGAAATCGGCCGTGTCGTTCGCCAATACCGTTTTTTTTATCCCCGCGAAATAGCGGTCGAACTGTTCCTTTCCCGGCATGACCAGGGTTCCCCCCTCATAAAAGAAATCCATCTCCTTACCCAGTCCGGCATAACCGATATTCCAGGTAAAAAATGTGAATTCACGTTTTGTCCGGTCCATCATTTTTCCTTTTCCGTTAATCACAGGCGTTGATTTGGGCGGCGGGGAGAACTCCGTCAGGGTCAGGAAAAGAAAAAAACCTGCCACCATCAGCAGCCCGATCAAGCAAAGGATCGCCAGTATCCGCAGCAGTTTCCCTATTGGTTTTGGCATATACCCCATATAAAAATCGAAATTAACCATTTTTTCGTAACTTTACCTACTCATTTTTTCAAATTATCCCTGCCCGATGCCACTCCTTGGTTCGATCATCCGGAAAGCCTATGAACTCCGTCAGTTACCTATGGATATCCTGAACAGAAATCCTGTTTTGGTGCAAAACAAGGTGCTGAAAAAGTTACTCATCAAGGCCCAGGACACGGCTTTCGGGGAACAGTACAATTTCAGCGGGATTCTTGGCCGGAGAGATTTCCCGGAACAATTCCGCAACCAGGTTCCGGTTCACGATTACGGGTCGATGTTTAAAAACTGGTGGTACCGCAGCCTCAACGGGGAGCCCTATGTTGCCTGGCCGGGCAAGGTAAAATATTTCGCCCTTACCTCCGGGACTTCAGAGGCCTCGTCAAAGCACATCCCCGTTACACCCGACATGTTGCGCGCCATGCAGAAAGCAAGTGTCAGGCAGTTGATATCGGCGACCAAATACGACTTCCCCGACGAATTTTATGAAAAGGGCATCTTAATGATCGGTGGCAGCACCCATCTGCAGTACAACGGCACCTACTACCAGGGCGATCTTTCAGGCATCACCGCCAAGAACATCCCCTTCTGGTTTCAGCATTTTTACAAGCCTGGCCGCCGGATCTCGCGGGAACACGAGTGGTCGGTGAAACTGACCGAGATCGTCAGGGAGGCCAGGAACTGGGATATCGGCATCATCGTGGGGGTACCCGCCTGGATCCAGATCATCCTTGAAAAGATCATCGAATATTACGGCGTCAACACCATTCACGACATCTGGCCGAATTTATCGGCCTACGTGCACAGCGGGGTCTCCTTTGAACCCTATATCCGGAGTTTTGAAAAACTGTTCAGCCGCCCGATCCTCTATAATGAATCCTATCTCGCCTCGGAGGGATATATCGCATTCCAGCGCCCCGGGAACAACAAGGGGATGCAGCTGATCCTCGACAATGGTATCTTTTTTGAATTTATTCCTTACAACGACCGCAATTTCGATGCTGATGGCGATTTGAAGCCTGATCCCGAAACGCTCACCATCGGGCAGGTGGAGGAGGGCCGCGAATACGCGTTGTTGCTGACAACCTGCGCAGGAGCCTGGCGATACCTGATCGGAGATACGATAAAATTCGTCTCGAAAGCACGAAGCGAAATCGTGCTGACCGGTCGTACCAAGCAGTTTATCAGCCTTTGCGGGGAACATTTATCACAGGACAACATCAACCGTGCCATCAGGATGCTACAGGATGACCTGAATGTGAAGATCAACGAATTCACCCTGACGGGCGTCCGCTTTGGCAACCTGTTTGCCCACCAGTGGTACCTGGGTACCGACGACCCCCTTGACCCGGAACTTGCCGCGGTGAAGCTTGATGAATACCTCAAGGTACTGAATGATGATTACAGGGTTGAGCGTATTGAAGCAATTAAAAATGTATTGGTTGAAGTATTACCTTTGCAGGTGTTCCACGACTGGATGAAATCACGCGGAAAGGAGGGCGGGGCGCACAAGTTTCCAAGGGTATTGAAGAATGACCAGCTGGAAAAATGGGAAGAATATATAAGAACCTACAAAACACAGAGCCATAATTGAGTTCGATCTTACATCCATTATTTGAAGGGATTATCCTGGGGCTTACGGTAGCCATTTCGGTCGGTCCCGCCCTGTTTGCCCTGCTCCAGACGAGCATCAAGCACGGCATCAAGATCGGGATTTTCCTGGCGGCCGGGATATTTGTCAGCGACCTGGCGCTGGTAGTTGGATTTTATTTCGGCGCCTCGGCGATCGTCACCAACCCCAAATACCACCTGGTACTGGGCATTATCGGTGGCATCGTGATGTCGGTTTATGGCCTGTTCACCTTCTTTAAAAAGGTTCCCCAAACCGAACAGGTTGAGGCCATCAATGAGATAAAAGTAAAACAGAAGGGCCCGTTACCCTACTTCTTCAAAGGATTTGTCCTCAACTTCGCCAATCCCTTTCTCTGGGTTTTCTGGATCACCTCCATGCTGGCCATCAATGCCACCTACGGCGGCGATCAGCGGGCGGTGGCACTGTTTTTTATCGGGACCCTGTCGGTGATCCTGATGACCGACATTCTCAAGGTAGTGCTTGCCAACAAGATAAAGGTAGCCGGCAATCCCCAGGTAAAACTCTGGATGAACAGGATCGTCGGCCTGCTCTTCATGATCATCGGGGCCTTTATCATCTCCGGCTCCCTGCTTGAATACTTCCGCGGCATCTCCCTCCGCGTCCCCTAACCCCTCAATCTCCCTTCATCCCTGCATTCCTGCATTCCTGCATTCCTGCATTCCTGCATTCCTGCATTCCTGCAT
>JBAXOB010000032.1:0-55446 GCA_037133475.1 Bacteroidota bacterium
GTGAATAAGTCAGCTAAATAAAGAAAATCCGGCGATATGTCCAAGGACTATTTATCATGTCAGGGTGGCAATCAGGCTAATTGATTGATCAATAGGGGAAATACTTCTTAAAAGTTATAAAGATGGACAAGCTTTTTTGTCGCAAAGTAATCTTCCGTGAAATAATCCTGCAGGTTGACGGTGGTAAGTACCGACCTGAATTTTTGCAGGTCGGTGTCGATCTCGCCTCCCGTCAGGTAGAGGACCCCGTTTGGCAAGGCGTTGAATCCCTGTTTTTTAATGCATGGACGAACCATCGAGAGGAACAGCGGGAGGTTGGATACAGCCCTGCCGGTGACAAAGTCGAATTTCCGGTCCACCGATTCAAAGCGTGTATTCATCGCGACGACATTTTTCAGCCCGAGTCCTTCAGCTACAGCCTCCACGACCTTGATCTTCTTCCCGATGGAGTCGACCAGGGTAAACTGAACTTCGGGGAACATCACCGCCAGCGGGATCCCGGGAAACCCTCCCCCGGTACCGGCATCCATAACGGAGGTACCCGGTTTGAAGTGGGCGAATTTTGCAATGGCAAGCGAATGGAGGATATGATGAATGCCGGTATGATCGATATCTTTCCGGGAGATCACGTTGATGCGGGCATTCCATTCGCGGTAGAGGCTCTCCATTTTCACGAAGCATTCAGCCTGGCCGGGGGTTAACAAGGGAAAGTAAGTAGAAAGGCTATTCATTATAAAATAAAATCGTCCGGACCAGCTGGCGCCGATCCGGACGGGTTTGAAACAATCATTTGATGAACGTCGTTATTCCTGTTTTGGCTCTTCCTGGGCAGATTCAACTTCTGCTTCAGGTTCGGCAGTCTTTTTCTTTGCCTTGGCAGCTTTGGGTTTTTCATCGGCGCCTTCGGCCTGTTCCTCTGCTTTTTTAGCAGCTTTTTTTACAGCTTTTGCTTCCTGGGCTAACATTGCTTCGCTTTCGCCTGCACCAGCGGATCCCGTTTTTGGTTTTGCGGCAGCCGAATTTTTCTTTTTGCGAGTTCTCTTCACACCTGCTGAGCCAATGATGATCTTACCACGCTTCGTTTTTTTATCTCCTTTTCCCATAATATATTGTGTTAAAAATGTCTGATAACCGGCAAAATTACATAAAACGAACGATTCCACCAAATTGAAGTTTTTTGAACCTGGAACAAAATATGAGACTCGGTAGTTTTAATTACCTGATCAAAATTAACCACCATGACACAATGAAGGCACCATGTTCACAAATAATTCCATTGTGACCATTGTGTAAATCATTGTGATCATTGTGGTTAAATATATCGTATGGATTTTGGGATCAGGATTCCCCTGAAAGTCCACAACATATCAATCGAATCTGAATTGTGCCGGAGCAAAGAAAAATGAAAATACCGGGCACTGGTTGCCGGAACCGGGATCAACGATTGTTATTTTGTTTGAATACCTTGTAACGTATTATTTTCCATGAAATTGCGAACCATAATCTCGGAACGTTTAATCGAATTCCTCAGCCAGGTAAGCATGATTTCCGATTGTTCGGTATTTGTCAGCTGCCACGGGATGGTTGAATTTCTAAGCCTGCCGGTCAGCGATTGAATGAAAATGGCGGCCGATACGCTGATGTTGAGGCTTTCGGTAAATCCAACCATGGGGATTTTGATAAAATCATCGGCCATCTCCAGGGCCACCGGCGTCAAACCTGCCAGTTCGGTGCCGAAAATCAGGGCTGTTTTCTGCTCAAGGGGAAGCGTTTCAGGCGTGAAATCATCCTTGTGCGGTGTGGTTGCAACCAGCCGGTAGCCCTGCTTCCTGAGATTTTCGAGGCAGCTCCTGGTATTATTTTCACTGCCATTGTAGGTAACCAGGTTTAGCCACTTGGAGGAGCCCAGCGCCACATCGGGGTTTACCTCGTACTTATTCCTGTTTTCTATGATATGCACATCCTGGATCCCGAAACATTCACAACTCCGGAGAACCGCGCTGGCATTGTGCGGCTGGAAGATGTCCTCAAGGGCCAGGGTGATGTGCCGGGTCCGTAAACCGATGGTTTGCTGAAATTTCCGGAAACGCTCCTCTGTGATACACCCCTTCATGTAATCGATTAACCGATCGGTGGCTTCAGCCGTCAGATTATTGACTGTGTTCATGTTCCGGTATTTCTGGATTTGTGCAAAAGTAAAAAAAATGGTCAACTATGCCGTTAATTCGGGAAAAAATGTAATTTTGCACCTCCAAAATTCAGATATCATGGCAAATAAGCAGGATAAAAAGATTGACAAAACCGAAGAACGTATTGTTGCTGTTGAAGAGGCCTTCAGCAAAACCGAACAGTTTATTGAGAAATACCAGCAGATCATCCTGATTGTTGTCGGCGTGATTATCGTTGTCGTACTTGGATTCTTTGGATTCAAGCGGTTCTACCTGGCTCCAAAGGAGAAGGATGCCCAGAGCCAGATGTTCATGGCAGAAAAATATTTCGAACAGGATTCACTGAAGAAAGCCTTAAACGGTGACGGGCAGTACATCGGGTTCCTTGCTGTCATTGATGAGTTCGGGATGACCAAGTCGGCAAACCTGGCCCATTACTACGCAGGAATCTGCTATCTGAAACTTGGCCAGTTTGAAACAGCCTTGGATCAGCTTAAAAAATTCAGCAGCAACGATCAGTTTGTAGGACCAATGGCAAAAGGCGCCATGGGCGATTGCAATATGGAACTGAAACAGGTACAGAAAGCTGCCGATCTCTATATGGATGCCGCCGAAATGAAGAAGAACGAATTTACCTCGCCGCTGTTCCTGATGAAAGCCGGGATGGCTTATGAAGAGCTGGGCAACTATGAAAAAGCTGTCAGCATCTATAAAAAACTGAAAGAAAACTATGCCCGTTCCAATGAAGGCAGGGAAATTGACAAGTATATCTCCTATGCCGAGGGACAGATAAAAAAATAGGTCAGGATACCGGCAGCGATTTTTTCTGCTGACTGTCATTCCTTAATCTTAAATTTAGAGCCTGATTTATCAGGCTTTTTTTATGAAAACATACCCACGCATTATTTTTTTCGGAACGCCGGGGTTTGCTGTTGCATCCCTTAAAAGGCTTATTGACGAAGGTTTTCCTGTTGTCGCCGTGGTTACGGCGCCCGACAGGCCGGCTGGAAGGGGTCTGAAGGAGATAAAATCACCCGTAAAAACTTTTGCCGAATCTTGCGGAATCCCGGTTTTACAACCCGTCAATATGAAAGATCCGCAATTTTCCGGACAGCTCGCCTCCTTCCATCCCGATCTGCAGATCGTGATTGCCTTCAGGATGATGCCGCGGCAGGTGTGGTCGATTCCTGCCCTGGGCACCTTTAACCTCCATGCCTCGCTTTTGCCCCAGTACCGCGGAGCCGCTCCCATCAACCGCGCCATCATGAACGGAGAGAAGGAAACCGGCATTACCACCTTCCTGCTGAATGAACAGATCGATGCAGGCAAAATCCTGTTTGCTGAAAAAATGTCGATCGGCCCCGAGGAAACGGCCGGTGAACTTCATGACCGGTTAATGGAAAAAGGGGCGGCGCTTGTTTTAAAAACAGTTGAGCAACTGGCCCTTGGAACAGTCAGTGAGGTTTACCAGGATTCGCTGATCGCAGATGAGGGGAGCTTAAAACCTGCACCAAAGATTTTCAGGGACGACTGCAGGATCAACTGGGAACAGGATGTGCTTTCCGTCCACAATTTAGTCAGGGGGCTATGCCCGCATCCCGGGGCATTTACCGAATTCATGGCGGCGGATGGTACGATCCAGGTGTTGAAAATTTTCAAAGTGACCCCCAGGCAAACGGAGCCAAAGGGTTTGCCGGGAACTTTCATTACGGATGGGAAATCTTTCCTGGGAATTTGGGCTGAAAATGGCTTTATCGAAATTCTCGAACTCCAGTTATCGGGTCGGAAAGTCATGAATAGCGGGGATTTCCTGAGGGGCTTCGGGAAAATAATTCCTGAAACCCATGGTATTTAACCGTTTCAGGGCTCAAGATATTAACAAAAATTCCATTTTATCAACATTTTCAACTGTTTTAGAGGGAAAGCTCTTGACTTTTTTTGCAGATACCTTATCTTTGCAATGATTATTAATCAACTATTAATTAAAACCTCAGAAAAATGAACAAGGCTCAATTAATCGAAGCAGTTGCCAATGACGCAAAAATGACGAAAGCCGAAGCCAAAAGGGCTCTGGAAGCTGTTATTTCAGCTACATCAAAGGCACTGGGCAAAGGCGAAAGAGTTGCTTTAGTAGGTTTTGGTTCTTTCTCGGTTTCCAAGAGAGCTGCCCGTAAGGGACGCAATCCCCAGAACGGAAAAGAGATCAAGATTGCTGCAAAGAAAGTTGTGAAATTCAAAGCCGGCGCAGAACTTGGCAAAAAAGTAAAGTAATACTTTGCTTTTGCTTCATCGTAAACCCGGCCACGGCCGGGTTTTTTTGTGCCCAGTTGCGCCCGGGAAAAATGCCCGAAGGCCGTCATCAAATAATTATTTTGTATTTATTTTATTGCGACATAACTATTCCCTGAAACCATGGATAGGGGAAAATTTCAACCTGGTGTTGAAATTCACCGGAAGGGTAAGCCTGGCCTGGTTACTTGACTCATTTGACAGATCGGGTATATTTGTTTGCAATTAATTATTGCGTTGAAGAATAAACCTGTAGGGCAGCAGGGCATCCGCCCCTGCATAGTCCACCCCGACGCGCGGGCAGGTGGTGATTTTGCCCGGAGAAGCTCCCGTTCCCGTTTCTTCGAGGCTGATGGAGTAATTACCTGGATGGTATGCCTGGTTCAGCAAAAGTCCTGAGTGAGAATAATGGATCCCGAGTAATTTAGATACCTTCCCCGGGCCGATGCCCGAATCCCTTATGAACTTTGTTTTGCCGGTTCTTTGCAGCATGATTTCGGTTCCTTCCAGGGGGATGATCCCGCGGATCAGCACCGCATGCGGGATGCCGGCCTCATTGGTAACGATGTTGAACAGCGAATGCATGCCGTAGCAAAGATATACATAGGCCGTTCCTCCCGCGGCATACATTACTTCGGTCCTGGCTGTCCTGCGGCCGCCGTATGCATGCGAAGCCCTGTCGGTTACACCCGCATAAGCCTCTGTTTCACTGATGATCCCGGAGGTGGTCACCCCGTCAAAGCGAGTGATGATTTTTTTCCCCAGCAGTTCGCGCGCGATTTGGACAACATCGTTACGGAGGAAAAAGGAGGGAGGGAGAAGTGTCATAAAATAAAATCAGTTCAATGGAAAAAATTAAGCATTTGTTTGGGTGAAGAAAATGTGAAGGGCCATTACTCTTAAAAATAATTACTGACCTGGTTTTAAACAGTCAAAGCAGACAAACGGGATGGATATGGGAAGCTCTCCTTTTTCAGTGGCGAAGAGATTCAATTTCCGTTCGAGGCCCCGGAAGATCATATCTGCCTGGTTTCCAGGTAATAGCTCCCTCCATGATGGCATAAAGGCAGCCCGGATAAAGGAGTGGTTTAAAAAGGCCGTTCCGTCGCTGTACCTCATTTTAAATCCGTCGACGTTGATCGTATTGATGATAAAGCCCGTTTCCAGGATAAGTTCCTTCAGGTATTCGACGGTTTTACGTTTGGCTGTTATATGTTTCTTCATCTTCCTGATCTCCTCCGAAAAGCCAAGTTCCACCAGGGTCTCCTCAAAAACATCATAGAATTCGACCATCGTGTGCGGAAGGTTCATGGTCAGAACCATCTGTGCCCCGGGAGCAGCAACCCGGAAACATTCTGCAAAGGCTGCGACCTGGTCCGAAACATTGTTCAGCCCGTTGTTGGAGACGATGAGCCCGAAATACTCATCCGGGAAAGGAATTGCCTCGGCGACACCCTCGATGATCTTTGCATTCCCGATCTCTTTCAGCGCCAGTTTTTCGTGGATCATGGCAATGGATTCGGGTGAAGGATCCAGCCCGTAAACCATGCAGGTCTTTCCCAGCCTCTCAGCCAGTTCGAGCATCGGGAAACCGCTGCCGCTGCCGATATCGAGTATGCTGATATGAGATTTCGTGCGGACAGTGTCGAGCAGGGTGAGCCCAAAGGGTGCCGACCAGAGCGGCAGGTCGTCGTATGACTGAACGGACATAATGATGACTGATTACTGATTACTGATGACTGATTAATGTTGCCTGCTGCCTATTGCCTGTTGCCTATTGCCTGCTGCCTGCTGCCTGCTGCCCATTGCCTGAATCATACAAACGTTCACTTATTCTTTGCGACGGGTGTGAGATCTGCGCTACGGTTGTCCCGGGAAGTTCTCGACAAACTTTATCTTCAGATCGGGGAAGTCGGTCACGAATTTAATTTTTATATCGGGGAAGTCGCTGACAAATTTCCATTTCCCGCACTGGTCAGGAAAATTCTCTACCACCTGGACCTTCAGATCGGGGAAATTCTCAACGATCTTTACCTTCAGGTCGGGGAAGTCATTGACAACCTTTACATTGCCATAAAGTTTCAGCCCTTTGCACTCACACAGCTTATTGACCGGGTTGTCCCGGACCGGCGAAAACAGCAGCACAATGGACAACAGGAATGGAGAAAACATAGGTTAAATTTATGAATAATGAATATCGAATAATGAATATCGAATAATGAATATTGAAGAAAGAGTTATTCTTTGAGTTTGTCGCGGTCGCCCCATCTGAATTTCCTTCCCGGTTCAGCCACGATTTTTCCGCTGTCAACCAGCCACTGTACGGTTCGGATTAACTTGTCCTCGCTGACGGGATCGGCAGCCCGGACCAGCTCCTCCATGGAGCACGGAGCGGCTTTCAGTGCCGGTTTGATCCTCGCCACAATATCGTCAAACTGCATTTCATTGAGGCCTATTTTATTTCGTTCAATACATGTGTCGCAGGTTCCGCACCTTTTTGACTGGTGTTCGCCGAAATAGGCAAGCAGTTGCTGACTGCGGCATTTATGGGTGGTTTCGGCATAGCGGATCATGTTTTCCATCCGTTTTTCGGCATCAGCCAACCGGTCGTTGTAAACTTCGCCTGAGATGGAGAGGTCGCCGGAGTTCACCCTTTCCTGGATGAAGACGATCTGGGGCTTATCGGTCTGGGGCAGGTAGTCGATGATCTGCAGTTTAGCAAGGTATTTCAGGTTGTTGATTACTTTTTCGGTCGAAAGGTTGCTCCGCCGGGCGAGTTCTGATTCATGGAAGATGATAAAGCCGGAGAAGATGCCTCCATAAGAGCGCAGTATGGTTTTAATGAAATGATCAAAAGGTTCGTGTTCAACCTGGAAACGGTAAAGTTCCTCCTTCCCGGCCCTGATATGGATTTTCGAAGGATGATGGAATGCCTCTGTAAGCATGACAAATCCCTCCTTCTCCAGGAATTTGAGGCAGTTGAACACGATTACCGGTTGAAAATTGTATTGGGAGGCAAAATCGCTGATATCAAAATCGAGTTGCAGATCTTTACCCATACCGACCGGCAACTGTAAATAGTTGCCAAGCGCCTGGTAAACATCGCGGATCATCGGCAGCCCCGGAAACGATAGTTTGAGGTTGCTGCGTGAATCGAGGATATCGGCGGTTTCGAAAAGCAATACGGCATAAGCCCGCTTTTCATCCCGGCCGGCACGGCCGGCTTCCTGGAAATAGGCTTCAATACTATCGGGCAGATCGAGATGAACCACCAGCCTTACATTGGCTTTGTCGATTCCCATGCCAAAGGCATTGGTTGAGACGATGATGCGCCGTTCTTCCTTCATCCAGGCCGATTGCCGTTGTTCCCGCACCTTTGGTTCCAGGCCGGCATGGTAGAAATCGGCGCTGATGCCGTTTTTCTGCAGGAACTCCGCAATCTCCTTGGTTTGCCTGCGGTTGCGGACATATACAATCGCGGGGCCCTTGACCTTGCTGACGATCTTCAGCAGCCGTTTTAACTTATCCTCCTCCCGGAAAACCAGGTAGGAGAGGTTTTTCCGTTCATAGCTTTTCTGGAATACGTTTTCAGCCCTGAATTCAAGCTTCTGCTGGATTTCTTTTACCACCTT
This sequence comes from Bacteroidota bacterium, assembly GCA_037133475.1. Taxonomy (GTDB): domain Bacteria; phylum Bacteroidota; class Bacteroidia; order Bacteroidales; family FEN-979; genus CAIVAT01. The sequence continues at coordinate 8,090 of JBAXOB010000032.1, forward strand.
GAGGGTCGCCGTGGCGGTCAGTGCCAGCACCGGCACCCCGGGGATGATGGAGCGGATATCGGCGATCCGGAGATAGGGGGGCCTGAAATCATGGCCCCATTGCGAAATACAATGGGCCTCGTCAACGGCAAAGAGATTCACCTTCATGCGTTTCAGCGCATCACGCATCTTGTCGGTCGCCAGTCTTTCAGGGGAGATGTAGAGCAGGCGGATATCCCCGAAGAGGCAGTTTCCCAGGATGATATCCATTTCATCGGGATGCATCCCCGAATGCAGCGCCGCCGCATTGATGCCGCGCTTTTTAAGGTTGTCGACCTGGTCCTTCATCAGGGCGATCAGGGGGGAAATGACAATACAAATCCCGTCGCGGGCCAATGCCGGAACCTGGTAGCAAAGTGACTTTCCTCCTCCTGTCGGCAACAGCGCAAGGGTATCCTTGCCGTCGAGCACCGACCGGATAATCTCTTCCTGCAGCGGGCGGAAAGAGGAATATCCCCAGTATTTAAGTAATATTTGCTGGAGTGTCAAGAGGATAAAGATTTGCTGACAAACATATTGCTTTTCACCGGAACCAGGAGCCGGCCCGGGAAACAGGGGAGCCGGATCGTCATATTGGGTGCCGGATCAAACTTTAGATTGGCTAAAATAATGAAAAAATGGCTGACTGTCAAATGTGGTCAGTACCCGCGGGTTACTCAGGATTTAACGCGCCAGATCGAATCAAGGATGGTGCCGTCGACCCATTTTACCACGGCGACCACCTCGTCGGTGAATTGGGGTTTTGCCGGTACGCCGCAGATCTTTTCGGCTTCAGCCTTGAGTTCTCCGATCGTTTTGATGGGCAGCGACGAGTTTTTCATCTTTTCGATCAGGTCGGTGCGCAGGGGGTTGATGGCAATGCCGCGTTCGGTGACGATCACGTCGATGAGTTCGCCGGGGCCGCAGATGGTGGTAACCTCGTCGCGTATCACCGGCATCCTGTCGCGGAAGAGGGGGATGGGCAGGATGACGCATTTCCCGAAGAGGGTGTTTTGCCAGCCGCCGATGCCATGGAGCAGGTAGCCGTCGGAATGGGTAACCACGTTGGCATTGAAGTTCACGTCGACCTCCGTTGCGCCCAGGATCACGATATCAACCAGGGAGGAAAAATTACCCTTGCCATGATAGTTGTAGCTGGTAAAGGGGCTTGTCCAGGTATGATGCGGGTTGTCGCGCATGGAGCGTACGCCGTCAAGGTCGAAGGTCTGGCCGTCGAGGATATACTCAACAAGTCCCTCCTCGAGCATCTTTACCAGGTATTTGTTGCTGCCACCCCTTGCAAACCGAGCTTTCCAGCCTCGGGTGCGCAGGATTTCCGAAAAATAGATCCCGATGGAGAGGGCTGTACCGCCGGCGCCTGCCTGGAAGGAGAAACCGTCGTAGATCAGCCCCGCTTCGTCGCAGAATTTTGCCGACCATTCGGCAAGCAGCAGCCGGTCGGGACTTTTGGTGATCTCGGTCGTGCCGCTGACGATCTTTTCAGGAATCCCGATTTTGTCCATGACCACTACATAATCAACGTAATTACCGTTGATTTGCCAGGGCAGGCAGGGGAACGGGACGAGGTTGTCGGTAACGATGATCACCTTGTCGGCATATTGTGAATCGGCCAGGGCAAAGCCCAGCGGGCCGCAGGCTGCCGTGCCGTTGACCCCGTTTGCATCGCCGAACTGGTCGGCCGTCGGGGCGGCAATGACGGCAATGTCGATATGTACTTCGCCATCCTGGACAGCCTGGTAGCGGCCTCCGTGCGAGCGAAGCACCCCCAGTCCCTTCATCTTCCCGTCGGAGGTGAACCTGCCAAGGGCGCCGTTCATGCTGCCCTCGATGCGGTTGATGGTTCCGTCTTCAAGGTATTTGGTCATGGGTTCATGACAGGGAAAGGATGCAGAGGGATACCACACCAGGTCTTTGATGCCCAATTCGTGGGCGATATCGAAAACCTGGGTGGCGACCAGGTCGCCGTTGCGGAAATGGTGATGGGTCGAGAGGGTCATGCCATCCTTCAAACCTGATTTGATCAGTGCTTCCCGAAGGGTTGCGATGACCTTGTTGCCATCTTCGGGGAAATCGGCGCAGGAGGCAATCCGGGGGGCAGCCCTGAATCCTTCGGGTTTGAATTTTCCAACCCCCTGGTACGGGATGGCAGGTTTTCCGTTGATCTCGGTAGGCACGACACGGCCTGCGGCGTTTGTTACCAGTTTATCAGATTTGTTCATATATTTCCCTCCAGTTTTCAGCGATTCTATTCATTTTAAGTGCAAGATTGATGGTGTTGAGCGCCCGTTTCACTACCGGCGGATCGATCATTTTGGTGCCCAGGGCAACCACCCCGAGACCCTGCTCCTGAGCCTTGTGAAAGGCAAATACGATCTTCTTTGCCTTTTCGATCTCGTCGGCGGACGGGGCAAAGTTTTCATGGATCACCAGGATTTGCCGGGGATGGATACACCCCATGCCGTCGAAGCCGAGGGCTTTGGAACGAAGCACATTCTGGCGGAGCCCCTCCATGTCGCCGACATCGGAAAATACCGAGTCGATCGGTTGTATCCCGGCGGCACGTGCGGCATTGACCACCATGCTGCGGGCAAAGAACGACTCGGTCCCTTCGGCCGTGCGTTTTGTCCCGAGATCGGCCGTGTAATCTTCGAGCCCGATGGCCAGGGCTACAATACTGGAAGAGAAAGAGGCTATCGGGTAGGCATTGATCACCCCCAGGGCGCTTTCAATGATGGGCATGATCCAGACAGGGGTTGTCAGTTTGTGCTGCTGCTGGATTTTCTGAATCCGTTCTTTCATGACAGCCAGTTGTCCAGGCTTTTCGCATTTGGGCAGCAGGATAAGGTTGACGTTGTAGGGAATGATATACTCCAGGTCTTCGAGGCCGCGCTCGCCCTGGTTGATGCGTACCATCCGCTCGGCGCCGTAGAAATCGATTCCGCACAGCGCATTCCTGACCAGGAAGCGGGCTTCGTCCTTTTTATCGGGAGCAACGGCATCTTCCAGGTCGAGGATGATGCCATCGGGGGTGTGGATTCCCGCGTTGATCATCAGGCTCGGGGAATTCCCGGGCAGGTAGAGCCGGGAAAACCGGTTGCGGTCCCTGGCAGTGGTATACAGGTTCGAGGGAAGCATGGCAGGCAGCCAGACCTTATCTGTGGTCACAAGTTTTTTAACGGCAGCCTCGAGGCGGGCAGCCAGAACCAGCGACAGGGCGCCTGAATCTTCGATTGAAACCTTCGCATTCCTGATCCCGAAGTAACCCAGGATCTCCAGTGTTTCCCTGCGGATCGTGTCGCCATACATCACGGCAACTTTTGACTCAAGATGAAGCTGGATTCCTCCCTCGCCGGTAAGTTCGAGGGTAACATGACAGTCGGAGCGGACCCCTTTGCCTTTGTTACCGGTACTGACAATTTCTCCCATTACGCAATTTCGTTAATGTTAATAAATGAACAGCCAAAATTAGAAAAAAATCGGCTATCAAAACCGGAAATTGGATGCCGGATTCCCTGTAAATTTATACCTTTAACCGGCAAAATCCGGAAATTATTTTGCCGGTAATATTTTAAACATGAAGTTTTATTCGCTGGATGTGGAAACGGCCAACTGGGATTCATCGACGATCTGCCAGATCGGGATCGGGATGTTTGACAACGGGGAGGTTGTCGGGCGGTGGGAATCGCTCATTGATCCGCAAAGTTCCTTTCACTGGAGCAATATCCGGGTTCACGGGATAACGGCGGAGATGGTGGAGGATTCCCCGACATTCCCCAAAGTATATCCAGTCCTGCGGAAACTGTTATCCAAGAATATTGTCGTGCATCACACCTCATTTGATGTTCAGGCTTTCGGCAGGGCCTATGCCCGGTTTAACCTGAACCCGATCGATATCCGCTGGCTCGATTCGGCCAGGATTGTGCGGAAAGCATGGCCGCAGTTTTCCAGGAGCGGATATAACCTTGCCAATGTCGCCCGTCATCTGGGTATCGAGTTCCGCCACCATGACGCACTCGAGGATTCGATTGCCGCGGGAAGGATCGTAGTCGAAGCCTGCCGGCTTACCGACAGGCGGGTGCATGACTGGGTCGAACTGTTCAACGCTGAAAAAAACCGGGAGTAAACCATTGATTACCCGGCACTTTTCATCGCTTTTATCATGCCTTCAACAAGTTCCCATTCTAAAACCAGGTCGGTGAAGGCATGGTGGATTTTATCAAGGTAAACAGTTGCATTCTCTTCAATTTCCCGTATCATCCTCAGCAACTGGTTGGCATATCCTCCGAGGTGTGAGCCCTCCATTGAAGCGGCGGAGGCGCCCATTTCGGCGATCACACGGTTCATGTCAAGGCATTCGTGACCATTTTCTTCAATTTCCTTGGCAAAACCAGCCAGCAGGTTGAAATTCACATTCAGGGCCGCGCCTTTGATGGAATGGGCTGCTTTGATGATCTCTGCAGCATCCTTACCGGTGATGGCCTTTCTGAGCCGGGCGATATCGGCCGTAAACTGGATGGGAATATCTTCCAGCAATTCATCGAGCACCTCCCTGTTCTGGTCAATATTATTCATCAGGGTGTCGACATCAAAATGGAGGCTGGCACCTCCTTCGCCTGTCTTTTCAGCAGTATTGGTGCTTCGCAGGTAAAAGTCGGTGAGATACTTGTCCAGCATCTTCTGAAGGGCAATTTTGTCAATGGGTTTGGTGAGGAAATCGTCCATGCCTGCATTCAGACATTTTTCCTTTTCCCCCTTGATCACCCCGGCGGTCAGCGCGATGATAGGGACATGTCCCGTTGTGCCGAGTTCATTGTTCCGGATCAGGATCGTTCCGTCAATACCGCTGACTTCGGGCATCTGGACATCCATCAGGATCAGGTCGGGATTAATGGCGCAGGCCATGTCAAATGCCTCTTTCCCGCTGTTTGCCTCGATGATTGTCACGTTGGGAATCATCTGCCTGATGATGGTGGTAACCAGTAACATGTTGAGCGGGACATCTTCTGCAATGAGGATGACAGGCGATTTGCCTGAAATCCTGGCTGCCGGCAGGGTATAGGGAATGATCTCCGGCTCCTTTGAATCCGGGGCCGACTGTGCATGTATGTTTTTCAGGTAATGGAACAATTCCTGCGCCTTGACAGGCTTTGTGAGATTAAACCTGACCCCGAGTTTTTTACACTCGTCATAAATCTCAAGATCATCCGACGAACTGTGCAGCAGGATAACCGGCTGTTTCTGAGGGGTAAGCTTGAATTGTTCACGGATAAGCCTGATGGTATCCAGCCCGTTGAGAACCGGCATGTGATAATCAACGATGATGACATCGAAATCGGATGATTTTTGCAGGAGGGCCAGGGCAGATTCCCCGCTTTCAACGCCAACATATTCGATTCCCCAGTCCCTGAAGGTGTGTTCAAGGATAAGACGGTTGTTGTGGTTGTCGTCGATAACCAGTACCCTGTTTATTTCGGTGAGGCTTCCTGAATGAAGTTTATCGCCGTTCTCATAGTCGGTTCCGACGGTGAGGAAAAAGGTTGAACCAATGCCCGGCACGCTGGAGATCCCGATTTTTGTGCCCATCTTCTCGGCCAGCATATTGGAGATGGTCAATCCAAGGCCAGTGCCTCCGAATTTTCGCGTAGTAGACGAATCCGCCTGCGTAAAGGCTTTGAAAAGTGTTTTCTGCTGCAGCTCCGTGATGCCGATCCCCGTATCCCTTACCGAGAAGGTGAAATTGCCTGTCTTCTCGTCAGTTTTGGTGAAGGTAACTTTCAGTTCCACCTCTCCGGATTCGGTAAATTTCACCGCGTTCCCGAGCAGGTTGATCAGGATCTGTTTCAGGCGGATGGGGTCGACAATGCCAAAGCGTGGAATTTCTGGCTGGATGTTCAGCAACAGTTCAATCCCTTTCTGTGACGCATGGTATTTGATAATGTCGGAGGTCTGCTCCGCCAGTTCGATGATATCGGTTTTGATCAGGTCGAGTTCCATTTTCCCGGCCTCGATTTTCGAAAAATCGAGGATGTCGTTGATGATTCCTAGCAGTGAATGGCCGGAAGTATTGACATTCTCGACATACTGCCGCTGGATTTTGTTTAACGGGGTTTTTTGCAGCAGGTCGGTAAATCCGATAACCCCGTTCAGCGGAGTGCGGATTTCGTGACTCATATTGGCGAGGAATTCCGATTTGGCCTTGTTGGCGATATCGGCCGTTTGTTTGGCTTGGATAAGGGCTGTTTCGGTATTCTTCTGCTCGGTGATGTCCCAGTTGGTGCCGATCATCCGCAGGGGGTTGCCGTCATCATCGCGGACTACGGTGGCGAGCGCCCGTACGTTATGAAGCGTGCCATCGGGCCAAACAACCCGGAACTCCGTATTGAATTCCTTCTCGCCACGGATGGCCATATTTATCTCCATGTCGGCCTGGACGACATCTTCCGGGTGAAGGCAGGCAAGCCATGATTGGTATTTCCCGGCGAAATCCTGCTTCCGGCTTCCATAAAGGGCCAGCATCTGGTCATCCCATAACAGGATATTGTTTGCCACATCATAATCCCATACACCGACTCCTCCTGCCCGGGTTGCCAGCTCCAGCCGGGTTGATGCCTGTTTCAGATCGTCCTCTGCCTGTTTCCGCTCGGTAATGTCATGCGTAATGCCTACGATGCCCGTGATCCTGTTGCGGATGTCGCGCAACGGCACTTTGGAAACCAGCAGCCTGTGCAGTTTGCCCTCTTTATCAATCAGTGTTCCATCCACATCCAGTACCGGGTTGCCCGTTTGCAGCACAAACTGGTCCTCCTCGTAAGCCCTGACGGCCTCCTCATCGGGATAGAGGTTGAAATCGGTATAGCCGATCACCTCCTGTTCTGAGTTCTTTCCTGCAAGATGAACTTCCGTGGGGTTGGCAAGCAGCTTGCGTCCCTCCATATCCTTTACATAAACGGCATCGGGAATCAGGTCGATGATGGTACGGAAGAGCGTCCGCTCATTGAGAAGGGTCTCCTGCGCCTGTTTCCTGTCCGTAATGTCCCGCTCAACAAAGAGGATGCTCTCGGGATTGCCTTGTGAATCGAGCAATACTGTCGAGTTAACATCGACATAAAAGAGGCTTTTATCTTTTTTAACGGCAAGGTATTCGGTGATCCGGTTGTCATCCTTTCCAGAAAGTAAAATGCCGATGTTTTCATTCAACTGCGCATGGTTGGAGGGATCGATGAAGTCAAAAATAGACATCCCGACACTCAGGTCCTTTTCTTCAACCGAATACCCGTACATCAGCGCCAGTTTGTCGGACATCAGCTGAATTTTCCCATCCAGTGTTATCATACCGATCCCGTCGGGAGAGGCGGCAATGATGGCCTCCCATTTCTTACTGCTCTGCTGCAGGGCCTCTTCTGTTTGCTTCCTTACCGTGATGTCGCGGAATATCCATATCCTGCCATATGATTTCCCATCCTTTCCCAGCACCGGGGCTGAATACCGGTCGAGAACCTTGCCGCTTTTGAGCTCAAATTCATCGCTGCTTGATTCGGTGACATGATCATACAGGTACAGGACCTTTTCAAGGAATTGTTCGGGGTGTTTGGTTAAACTGACGACATGCTTCAGCAATGCCGCGTCATCGTCTTCCTGCAGAACATCGGCGGGAGCATCGAACAATTCAACGATCCGGTTATTGATCAGAATTCTTCGGTGATGATCGTCAACTACCAGGATTCCGTCGATGGTCGCATCCATCTGGGCCTCCAGCAGGGCTGTCTTTGACTGCAGGGCCTCCCCGGCCACTTTGCGCTCCTCGATCAGCTTTAGCAGCGATTCAAAGAGGTAGCTGCTGTCTGTCGGGGATGCTTCGCCCTCCCTGGTGTGGGCAGGATCAGACGGGTTGAGTGCATAGATCGCCTCTTTGATCCTGTTAATGGTCTCCTTTTGTGCCTCTGCATCCTGTTTCTGCCGGAGAAAAGCATCCCTTAGTTCCTGGGAACTTATCTCGATGGAGTTTTGCAGCAGTTGCGCGTCATCTTCAAAATTCTTATAGGTATTGTCGATATCCCGGATTAGCCCCTTTAATTCCTCCGGAAGATTTTCTGTGGATCCGTAGTGCCTTTTTATCTGTCGGGTGAGTAACCTGTTCTGCATGTTTTCCATCGATACGCAAAGTTTAAACTTCTTTAAATACAGTAATGGTCATGGTTTGATTGTGAAGCTCGCAATGCTGTTCAAATGGTTTGATGGGACAGATCTCCCCGTATGAATAGAATCCTGTAATGGCGGCGCCGGTGCCGATTACCTCCCGGATTACCTCCAATTCCTCCTCCACGCGTTGCCGTAACACAAGTTTCCTGCCTACGCAGCTGATCAGGATGGCAAGATCGGGATTGTAATCCTTTAGACTTATCCTGGCCATTTCAGCCGCACCATTTGCGCCCTCAATCAACCTGTCAAAATTGGCCTTCATGAGGCGCACGAACTCCCCCTGTGGGATGTCGCCTGCAAAAATCATACTCCCATCCTCCTCGTTGACCCCGAGGATGGTACGAACAACGGAAGTTTCGGAGTCTTTCAGCCTCAGGTTCAATGGAAAGAGCAGCGCTGAGGAGGGAAGGTCGGCGGCGTGGCTGCCCAGGTAGCGCTTGTAGAGTTCAAGCGCCGGGTGACCGTCAAGTTCATACAGGATATTCCCTTTGGATCTGGTGACTTCACGGTCAACGCCAAACGAATCCCAGCCACCCATCGAACCGTATCCCACCCTGATATGGCTCCCGTAAAAACCGATGGCCAGCACCAGGTTCTTCACCCCGGCCTGGTTGTACACGATCACAGTTTCGTTGAAATTTGCCTGGTCCCCGGCCAGTCCGCCCGTCACCGGAACCTTGTCTCCCAACCGGGAGTTTAATCCCTTGGTAAGTTCACTGCCATTGATGTTGAGCCCTTCCGACAACACCATCAGGTGAACAAGATCCTCCCTGCAGAGCTTGTCAGCCAGTTTTTCGCCGACCTGAAAGCTGTCCTCCGGCGAGGCGACAGGCTCTTCGGCAATCTCAACCCGGGTGTTTTCGAACCATATGGCAGTACAGACGATGTGATGGTTGAATACCTCTTCCTGGTATATTTCACCCGAGGTTGAACATCCCACGATCTGGGCGGCAGGATATGATTCCTTAACGAATGCAATATGCTGCTGATTTTTAAGAAGCTCTTTGTTGCCAAACAGGAAAACAAGCTGGGCCAGCTTTCCCAGGGCATGATCACTTTTTTTTATCCAAAGGCTGGCTTCTGTAAAAATACTTTGTTCAGTTTTCATGTTTAATATTTTTTTTTCGGGCCATATGGAACAGCCATAAATTATCATTCACGGTTTGCATGAATAGCTGACTTATGGCAATTTCATATTGATTTCTGATCTGATCGATGGTAAAATGCTGCAAGACAAAAATAGGTGATTATTTTTACATTACCGGCTGTAAAAAATGCTTTTTTGCCAGTAGTATAGTTTTTGATATCCATAAATTTTTTTGATTAAATTATTGGGTTTCATTCTAGGTGCTGATGGCGGTTGATGGAAAATGAGGGTTCCGGGAAGGAAATGGCTGTTTGTGCCGGTCCGGGCATCATCTTTTTCAAAATATTTTTATATAATTGACCGATTGCCTTAATTTTGCAGTCGTATAGAAAAATCCGCATGAGAAAAAAATCGGGAGGAAGTTCAAAGAAAGGTTCAGCCAGGCGTTCAGGAGGCAGAGGTAAGCGTTCGGGAAAAGGCGGCAAATGGTTCAGCGGTCATGTTTTTGTGGCGATGCTGCTGAAGCTGATGCTGATGCTGATATTGTTGTTTTTCTCGCGGATTCTTTTTTATGGGTTCAACCTGGGATATTTTTCAAGCCTTGGATTCATGGAAACCCTCCGCCTGTTCATCATCGGGATCCGGTTCGATGTTTCCGCCCTGCTGATCATCAACATTCCCTTTATCGTGATGAACCTGCTGCCCTTTCAGTTCCGGTATAACAGGATTTACCAGGGTGTCGCAAACAGCTATTTTTACCTGGTCAATTCGATGGCCCTGATGACCAACTTCGGGGATACCATCTATTTCAGATTTACCCTGAAGCGGCTTACCGCCGATTTCGTTAATTATGTGGGGGTAGGAGGTGACTTTAATAAACTGATACCCCAGTTCCTGCACGATTTCTGGTATATTGCCGTGGTATGGGTTGTATTCGTGGTTGCATTGATCTGGCTTGGCTCCCGGATCGGGCTTGTCGCCCGTGGCGCAAAGAAACAGGGGCAAGGCTTTCGCTACCTGCTCGTGAATAGCTTGTTTGCCCTCATGTTCGGGATTCTTGCAATCATCGGGATGAGGGGGGGATTGCAGTTGAGACCGATCGGCATTGTTACCGCCGGGAATTACACCTCCGCCAAAAACATTCCCTTGCTGCTGAATACCCCCTTTTCACTGGTGAAAACCTATAACCACCAGGATCTGAAGACCCTGACATGGTTCAAAAAGGAGCATGACCTGGCTGAACTGTATAACCCGGTGCATGAGCCTAAATCGCCGGGATTTAAGAATTACAATGTGATGATCATCATCCTGGAGAGCTTTTCGCGCGAACATATCGGCTTGCTGAACCGTTCGCTCGACAACGGCAGGTACCAGGGATTTACCCCGTTTATTGATTCCCTGATCCGCTGTGGTCTTTATTTCGATGCCTATGCAAACGGGAAGACCTCCATCCAGGGGATTCCAGCCGTGTTGTCGTCAATCCCGTCGCTGATGAATGAGTCGTTTATCCAGTCGGGGTATGCCGCAGGGAAGTACACCAGCATTGCCGGTTTGCTCAAGTCAAGGGGCTATACCACGGCTTTCTTCCATGGCGGCACCAATGGCACGATGGGCTTCGACTCCTACTCCAGGCTTGTTGGCTTTGACCATTACTACGGACGCACCGAATATCACAACGAGCGCGATTACGACGGGAAATGGGGCATCCGCGACGAGGAATTTTTCAAATTTACAGCCAGCACGATCAATGGATTCAAACAGCCCTTTGCGGCAGCCTTCTTTTCGCTTTCGTCGCACCACCCCTATTATGTGCCGGCAAAGTATGTCAATATTTTCAGGACTGGCAAGCTGCCCATCCAGCAAAGTGTCATGTATGCCGATTATTCACTGGGTGAATTCTTTCATACCGCCCGGCATATGCCCTGGTATAACAACACCCTTTTTGTGATTACGGCCGATCATACCTCGGAAGGGTACTATCCCTGGTACCAGACCGATGTGGGACAGTACGCCATTCCCCTGCTGTTCTTTAAACCCGGCAGCGACCTTCACGGGATATCGACCGCCGTAGCCCAGCAAACCGATGTGATGCCTACAGTATTGCATTTCCTTGGATATGACAGGAAATACCTTGCCTTCGGCAACGACCTTTTTGACAGCCTGACCGGCCCCAAAAACTTCTCCATCCATTATATCAGCGGCCTCTATGGGCTTATGAAAGACGGGTATTATATGGAACATGACGGGTCGCGCTGTACTTCGCTTTTTAACATGAAGATCGACCCGATGCTCCATGATAACCTGGTGTTGAAGGGAGATCCCGAAAAACAAAAGCTGGACCTCTTTATCAGGGCCTACCTCCAGCAGTATTGCAACCGGCTTATCGAAAACCGGATGATGGTTGACAATTTAAAATGAACCCTTTGTCTGAACTTGTAAATGGACCGGCCCCAATGGCAGAAGGAGATGTTTTGAAACGTGTTCTTTTTATCATCAACCCCATATCCGGGGTTGGCAGGCAGAAGAGTGTCGAGCGGCTGATTGAGGATCGCCTGGATAAATCGAGATTCAGGGCGGAGATCGCCTATACCGATGCCCCGGGGCACGCAACCGAGATTAGCCGGAAAGCGGCCGGAGAGGGTATTGATATCGTGGTGGCTGTCGGTGGCGACGGCACGGTGAATGAAACGGCTACCGGCCTCGTGGGAACCAACACCATCCTGGCCATCGTGCCGGCAGGATCGGGGAATGGACTTGCCCGTCACCTGGAGATACCGATGAACCTGAAAAAAGCCATTGACCTGGTGGGCAGTGGAATGGCACGTAAAATCGATACGGCTACCATCAACGATCAGCTCTTCGTGAATGTGGCCGGGGTTGGATTCGATGCCTCGGTGGCAAAGAAATTCGCCGCATCGGGGAGGCGCGGCTTTTCGAATTACTTCAGGATCACGGCTACCTCCTACCTCAACTACAAACCCAAACAATATTCCATGATCATCGACGGGACGGTCGTTAAACGCCGGGCCCTGCTCGTCAGCTTTGCAAATTCAAGCCAGTTTGGCAACAATACCTCCATCGATCCTACGGCCAGTGTGAGCGACGGTTTCATCGATGTTTGCATCGTTGGGAAGGTTCCCGGCTGGAAGACGGTTTTCCTTGCGCCGCTTCTGTTCCTGAGGAAATTTGACAGAACCCGTTATGTCGAGATTATCAGGGCCAAAGAGGTGATTTTAAAGCGAAAAAAGGGAAAGAACATCCATCTTGACGGTGACCCGAAGATCATGGGCAAAGAACTTACGCTGAAGGTCAACCCCATGTCGCTGAATGTCATGGTTCCCTGGGTTGAGGTGAATCACGCGTAACAGGGGCGGGGTTTGCGACAAGATGAAACTGAACCGGAAGCCACCTTCAGAGGGCCCGTTCAGCGGTGACAGTGTGTTTAAGTATAAATAATTTGTATCATGCAGGATATCACCACCACCACGATCAATAAAGGACTTGAGTCAACCCTCGTCAATATGGGGTTCTCTGTCAGATTTGCGGAATACATGGCCGATTTCTCCTCCCTGATCATCATTCTCATCGCTTCGGTCATTGTTTATTACATTGCAAAATACATCATCAACAAGTTTCTTAAAAGGCTGGTGGAACGGTCGGTCAGTAAATGGGATGATCATCTTTACGAACAAAAGGTATTTACCCGGCTTGCCATGCTGCTGCCTCCCCTGGTGCTGAAGGTTTCGTTGTCGCCAAGCATCTCAAAATACCCGGAAGCCATCCACTTCATCGAACTAGGGCTGCATCTGTACATGACCTGGATCATCCTGCTGGTGGCGGTCTCATTTTTAAATGCCGTTTATCATATTTACGGCGACCTTGATATCTCCGATTCAAAGCCCATCAAGGGGTATGTGCAGATCGGCAAGATCATTACCTATGTCGTCGGGGGGATTGCCATGATCTCCGTCGTGATCGGACAGTCGCCACTTACGCTGCTTGCCGGGCTGGGCGCCATGTCAGCGGTGATCATGCTGATCTTCAAGGACAGTCTCCTGGGTTTTGTGGCCGGAGTGCAGCTTTCAAACAATAAAATGCTCCATATCGGCGATTGGATCACCATGCCCAAATTCAATACCGACGGTACGGTAATCGATATTTCACTGGTGACGGTGAAGGTCAGGAATTTCGATAACTCCGTGAGTTGCATCCCGACCTATACGCTGGTCACCGATTCGTTCCAGAACTGGCGCAGCATGAACGAGGCCGGAGGCCGCCGGATGAAACGCTCCGTGCTGATCGACATCGGTACCATCACCTTTATGGATCAATCAAAATTCGATACGCTGAGAGAAAATGGCATTATTATTGCGGAACCCCAAGCCCCGGAAGGCCGGATCACGAACCTGGGTCTTTTCAGGATTTATATCCTTGATTACCTGCGAAACATACCGAACCTGAATAAGGATGCCTCGCTGATGGTGCGCATCCAGCAACCCACTGAGAACGGGCTCCCGCTTGAATTATATGGCTATTTTATCTCACCCGACCTCAGCAGCTTTGAGGATTTCCAGGCCCTCCTTTTTGAACATATTCTTGCCGTTTTGCCTGAATTTGGGTTAAAAGCCTTTCAACGACCCTCCGGGCGCGACATGCAGATGTCGGAAATACAGGTCGACTAGGAAACCCACAGGTTGCGAACCGGCTTCCTACGGGAATCGTGAAAGTTTGTGGTTTTGATCTTTACAGAACCTGTTTGCCCGGTGACAGGAAATTCCTAATTTTGCACATGCAATTTTAATCACGACCAAAGTAAGGCAGAACGCACAAAAAGATCATTGTGCCCATTGTGTAAATCATTGTGTCCATTGTGGTTAAAATAAACATGCGATAAGGAAAAAGGATCATACCACAAAACGACACAACATTAAACAGTTTCCAAATCTCAAATTATAAATCTAAACTTATCATTTATGGCATTCAATCTTCGAAACAGGAATTTTTTAAAGTTGCTCGATTTCACCCCCCAGGAGATCAGATTTTTACTCGATCTTTCCATGGATCTTAAAAAGGCCAAATATGCCGGTACCGAACAACCGCGGTTAAAGGGAAAAAATATTGCCCTGATCTTTGAAAAGGCTTCCACCCGTACCCGCTGCGCATTTGAAGTTGCCGCGCTGGACCAGGGCGCCAGGGTAACCTATTTAGGGCCTGAAGGATCCCATATCGGGAAGAAAGAGACCATGAAAGACACTGCCCGGGTGCTCGGGCGCATGTACGACGGTATTGAATACCGCGGCTTTGGTCAGTCGATCGTTGAAGAACTTGGAAAATATGCAGGAGTACCGGTATGGAACGGCCTGACGAATGAATTCCACCCAACCCAGATTCTGGCCGATTTCCTGACCATGATCGAACATTCGGACAAGCCCCTGCACCAGGTTGCCTTTACCTATTGCGGTGATGCCCGGAATAACATGGGCAATTCGCTCATGGTCGGCGCTTCGAAAATGGGAATGGATTTCCGTGCCTGTGCACCAAAAAAATACTGGCCTGAGGAAGAGCTGGTTGAGAAATGCCGTGCCATCGGAAAAGAAACCGGCGCCAGAATTACCCTGACCGAAAATGTGGAAGAGGCCGTAAAGGGAGTTGATTTTATCTATACCGATGTTTGGTTGTCGATGGGCGAAGCAAAGGAACTCTGGGATGAACGTATCAAGGAGATGCTGCCTTACCAGGTGAATGCAAAGATGATGGCACTTACCGGCAACCCTGACACGAAATTCATGCATTGCCTGCCTGCATTCCATAACAAGGATACCGAAGTCGGGCTTGACATCTTTAAAAAATACGGGCTTGACGGGCTTGAGGTGACGGAAGAGGTGTTTGAATCGCCTGCATCCATCGTTTTTGATGAAGCCGAAAACCGCCTCCACACGATCAAAGCGGTGATGGTTGCCACTTTGGGCGCCTAATGGGGGATAACTCTCCCGTTTTCACATATCAGGGTCAGGGCCGGGTACTTGTCGAAAAACGTATAATTATGCGTTGCCATTACCACGGCCCTGCCTGTTTTTGAAATGTCCATCAGCAGGCTGATGATCCCTTCGGAACTTTCGGGATCCAGGTTCCCGGTAGGTTCATCGGCCAGGATCACCTCGGGGTCGTTGACGAGGGCACGCGCAATGGCAACCCGCTGCTGCTCGCCCCCCGAGAGTTGGTGAGGCATCTTGCCGCCCTTGTTTCCGAGGTTCACCTTGGCAAGCACCTCCAGCAGCCGTTTCTGCATCTCCCGCTTATCTTTCCACCCGGTCGACCGCATCACAAAGTAGAGGTTCTCATTTACCGAGCGATCCATCAATAGCTGGAAGTCCTGAAACACGATACCCAGCTTCCTTCTCAGGTAGGGGACCTCCTTGTATCGCAAAGTACGCAGGTCGTACCCGGCAACCCTTGCCGTTCCAACCCTGACGGGCAATTCGGCATAAATGGTCTTCAGCAGGCTGCTTTTCCCGCTGCCCGTCTTCCCGATGAGGTAAAAAAACTCACCACTGCGGATGGTCAGCGATACATTTGCCAGGATGAGGTTTTCATTCTGGTAAACTGAAACCTTGTCGAGTTCGATAATGTTTTCGCCGGTCATAATGGTAGGTTCGGTTTGGACAAAAGTAACGATTTGTTCCGATTTACGATGTTAAAGTTCCAGCTTGTGAATTTTTCCGTATTCCAGCCTGCCTGCCAGCGACAGGATCTCGTCCATCCGGTCCAGCAGATGGCAACGTGCCAGGGCCGTTTTGGGATTTGTTATTTTAAAATAGGCTACCAGGTTGAAGTCATGGTCGCGGATCTGGATATAATCCGGGATATTGCCTGCACCTTGGATCTTCAGGATGAACATGGACTGTTTTCATTTGGTTATCACCACCCCGTCGATTTTCCTGCAGGAGGGATCGTCTTTGAGTGACAGGAAATCAATGACCAGGTCGTCAATAAAGAACTGGTAACAGGCCGACGGATTGTAGAAGTATATCTTTACCGTGCAGTTTCTCTGAAGGGTGCGGGGAACGTAAAAGGCCACGCCGGTTTCGGTCCAGCTCTTCGACCTGATAAACCTGTCGAGGGTGACCTGGTTAAGACTAACGCTTTTTCCCTTCAGCTGAAAATCGACTACCAGTGTGATCCCGGCAATCTCTATCGGCGCGTAAACCCAGCTGCTTACCCTGATAACACGGTTTTTGGTTGTGAAAAGGCTGTCGAACCGGGTTTCCGGTCCAACACTGTAGGGGATGACATTGTCGGTCCGCGACGACCATTGTCCCTGGTGGAACACTTTGCTGGTCCGCGTCCGCGGATTCATCCAGATGCCCCCCTTATCCTTTTCCATGTCATTCGCCAGGGTTTTCGACGAAACGATGCACTCGTCAGGGATATAGGACCTGATGACGGGCACAAGACTGAAAAAGGAGTCCTGGTATATCGACTTTGTCACCGAATCGGCCGGCAGGACCTGTCGTGTCTGCTGGTAAAACTGGAAGAGGTTCAGCGAAATCAATACCAGGAGGAGGCCTGATAAAACATTCCTGAACATGGTCTTCTCCAGCGCCTGGTATAAAAACAGCAATAGCAGGGCAACCGCAAAAAGGATATCTGTAAAAACACGCTGGCCGAATTGTGAATTGTATGTCCAGAGCCACCAGCAGGAAGATACATATACAAAGGCACCCATAAAGAGAACCAGCTGGAAAAACCCGGGGCGGTTCCGCAGGAAAAGGGGGATAAATCCGAACAGGGCGATAAAGGCCACGGGAGTATAAATAAACCAACCGTGGTTGAAGCTGAAAAGGATATCTGAAATACGGGGAGAGGAAAACATAAATATTTCATTCCCATAGCTGTACACGAAAAACCGGCCGGTTTGCAGGTACCACAGGATAAAGGGAATCGCCAGCAGTACGAGTGCCATGATAGTACCCCTTGCAAGCGCTTTTCGTTCAGAAACCAGTTGATTGATGGTATTCCGCGCTGCAGGCAGGTTCCCTGCGAAAAGGGGGATGAGCAGCACGATCAATCCGTTCGTGGGGCGGACGAGGACGATCAGGATAAGGGAGAGGAGCGACTTTACAAACCATTTGGGCCTGAAATCGTGGAACAGGTTAAAGGTAAAGTAGCAAAAGGCCGTCATCAGGGCGAAGGAATAGACATGAGGCATGGAGGGCTCCATGGCCGTATAGAAAAGAAGATTTGTTCCCAGCGTCACCGACAGCGTGATAAAGGCTGCGGTGCGGTCGCCGGAACCGTATTGCTTCAATAGTTTCTGCAGCCAACGGGCTCCAAGCCACAGGAATAGCAGGGCTGAGAGTACTATGGCATACTGGTAGGGGAGGGAGTACCCGTCCTTGGGAAACACCTCCAGGATGGCCAGGATGTGGGCGGCAATGAAAAAGGGCGCCCAGATAATAGCCAACCCAGGGAAGAACTTATCCACCCTCCTGGAGCCGGCCGGATTCCGGTAATCCTTTGGCGGGGTTGTATTCCCGGCATAATACTGGTAATCGATCTTCTCCTGGAAGTTGAATTGCAGGTCCTTATAGATAAAGATGGCCGGGAGATAAGCATAATATCCCTTCCCGTCGCCGTTAATCATATGGCCTGAAAGGGTGTTGGGTGCTTTAAAACCCAGGAAGACCAGGAGATAGACAAACAGGATAATCTCAGGGGTGTATTTATACAGGTATTTCATCCGCAAAGGGTTTTAAGGATAGTGACCGGATGGAACTCAAATGACATCACGTTCTTTATTTATGGATAATAAAAGGCAATGAACTGAACTATTTAATATTGCGTTGCCGCAGGGTTTCAAAAAGGATGACCCCGGCTGCCACGGAGACATTGAGCGATTCGATCTCCCCCATCAGCGGGATCCGGAGAAACTCGTCGGTCAGTTTGAGGTACTCCTCGGAGATGCCTTCCCCTTCAGATCCCATGATCAGGGCCATGGGCCTGTTGAAATCGACAGCGGTGTATTCTTTTTCGGCCTTTTCAGTTGCAGCCACGATGGTCAGCCCGCTGTCCCTGAGAAACTGGATCGTCTCCTTGAGGTTTTGAGCGCGCACCACGGGTAGTTTGTAGAGCGCCCCGGCCGAGGTTTTGATCGCATCGGAATTGATCTGGGCCGACCCCCTCGCCGGGATGACCAGTCCGTCAACCCCCGCACACTCGGCAGTCCTTGCGATGGAACCCACGTTGCGTACATCGGTTACCCGGTCAAGCAGCAGGAAAAGCGGCGTTCGTCCCTGTTCGAAAACATTGGGCACCAGGTCCTCGATGCGTTGATAGGTTATTTCAGAGACATAGGAAATGATCCCCTGGTGGTTCTGACGCGACAGGCGGTTTAGTTTTTCAATCGGGACAAACTGGTAGGGGATCTCCAGCTCCTTGATAAGGTTGAACAATTCCCTGAATCCGTCGCCCTTCAATCCGTTCTGGAGGAATATTTTTTCAAGTTCTTTGCCGGCCTTAATGGCCTCGATGGTTGGCCTTATGCCGTAAATATAGGTCTCTTTCTTCATTTTTTCTCCTTCATTTATCTTGATTCACCATTCACTTTTAACACGATCATTCCTGACTTATTATCACCCCTTTACCGAGAGCCTGGTTTCAGTCTCCAGTTTCCGACCTGTCGAGCATCGACTTCGGGATCTCCCTGCCTGCCCTGGCTCCCAGTGTTTTTATATTTTCAACTCTCCTGATCAGGTTTCCTTTGCCTGTTGAAAGTTTGTTCATGGATGCATCCCAGGCCTTGCGTGAACTGTCGATCTTCGAACCGATCTCCTGCAGATCCTCGATGAATCCTGTAAATTTGTCATACAGGTCGCCGCTCTGGCGGGCAATCTCCATGGCGTTTTTATTCTGGTATTCGACTCTCCACAGGTTCGCGATCATCCTTAGGGCGGCAATCAGATTTGTCGGGCTGATCAGCAGTACCCTTTTTTCATAAGCATAGTTCCAGAGATTCGGGTCAGCCTGCACGGCAACCATATAGGCCGGCTCGATGGGCATGAACAGCATGACGAAATCAAGGCTTTTCAGGGCATAGATGTCCTGGTAGTTTTTGCTGCTCAGGTCGGCAATATGGTTCTTTACCGACGTCAGATGATCCCGGGCGGCAAGATCCTGTTCCTCCCTGGTTTCGGCGGAGGCATAACGTTCATAGGCAACCAGCGACACTTTGGAATCGATCACCACATTCCGGTCGCCGGGGTAGGTAACGATCACATCAGGCTGAAGCCTGTTTCCCTGCTGGCCGGTGTGTGACTGCTGCACAAAAAATTCACGGTCGCGCGTAAGTCCCGACTTCTCCAGGATGTTTTCCAGGATGATCTCGCCCCAGTTTCCCTGTGTTTTGGACTGTCCCTTGAGGGCATGGGTAAGGTTGTTTGCCTCTTTGCTGATCTGCTGGTTCAGCTCCGCCAGGTTTTTGATTTCCCGTTCGAGGGAAAAACGTTGTTTCGACTCCTTGTCGTAGGTTTCATCCACCTTTTTTTCAAAATCGCGGATCTTTTCACCCAGCGGCTTCAGGATCTCGCTGAGCCCCGCCTTGTTCTGTTCTGTGAACTTCAGGGTCTTCTCCTCCAGGATCTCGTTGGCCAGGTTCCTGAATTCCAGTCGGAACTTCGCCTGGATGTTTTCAAGGTCGGCCTGCTGGCCGGCAAGCTGTTGCTGCAGGCCGGCATATTCGGCATTCCTCGATGAAAGTTCATTGTTTATTGCGATCACCGTGGCATCCCTGGCAGCAATCATCGCTTTTGCCTCATCGGCCTGGATTTGCAGCATGCGGGCGCGTTCTTCAACAGCGCTTTTTTCGCTGGACAGCACATTGACCTGCACCCTTAATTGTTCGGCTTCGGCTGAATTGCCCTTTTTCCCGGAGCTGCCCATCCTGACATAAAGCAGGATGAAACCGGCAAGGAATCCCGCTCCAAAAATCAGAATGACAACTTTTTCCATGAAACATCACTTAGGACGTACAAAAATAGGTTAATTAACCCAATCACGGTGAACCACGGGAAAAATCAACGTGTGAACTTCATCTCCACCACAACAGGGAAATGGTCGGAGGGATATTTGCCGTCATGATATTCCCTGATCACATGATACTTTGTAATGGAAAATCCAGTTTTCCCTGTAAAGACAAAGTCGATCCGCTCGTTGACAGGTTTTGAAGGGTCAAACCCGTTGAAGGTGCCTTCGTCGCCCGGTTCCGGATCTTTCATTTCAAGCCGGGCGTCGGCAAACCGCCCGGTTATATACCGGATTGGTTCACTTTCAGGACCACCATTGAAATCGCCTGTGAGAATGACGGGCAACCCTTTCCTGTTAAGCTCCGCGATTTTCCGGCAGATAAGCACAGCGCTGTTTTTACGGGCAACGACTCCCATGTGGTCGAGGTGGGTGTTAAAGACCCAGAATTGCCGCCTGGTGGTCAGCTCTTCAAACAAACCGCAGGTGCAGATGCGGATACAGGCGGCATCCCACCCCTTCGATGGCTTGCCGGGCGTGGGGGAGAGCCAGAAGCTGGATTGTTTTAATACCCTGAATTTTTTATAATTGTAAAAGATGGCGCTGAATTCACCCTTTTTCATGCCGTCATCGCGGCCGACGCCGATATGGTGATACACCGCCAGGGCGCTGTCGATATAGTCAACCTGGTGTGACAATCCCTCCTGGATCCCGAAAATATCGGGGCTGCAGGTGCGTACCTGCGAGCATAACCAGTCTCTTCTCAGCGGCCAGCTGTTTTGACCGTCGCCGGGATTGTCGTACCGGATATTGTAGGTCAGCACCCTGAGCGACTGGCCTGTTGCAAGGGTGAAACAGCCCATAACCACCAGGAGGGCTGCCAGTTTTTTTATCCACATGGGCGTAATGTTTATAATGCAAAAATATCGGTTATTTTCGTCAGGATGACGGCGGAAGATCCTGCAGGGCAAAAATTCTGCTCCTTCTGTGTACCTTTGCGGGCTTCAGCATAATACCAGCCAGATGAAAACAGTAGGAATTTTGTCGGATACCCATGGATTTGTCCATCCAAGTGTGCTGGAGTTTCTTTCAGGGGTGGATGAAATATGGCATGCAGGCGATATGGGGAATATCGGAGTTGCCTGCCAGCTGCGCGAATTAAAGCCTTTCCGTGCTGTTTACGGCAATATCGACGGGCAGGATGTCCGCATTGAATACCCGGAGGTCCAGCAATTTATGGTGGAGGAGGTGAAGGTGCTGATGACCCATATCGGCGGTTATCCCGGACGCTATGACCCGAAAGCGCGGGGGCTGATATTGCAGGAGCGGCCCACCCTGTTCGTATGCGGCCATTCCCATATCCTGAAGGTGATGTATGACAAAAAACACAGCCTGCTGCATATCAACCCGGGTGCGGCGGGAAAATACGGGATCCACAAATCGATCACGGCCATCAGGGTGGTCATCGACGGGAAAAACATGCGGGATCTCGAACTGATTGATATCCCCCGTAAACAGCATTAGGGGAACCCCGTCCCGGTTGCGGGCATCCCGCTACCTGAGCCTGTCGGCCGATTTTACCAATACATCATCCTTCCTGATAGCCCGGTTGCTGAGGATCAGGAAAACGATCGATATCAGGGGAAGGGACATGCCCAGGAAATTATACTGGGGTTCGGTCAGGGTCATCGACTGGATCCGGGTGGCATAAAAGAAAAAGATTACCATGATCAGGACAATGTTGGTAATCAAATTAAAGGCGCAGATGCGGATCTGCAGGAAACGTTTTTTGTAGAGGAAAATGGTTGCCACCGAAAAAATCAGCGACACCAGGGCCAGGATTACGAGCGGGGTGGTGAAAAAAGTGCTGAACAACACCTTTGGTTCGGGATCCATGCACCTGACGCCATAGATAAAAAATTTGTAGTTGCCATGCAGATCATTGTAATAATTTGCCAGCGGAAAGAAAAAAAGGAGGAGCGCAGCAAGTGCCACGATTGCAAGGTATACCGATTGAATACGCTGTAACATAGGGAAATCGTTAAATTCAGCGCGAAATTAGGAAGATTTCCGTTGACGGGAAACCGCTTTCGGAAAAAAATTTGACAATCCATAATTATTTTCTATCTTTGTACCGATTTTAATCCCCACGGCAGTTTCTTTTTCCAATTTCAGTCCAGTTCAATCCTTATCCTCAAACCATAGTTCATTTTCATATTGACTATTCAATCAATTAAATTTTTATATCATGTATGACATTATTTCCCTCGACAGCAAAGAGCTGTCAGAGATCAGAGTGATTGCCAAAGAATTCAATATCCCCAAAGTTGAAAAACTTGAAAAGCAGGACCTCATTTATAAAATCCTCGATCATCAGGCGCTGAACCCCACCCCGGAGATCCTGAGCAAAGAGAAGCAGGAGCAGGCAAAGCCCTTCCGTGGCCGTCCAAGAAAAGATAGTAACGAAACTCCACGGGAACCCCGTGAAACCAGTTTGCCGAACACCCCCAGGGAACCCCGTGCCTCAGATCCCTCTGCTGAAAAGAAGGAGATCAAGGATCCAGCCGCACCTTCCCAGCCGCGCGAGCCCCGTCAGCAACGGGATCAGCGTCCTCCACGGGGACCGGTGCCACCGAAAGACCAGCGTACTCCCCGTGAACCGGCCGGTCAGAAAAACCAGTTGCCTCCCCGTGAACCACAGGCTCCCCGTGATCCGCAAACTCCCCGTGATCCGCAAACTCCCCGTGATCCGCAGGCTCCCAAGGAACAGCGTCCTCCTCGCGAACACAAGCCGATAAGGGAAAATAAACCCTTCAGGCCCTACCAGGAAAAAGCTGCCGAACCGCTGGTGAAAATGACGATGCCTGAACTGATTGATAATTCTGAAGAACGTTTTGATTTCGAGGAAACCAGCGACAAGCCCTTTATTCCCATCGACCCTGTCGATATCATTCAGAAACCCGATGGCCCGATTGAACCGATGGAAATCGAAATCGGTGAAGTTGAAGCAAATGCTGACAACACAGCCCAGCCGGTTTCTGATGACCGCAAACAACGCGAGTTTCCAAGGAAATACCCCGAACGCCACCGCGAAGAATACACCTTCGAATTTGAAGGGATCATCGTCAGCGAAGGGGTTCTTGAAATTATGACCGATGGCTATGGTTTCCTGCGCTCCTCCGATTACAATTACCTGAATTCACCCGATGATATCTATGTTTCACAGTCCCAGATCAAACTGTTCGGGCTGAAAACCGGCGATACCGTCCGGGGTACCATCCGCCCGCCGAAAGAGGGTGAAAAATATTTCCCGCTGATCAAGGTTGACCTGATCAATGGCCGCAAACCTGAAGAGGTCCGTGACCGTATCCCCTTCGATTACCTGACGCCGCTGTTCCCGATGAAGAAATTCAAACTCACCGGCCACAAGAACGAAAGCATGTCGACAAGGGTTATCGACATGTTCGCCCCGATTGGTTTCGGACAACGCGGACTGATCGTCGCCCAGCCTAAAACCGGTAAAACGGTGCTTCTTAAGGAGATTGCCAATGCCATCGCCGCGAATCACCCCGATGTCTATATGATCATCCTTCTAATCGATGAACGTCCCGAGGAGGTTACCGATATGCAGCGCAGCGTGAAGGCGGAAGTTATATCATCCACCTTTGACGAACCCGCCGACCGTCACACCCGCATTTCCAATATCATCCTGGAAAAGGCCAAACGGCTCGTCGAATGCGGACATGATGTGGTCATCCTGCTCGATTCAATTACCCGTCTCGCCCGTGCTTACAATACCGTAGCGCCTGCCTCCGGCAAGGTTTTATCGGGAGGCGTCGAAGCCAATGCACTGCAGAAACCCAAACGTTTCTTTGGCGCTGCCCGGCAGATTGAAAATGGCGGATCGCTTACCATTATTGCCACGGCCCTCATTGAAACAGGCTCCAAGATGGACGAAGTGATCTTTGAGGAATTCAAGGGTACCGGCAACATGGAATTGCAGCTCGACCGCAAACTCTCCAACAAGCGTATCTATCCAGCTATTGATATCGTCTCCTCGAGTACCCGCCGCGAAGACCTGCTGCTTGACAAGGATGCCCTTCAGCGGATCTGGATCCTCAGGAATCACCTGGCGGATATGAATCCGCTGGAAGCGATGGAATTCCTCCGTGAACGGATGAAGTTCACCAACACCAACGAGGAGTTCCTGATCTCGATGAACGGCTAATCCACTGAACAAGGCATTTGCCTTCTGCTCCATAAACAAAGAACCTCGCGGCTTGCCGCGAGGTTCTTTGTTTAACGTTCAATCCAACGTACAGCCAGCTGTTGCAGATCAAGCCCGTCGTAATTTCCCGAACTCATCATGAGTAATATATCGCCGGAATGGTTGTCACTGAAAAGCGCTTCAGCCATCTCCGCGGAATCGGTATAAACCTCCAAGCCGGTTTTCATAAATCCCTCCCTTACCTGGTCGTTTGATATCTCAGGAAGCCTCTTCAGCAGCAGGGCATGGGGGCTGTAATAAACAATGGCCCTGTCGGCGGGGTCGAGGGTTCCGCGGTAATGGTCTAAAAAATCCTTGTTCAGACTGCTGTAAGTATGCAGTTCAAGGCAAACCACCACCTTACGGTCGGGAAACTGCTCTTTGACAGCCTCCAGCGTGGCCTTAACCTTCGAAGGGGCATGGGCAAAGTCCTTGTAGACAACCCTTGATTCATTCCTGCCGATCATTTCCAGCCGCTTGGAGGCTCCTTTGAAGGTTTGGATCGCGTTGTAAAACGAATGGTCGTCGATGCCCAGCTGATTGCAGACAATGCGGGTACCGTTCATATTCAGCAGGTTATGCCTGCCGAAAACCTGCAAAGGATATTCTTCCTGCCCAAACAGAATGCGTGTGATCCCTTCGCTGATCGTGTGAAGGGGAACATCGTATGGAAAAATGCTGATGCCTGCGCGCGATTGTGGGCAGATTTTCTGCAATTCCTCATCTCTGCTGCAATAGATCAGGGTTCCACCCGCGGTGATCTGGTTGATGAAAATCACAAACTGGTCAATATATTGCTGAAAAGTGGGGAATACATTGATATGATCCCAGGCAATGCCGCTGAGCAGGGCGATGTCAGGTTTGTAAAGATGAAATTTCGGGCGGAGATCGATCGGGGAGGTAAGGTATTCATCTCCTTCAATGACCATGACCCGGGCCTGTTCTGTAAGCCTTACCATGACATCAAACCCCTCGAGTTGCGCGCCCACCATGTAATCGCAATCCATCCCCTCATGCTGAAGCACATGCAGGACCATGGCGGTGATGGTCGTTTTTCCGTGGCTCCCGCCAATTACCACGCGCTTCTTGTTTTTCGCGTGTTCATAAAGATATTCAGGGTAAGAGAAAATCTTTATACCAAGTTCCTTCGCTTTCAGCAATTCAGGGTTGTCGGCTTTGGCATGCATGCCCAGGATGACCGCATCAAGACCGGGTGTAACCCGCGAAGCATCCCAGCCCTGGCGCTCAGGCAACAATCCGTGCGCCGCAAGCCGGCTCTTTGATGGCTCGAAAAATTCATCGTCGGAACCTGTTATGAGGTATCCCCTTTTGTGGAGCGCGATCGCCAGGTTATGCATGGCGCTGCCTCCGATGGCAATAAAATGAAGCTTCATGATCTTAATTTTGCCCAAAATTACAATTATGAACCCGGTTTGTACCATATGACAGCGAGAAATCGGGAATAAATCGGTCATGAAAGATGTCTCGCATGGAAAATAATTGACAATTCAGGTCGTTTTTTGTAAATTCACAGAATAATTGAGGATTGAGCGCAATGGTACCTTCATAACCTGTTCCTGGTTGATAATATGATCTGAAAACATATTTAAAATCTTGTATGCCAGGCTTGGTTTGTCCGGTTACGGAGTTGTCATCTGAGACAGACCTTTCGCAGGCTGAAGATGTTTGCAAGTGTATGACTGGTAAAATTGTGATCAATCAAAAATATTCAAGAAGATTCATATGATATGGAAGAACAAGTTGCAGCATTAAACCAGCAGTTTCTGAACGCTTCGCCTGAAGAGTTGCTGGCCTGGTTTGCGTCGGCATATGCAGGTGAAATCGCCTTTTCAACCAGCCTGGGTGCAGAGGACCAGGTGATTACGCATATGATAGGGTCGGCAAAGCTGCCGGTCAGAGTCTTTACCCTTGACACCGGGCGGCTTTTCCAGGAGACCTATGATCTGCTGGATATCACCAGGAAAAAATACGGAATAGAAATTGACACCTATTTCCCCGAGTCGTCGGGGGTTGAAGGGATGGTCAACAAACACGGGATAAACCTTTTTTATGACAGTTTTGAAAACAGGAGGCTTTGCTGCCATATCCGTAAGATCGAGCCGCTGACGCGGGCCCTGGCCGGCATGAAGGTTTGGGTTACCGGGATGCGCCATGAACAATCGGTAACCCGCAGTACCAGCAACATGGTCGAATGGGATGCCCGGATGCAGATCATAAAGGTGAATCCATTGATTTACTGGAAGGAAGAATCTTTGTGGGCCTACATTCGTGAAAAAAAAATCCCGGTTAATGAATTGCACCAGAAGGGATATCCGAGCATCGGATGCCAGCCCTGCACCCGGCAGGTTCAGCCCGGGGAAGATGTCCGCTCGGGGAGATGGTGGTGGGAACTGCCTGAATTTAAAGAATGCGGACTGCATAAAAAAGACTAAATAAAAGCTTTTATGAATACCATCGATTTGGTTGAACTCGGGCGAACCTTCACAGGGAACTGCGACAAGCCAACACCGCTCTACCAGGATGACCAGCATACCATTTACTGGCTTGGCGTACCTGAATTGAGCGCTTTTCGCTGCAATACCTACCTGATAGTCGACGGGCACGAAGCCATTATTGTTGATCCGGGCGGCCGCGGTGCCTTTGATTTTGTTAAAATGCGGGTAGCCCAGATCCTTGCACCTGAAAAGATAACAGCGCTGATTGTCTGTCACCAGGATCCCGATGTGGCCGCTTCAATGGTCGACTGGCTAACCACAAATCCTGATATCAGGATCATCACATCGGTACGCACCAACATCCTGCTTCATCATTATGGCAAACTGAACTATTCCTTCGTGAATATCAACGAAAACCCACATTACATTTTTGAATCAGGAAAAAAACTCAGGTTCTATGAAGCGCCGTTCCTCCACTTTCCAGGAGCCTTTACCACGTGGGATGAAACCTCAAGGTTCCTCTTTTCCGGTGATATCTGGGCCTCCATCGACCCGGAATGGCGACTTGTGGTAGATGATTTCAGCAGGCATGAAATGAAAATGAACCTTTTTCACCTTGACTACATGGCCGGCAACATTGCGGCAAAGGGATTTGTGAAAAGCTTGAAGAATGTCGAGGTAAATGCTATCCTGCCGCAACATGGGTCAATCCTTCCCAAAAAACTGGTGTTGAAGGCGCTGGATTACCTGCACAACCTGAAATGCGGTCTTGACCTGATCTATCCCGGGCTGACCTGATTCTCCTTCCCGCAAACCGGGCAAGGTGTTCATGAGCTGTAATCCTGCCTGACATTCCCTGCCGGCCTTCAGGTCGGGAATTCCCTTGTTAACTGAAACGGATCGCCTTAACCGGCGTGACCCTTGATATGATAAAGGAGGGGAGGGTGAAAATGAGATAACAAACGGCCACGGTTCCCAGGTTGATCAGGAGGATGTTCCAGATGTTCAGGTTAACCGGGATTACCGATACATAGTAGGTCTCTTCGGAGAGGGTTACCAGTTCGAATTTCTTCTGTAGCAGGCAAAGGGTAAAGGCAAGCGCATTACCCCATAACACCCCCCAGCCTACGATGTAGAGGGCATTGTAAAGAAAGACATTCCGGATATCCCGGTTGCGCATCCCCAGCGCCTTCAGGATGCCGATCATGGTCGTCCTTTCCAGGATCAGGATCAGCAAGGTGGAAACAATGGTGGTGGATGATACCAGTACGATCAGGATCAGGATGATCAGCACATTGATGTCCTGGAGGTCAAGCCAGTCGAATATCTGGGGAAAGAGCATCCTGATGGTCTGCGCATCCAGACTGAACCCGATCTGGTGGTAAATATATACGCCCATCCTGTCCAGGTCTTTGAAATCGTTGAGATAAACCTCAAACCCGCCCACCTGGCCTGTTGTCCAGCCATTGAGCTTCTGGACATGACGGATGTCGCCGATGACATACAATTTGTCAAACTCTTCCAGCCCGGTATCATAAATCCCCGAAATCCTGAATTTCCGGCCCAGCGTATTGTTCCCGACAATAAAATACATGCGCATTTCATTGTTTACGTGTAAGTTCAGCAGGTTGGCGATTTTCCGTGATATGATCACCTCATCTGTTCTAACCGTATCCTTCAGGGTAAAGATGTGTCCCTCGACCATCTTGTTCCTGAAAAAACTCCAGTCATAATCGGTGCTGACCCCTTTCAGCACCACACCCTGGATCTGGTCGGTAGTTTTAATAATACCGGCTTTGGTCGCAAAGACCTGGATGTGGCGGATTTCCGGGGTCTTTTGAAGCCGGCTGAAAAAGGGCTGTTGTCTTTCCACCGGCTGTGGTTCGTAGGTGGTGGTTTCGGCATATTTAATAATCTGGACATGGCCGCAAAATCCCACAACCTTTTCCCTGATCTCCTTTTTAAACCCCGTGAGGATCGCCACGGCAATGAACATGATCGCCAGCCCGAGGGCTATCGAGGTGATGGCGATCACGACGAAGGTCCAGGAAAAATTTCCCTTGCTTCGTGATACGAGCCGTTTTGCCAGAAAAAATTCAGTATTCAACTAAAAGAAGTGTTTACTTTGCAAAAGTATGTCTTTTTTCGATCAATGAAATGGCTGCAGCAATAAACGACCCGCCGGGACTGGTGCCGGTTGTCAACCGCCACTCCTTCGCCCGGCATTTTTATCCGGTGATCTTCATGCTATGGCCCCTGCTGGTGCAATCGCAGGTAATACCCGGGGCCGGTGACACGGCTGCCTATTTTCCCATCCTGAAGGGACGGTCGATCGGCATTGTGGCCAACAATGCATCGGTCGTATGGCATGCGAATATCGTGGATGTGCTTATTGGCAAAGGGTTTTACATCAAACGGATATTCTCGCCGGAACATGGTTTCAGGATGAATTCGGATGCCGGTCAGACCATATCCGACACAACGGACCCTGCCACCGGGATTCGGGTAGTTTCGCTGTACGGTTCAAAACAGAAACCCGCGAGGGAGGATCTTGCTTCACTGGATATGATGGTGTTTGACCTGCAGGATGTGGGCGTGAGGTTTTATACCTATATCTCCACCCTGACCTTCGTCATGGAGGCCTGCGCCGAAAACGGGATCCCCCTTGTGCTTCTCGACAGGCCTAACCCCAACGGGTTTTATATCGATGGCCCTGTACTGGAAAAGGAATTTGCCTCTTTCGTCGGGATGCACCCGGTCCCGGTGGTTTACGGGATGACCATCGGGGAGTATGCCTGCATGGTCAATGGCGAAAAATGGCTGAAAAACGGCCGGGAATGCGACCTGAAGGTGATCCGCCTGACCAACTATACCCATGAAACCAAGGTTGAACTGGAGGTTAAGCCCTCGCCCAATCTTCCGGATGCAAATGCGGTATGGCTTTATCCATCCCTCTGTCTCTTTGAGGGTACCACCTTCAGCATCGGCCGGGGCACCAATTTCCCCTTTGAGGTGTTTGGTCACCCCCTGATGAAATCAGGATCCTTTTCCTTTACTCCCCGCTCCGTTCCCGGGGCCAGTCTCCATCCCCCTTTTGAAAACCGGGAATGTCATGGGGTGGACCTTCGCGGGTACCTGGTCAAACACCCTGAAAAACTTGGCATGATGCAACTCGGCTGGCTTCTGGAGGGCTTTCACAGCCTTGCTCCCGATGGTTTTTTTAACGACTATTTCAACAAACTGGCCGGGAATGCTACCCTTCAGCGGCAAATCAGGGAGGGAAAATCCGAGACGGAGATCCGCGCCAGCTGGCAAAAAGGGATCAGCAGGTTCAAGGCGATCAGGAAACGATACCTGATGTACTGACCCGGAACAAAAAATCCCCGGCCGGAGTTTCTTTCGAAACTCCGGCCGGGGATGTTGATAGCAAGGTACCCCTATTTTCTCCCGGGATATACCTTTAGCGCCTCTTCGAGGCACTTCATGGCGCTTTTCAGGTCCGACAGGTTGAGCACATAGCTTATCCTGACTTCATCCCTGCCGCGGCCGGGAGTGGAATAGAAGCCGGTTGCCGGGGCAAGCATGACCGTCTGGCCTTCAAAATTAAAATCTTCGAGCAGCCACTGGCAGAATTTATCGGAGTCGTCGATCGGCAGGCGGGCAACTGCATAAAATGCGCCGCCGGGGTTCGGACAGAAACAGTTTTCCATCCTGTTGATCGATTCCACCACGATATTCCGGCGCTGGACATATTCGGCCAGAACCTTGACTAGGTAACTGTCGGGCGTATTGATGGCCTCTTCGCCGGCGATCTGGCCGAAGGTTGGCGGTGAGAGCCTGGCCTGGGCGAACTTCATGGCAGTGCTCATGATCTCCTTGTTTTTCGAGATCATCACGCCGATACGCACCCCGCAGGCACTGTAGCGTTTCGAGATGGAGTCAAGCAGAACCACGTTCTGGTCGATCCCCTCCAGGTTCATGACGGAATAATGTTTCATTCCATCGTAGCAGAATTCACGGTAAACCTCATCGGAGAACAGGTAAAGATCATGTTTTTTTACAATATCCCTGAGCAGTTCCAGCTCCTCCTTTGAATAGAGGTAGCCCGTAGGGTTGTTGGGATTGCAGATCATAATCGCCTTGGTGCGGGGGGTGATCGCCTCCTCGAATGCGCTCATGGGA
This sequence comes from Bacteroidota bacterium, assembly GCA_037133475.1. Lineage (GTDB taxonomy): Bacteria > Bacteroidota > Bacteroidia > Bacteroidales > FEN-979 > CAIVAT01. The sequence continues at coordinate 39,339 of JBAXOB010000032.1, forward strand.
GGCAGGGCGAAACCGTCGTCAATCACCGACCCGATCGGTTTGACAACCACCCCGGCAGCTACCGCAAAACCGTTGTAGTTGGCATAAAAGGGTTCGGGGATGATGATCTCGTCGCCCGGGTTCAGGCATACCATCAGGGTGAAGAGGATTCCCTCCGAACCGCCGGTGGTCACGATCATTTCGTCGGGAGTCACTGCAATGCCGACCTTCTGGTAATATTCAACAAGCTTTTTCCGGTAGGAGAGGATCCCGGCGGAATGGCTGTATTCAATAACCTTCAGGTCCATGTGGCGTATCTTTTCAAGCACGTTTTCCGGCGTCTCAATATCCGGCTGACCGATATTGAGGTGGTAGACTTTGATGCCTTTTTTCTTGGCTACATCGGAATAGGGAACGAGTTTTCGGATCGGTGAGGGGGGACAGGCTTGTCCGCGGTTTGAAATTGCTGGCATACAAATGGTTTTAAGTAAAGCAACAAAGCCAGCTTATGGCTGGCCTTTTGCTTACTGATGAACAATAATATTTACTTTGTGATAGGAGCGGCGCCCTGTTCGGTCGGCTTCTCCGGTGCGGTTGTGGCTGGTTTCGGCGTAACGGTTCCCTTGATCTGCAACACGATTTTTTCGGTTTTCGCATTGGAGGTAACGGTTACGGTTTTATTGATCCCGCCAACATTGTTGGTGTTATAAGTTACTTTGATGACATCACTTTTGCCGGGGAGAACAGGTTCCTGAGGCCATGTGGGAACAGTACAGCCGCATGATGACTGAGGTCTCGACAAAATCAAAGGTTCTTTACCGATATTGGTGAATTTGAATTCACAGGTACCATCTGAACCCTGAACGATTGTTCCATAATCATGAACAGTTTTATCAAAGGAGATTTCAGGAGCATTAGGGTTGGCTGGTTTAGGCTGGGGAGCATCCTGGGCTTTTACAACAAAAGCAGCGAAGACTAACAGAACAAATGAAAGAACAAATTTCTTCATATTTACTTAATTATTAGGTTAGGTTTATTATTTAATTGTTACAAAAGTAAAAAATATATGGAGTACTGTGCGGAATTTAGCTTTTTTTAACATCCGGGATTGCAAAGATTCAAATGAATTCTGTTTTAATTTTGTAGTTTTACGGCACCTGAAACGGAACGTATGACCAGCCTGCACAAACTGATAATTTTATTGCTGTTGCCTGTGTTGCTTTCATGTTCAGGTACGCGGAATATTGCCATGAATAAAACTGTCCATGCAGTTCCGGGACCCAGATGTATCGTATACAGGACCAGGGCTGACTGCCGTTTTCTGGTGCCGGTTGACATGACCCCTGATAAATCGTCTATTGCCTCTTTTCCCGATGTCAAAGATATCTTTTTTAACGGCAGGCTGGCAATTCCTGATGAGCTGACCGGGGGGTACCTCCTCGACAACCGTGGGATCGGACCCTTTGTCGCTTTTCTGAAGGTAACCTACGAGGAATATGCCAGACTGAAGGTTACCCCTGGCCCCGCGCAGTTGCTCGAGATGATTGCCGACAGGGATCCGCTGGTTGACATGTACGACTGCGGCAGCCGGAACGAGTATCCCGACCCTGCCGGCGCCATGAAACTTTTAATCAGCAAAGGCGAACTGACCCGCCAGAAACGATTGAAATAATCATTAAAAAATATATTGTAACTTTGCACGTTTCTAAAACCCCTGTATATTGACCGATAATGTTCTAAAGATTAAGGAGCTTGATGGGAAGCAGCTGTATTACTCGTTCCTTGCCGGCGCTCAAAGGATTTTCGAACAACAAAAACTACTCAACAAAATTAATGTGTTCCCGGTTGCCGACGCCGATACCGGGACCAACCTTGCTTCCACCATGCGTTCCATCATGGACGCCATCATCCCGACAGATAACCTGAAACGGACAGCCGTTGCCCTTGCCGATGCAGCCCTGACCGGTGCCCGTGGCAATTCGGGCATCATCTTCGCCCAGTTTTTATATGGCTTCAGCAATGAAATCCAGTCGGATGAAACCATCGACATCCAGGCATTTGCCGAAAGTATCAAAAAGGCGGTTGCCTATGCCTACGACGCCATTGCAAATCCCATTGAAGGCACGATTCTGACGGTCATCAAGGATTGGGCCGATTATGTTTACCTTCTCAAAGACAGCTTTGATGATTTTATCAAATTGCTGGTAGAGGCTTACAACAGGGCCCTTGAATCGCTTGCCGCCACCACCAAAAAATTAGAGGTTCTCGCCAGGGCGCACGTAGTGGATGCCGGGGCCAAAGGGTTTGTTTTCTGGCTTGAAGGCATCAAGGACTTTTTTACCCTCGGGGCCGAAAAGGCGATGAGATATGTCGATCAAACCTCCGCAACGGCCGAGGAGCTGGTCGAAATGCCGCACGATGAGATCACCTTCAGGTTTTGTACCGAAGCATTGATCGGGGGGAAACAGCTTGACAAACATAAAATACGGAATTATATCAGCCATTGCGGCGATTCGCTCGTTGTTGCCGGCTCTCCCCAGAAGATAAGGGTGCATATCCATACCGATTTCCCGGCCGAGGTATTTTCGCAACTCCGGCAGTTTGGCAACATCACCTACCAGAAGGTCGACGACATGGTCATGCAGAATGAGATCCAGTTCAACAGGAGGTCGGAAATTGCCATCGTTACCGACTCGACCTGCGACCTGCCCAAAGAGTTGATCGACAACCACCAGATCCATGTGGTTCCGCTTACCGTTCATTTCGGTGAAACCTATTTCCTCGACCGGCTGACCATCAACCCGCCACAGTTCTATTCCATGCTGGCAGGGTCGGATGAGGCAGCCTCCACCGCACAGCCTGCGTCAAAGGAATTCCAGAATAAGTTTGAATATCTGTCCACCCATTACCAGTCGATCATCGGGATCCATCTCAGCCAGGGGCTGAGCGGGACCTACTCCAGCAGCAGCAAGGGATCGGCAGATGTGATCGCCCGTACCGGGAAAAAGATCGATGTGGTGAATTCCAAACTGATCACCGGAGGATTGGGACTGGTTGTGCTGCGTGCAGCGCGGGCCGTCGAGGCAGGCGCATCTCATGAGGAGGTGATGTCGGAGATGGAGGAATGGAAGAGAAAGACCCTGATTCGCGTCAGTGTCACCACCCTGAAATACATCGTTCGAAGCGGCAGGGTAAGTCCTTTAAAAAGTTTTGTTGCCAAAATACTGGATTTGAAACCTGTCATCTCGGTCGACCAGGAAGGCAAAGCCGCGCTTTTTTCAAAATCCTTTTCCGAAAAAGGTTGTATGAAAAAGGTGATGCAGAATATCTCGAAAACCATCGCCGGCAAAGCGGTTTGGGAGTATTCCATCACCCATGCCGACAACCCCTCGACAGCCGAATGGTATGCCCTGGAGATGGAAAAACTAACCGGGAAAAAACCGCTTTTCATTGATCATGCCTCCCCGGCGCTCGTGGCCAATACAGGCCCGGGGATCGCCTGTGTTTCGCTGATGCTGGAATAAAACTATGATGAATTTTCAAAGTGTTTCGATCGAGGTTGGGCTGGTCATCCTGCTCTATATGACCCTTGTTTTTATCTATGCCCTCATCAAAAAAGACAACTCCATTGTTGATGTATTCTGGGGTCTCGGGTTTATCGTGGTCGCCCTCTATTCGGTGATCCAGTCGGGGGAGGTGGACCTGCGCAAAATGATCATCAGCCTTTTGGTGCTTTTGTGGGGGTTGAGACTGTCGTTTCATATCATGGTCCGCAACAGCGGGAAGGGAGAGGATTTTCGGTACAAGGCCTGGCGCGACACCTGGCGCTACTTTATCCTACGCAGCTTTTTCCAGATATTCATGCTGCAGGGAGTTTTTATGCTGATCATTTCCGCCCCCGTATGGTTTATCTGTTTCAGCAACGGCGGGCCGCTCGGTCCGTGGGATTCAGCCGGCCTTATCGTTTTCGGTGCAGGGTTCATGATTGAAACCATGGCGGATTACCAGCTTGCCGAATTTAAAAAGATCCCTGGAAACAAAGGTAAACTCATGACCTCGGGGCTGTGGTCGGTTACCAGGCACCCCAACTACTTTGGCGAAGCCCTTGTCTGGTGGGGCCTTGGCTGCTATGCTCTGGGATTCCCGCATGGCTGGTATGCCCTGGTAAGCCCTGTGGTGATCACCCTGCTGCTGCGTTTTGTCTCAGGCGTTCCGATGCTTGAAAAAAAGTATGAAGGCCGTGCCGACTGGGAGATCTATAAAGCCAAAACGGCCGCTTTTATCCCCTTCGTGAAGTTCTTTTAACGGAGACTTTTCCACAATTGTGTTTCCGCTTTGCAATGCCCCTGGCGAAGCAGCTCCCTTATCTCTTCATTATAATCGTGCTGCAGGTCTTCATGAAGCCCGGCAATCAGTTTCCTGATCTTCAGCAGTTGCCCGTCAAAAATGTTGCCTGTTGCGGTTCCGGGAACAACCGGGATTCCCGAACGGCAGAGGTTTGCGCAGAAATGAATCCGCAGGTCAACCTCGGTTCTTTTCAGCCCCGAATAACGCGCATAACGGTTTACCGTCTTTAAAACCTTCCTGATGCCCTTTTTTGCAAAATAGAGGGTGTTCCTGTTGAGTTCACCAAACGACATCTCAATCTCAGCCTTGACACGGGCAACGAATTCCGGCTCATAATTTGAATCGAAGAGCAGGTAAGCCAGCAGCTCCTTGTTCTCCTTTTTATATTTCGCAAGTTGCAGGCAGATCTTTACCAGTTCTGCCGGAGGCATCAGGTTCAGCTCCTGTTTCAGGGCTACGAGCGAGGGACTCTTCATGGTTCGTGATTTTTTCTGCAATAGCAGGAATGTGTCATTAAGGATCTGTGAATTACAAACTTCACGCCCCGGTCATGGCCGGCAGGCTTGCTGCGCAACCGGCGTCAACAGGGGGATAGGTCGTCAGATACAGGCAATGATCATGATCCCGCAGGTAAAGATAGTAAAGATGATTGGCCGGATGGATGCGGATGCTCCTCTTCAAGGATAATTTTAATAATTTAGCCAAAAATTTCAAGGTATGATCAATCAAGCGCTACTGAACCCCGGAAGTATTGTTGTTGTAGGCGGTTCCAACGATGTCCAGAAACCCGGCGGGGCGGTGCTCCGCAACCTGATAGAGGGAAATTTCGCCGGCGACCTTTATGTCACGAATCTCAAGGAGACCGAGGTCCAGGGGATCAGGAGTTTCCAGGACCCGTCACAACTGCCCCACGTCGATCTGGCCATCCTGGCGATTGCGGCCAAATTCATCCCCGATACGGTTGAACTGCTGGTCCGGCAGAAGAACACCCGTGGATTTATCATCCTTTCCGCCGGTTTCAGCGAGGAGAGTCATGAAGGCAAGCTGCTGGAAAAAAGGGTGGTTGATATCATTGACAGTGTTCAAGGGTCGCTGATCGGTCCGAATTGTATCGGTGTTTTGACCCCCGGTTATCACGGGGTTTTTACCAAGCCTATTCCCACCCTGAATCCGAAAGGGTGCGACTTTATCTCGGGTTCCGGGGCCACGGCCGTATTCATCATGGAGGCGGGGATTCCCAAGGGAATTACCTTCTCACAGGTGTTTTCGGTTGGAAACAGCGCCCAACTGGGCGTTGAGGAGATCCTGGCCCACCTTGACGAGAGTTTCGATCCGGAGACCAGTTCCAGGATCAAGCTGCTGTATATTGAAACGATCTCCAAGCCGCAGATGCTGCTGAAACATGCAGCCTCCCTGATCCGCAAAGGCTGCAGGATCGCCGCAATCAAGGCCGGCTATTCCGAAGCGGGCATGCGGGCGGCCTCCTCACATACGGGTGCGCTGGTCAGTCCCGACGATGCCGTGGATGCCCTCTTCCGCAAGGCAGGCATCGTGCGTTGCTATGGCCGCGAAGACCTGATCAGCGTGGCATCTGTTTTCAGCCTGCCCGAACTGCACGGGAAAAACATGGCCATCATCACCCATGCCGGCGGCCCGGCCGTCATGCTCACCGACGCCCTTTCAAATGCGGGGATGAATGTTCCCGCCATTGAAGGGCCGGATGCACAGGAACTGCTGGCACAGTTATACGCAGGATCCTCCGTTGCCAACCCCATCGACTTCCTGGCCACCGGAACCGCGCAGCAGCTGGGCACCATCCTTGATTACGCCGACCGGAAATTCAGCCAGGTCGACGGTATTGCCGTGATCTTCGGCACCCCCGGCCTGACCCCGATATTTGATGTGTATGACCTCCTGAGCCAAAAAATGAGGCTGTCGGGAAAACCCGTATTCCCGATCATGCCCTCCATGCTCACGGCCCATGAAGAGGTGAAGGAGTTTGTGGCAAAAGGGAATGTCTTTTTCCCCGATGAGGTGGTCTTCGGCAATGCCCTGGCCCGGGTTTATCACACCCCGAAACCCTCCCCGGCCGATCCCGTGTTACCGGCAGTTGACACTGTAATGATCCGGGCTGTCATCGATGGCGCCGGCGATGGTTATCTCTCCCCTGCCGCCATCCAGGGGCTGATGGATGCATGCAGCATTCCAAGGGCGCACGAGGCGGTCGTAACCACTTCGGCCGATGCTGCGAAGGCGGCATCCAACCTGGGATTTCCCGTGGTAATGAAGGTTGTTGGACCGGTCCATAAGTCGGATGTCGGCGGCGTGGTGCTGAATGTAAAAGATGAAGCCGCTGCCGCCCGTGAATTTGAGAGGATGATCGCGATCAAGGATACCACTGCCGTGCTCATCCAGCCGATGCTGTCAGGTCTCGAACTGATCATCGGCGCCAAGTTTGAGCCAAAATTCGGCCATGTCATCATGTGCGGCATGGGTGGCATCTTCACCGAAGTATTTAAGGATGTGGCCAAGGGATTATCGCCGCTTGGCAAGGCAGAAGCGCTTTCGATGATCCGCGGACTTAACAGTTATAAGATTATCCAGGGTATCCGCGGGCAAAAAGGGGTGAATGAGGAGGCTTTTGCCGATGTGATGATCCGTCTTTCAGCCCTGCTGAATGCTGCACCCGAAATCATTGAACTCGACTTCAACCCATTGCTGGGCAAAGAGGAAAAGGTAATTGCCGTTGATGCCCGTATCTGCCTTCAAAAAGAGGTGAAAAACCCCGGAAAAAGCTAAAAAAAAAGGAAACCCAAAAGTTTCCCATCCCATAACTTCATAAACTCACCTTTCAGCATCGCCTGCACTATTTGCATTGCCTGCATTATTTTCATTCCTGCATTCCTGCATTGCCTGCATTGCCTGCATTGCCTGCATTATTTGCATTCCTGCATTATTTGCATTGCCTGCATTGCCTGCATTATTTGCATTCCTGCATTGCCTGCATTATTTTCATTCCTGCATTCCTGCATTATTTGCATTGCCTGCATTCCCGCATCACATGGCTCCCAGCTGCTGCAAAAACACCAGGAACAATCCCGGCTTCAGCGCCAGGGTAAACACCACCCCAAAAATTGCTCCCCACAAATGGGCATCGTGACCGATATTGTCGTTCGATCTCTTGGCCATATAATATTCATAACCCACGTAGAAAACGCCGAAAAGAGGCGCGGGGATGGGGACTGGAATAAAAAAAAAGAAGATCTTCCCCGTAGGGTATAGGATGATGCTGGCAAAAAGCACGGCCGCCACTGCCCCGGAGGCGCCCACGGCGTTGTAGAACACATCATTCTTGTGCTTGCCGAAAGCCGGGATGATGGACAGGATCAGCCCCCCGATATAAAGGAGAACAAAATAGAACCCAGCCTTTCCGGGGAAATAGCCGCTGAAATAGGTTTCAACGATACCACCGAATGAGTACAGTACCACCATGTTGATCAGCAGGTGCACATACCCGGCATGGACGAACCCATAGGTGAAAAACCGGTACCAGTGGTTGCTGTGCTTGGCATCGTAAGCATTGAATTTCAGTTTTGCAAACAGCTCCATGTTGTTGAGAGCCAGAACCGAAATCAAAACAGTTATTGCGATGATGACAAAGGTAATGTTCATGATACTTTGATAAGAGGCAACATGAAACGCCCGGCAGGTGACGCGGCAGGCGACACATGCCAGGCGTTAAACGTCAAAATTATTTAACGGTCTCGGTTTTTGGGACCTTGGTGAAGTCGATTTCGGATCCGAACATGCTGTGGGGGATCAGGAAAACCACCAGCAGCACGATGGCTGCAACGATGGGCCACAGTTTATTCTCACGGTTCTTTTTCATAACCACCAGGGCTATAACCCAGAAGATAAAGGCGATGATCGACTTGTTGTCGGTAAGGTCATGACCGAAAGGCCACCCGGTCCAGTAGGCGTCGAAGGCGAATTTCTGAACGATGGGGCCGAGGATCAGGCCGCCAACACCGACTGAAATTACGGTGATCCATGCAAACAGGTAGGAGTTTTTACCACGGAAGATCACCACCAGGCCGGTGAGGGTGGAAAAGAGCATGGCCATAAACATCAGCAGGATATGCGGAAACAGGATATACCTGGGCACATAACCCGTATACCGCAACACGGCAGGGTAGCTGTTGAGAAGAACACGTTTTCCTGCCTTGATGAGCGTTACGTCGTACATTACCTTGCCTGCCGGCGCCTGGTGAGGCAGCGCCCCGGTCAGGGTGTCGCCGTGACGGGTCATGACGCTGGTCTGCCAGTTATCCATGCTTTTGAACCGGCGAAGCCTCAGCTCCCCCTTTACAGAGGTGTCTGGAATGAGCACCGTTACTTTGGCATCGTCGGAAAGATCGTAGGATCTGATGAGCTTGAACCCGATCTTCTGCCCCCCGATTTCGGCATGGCCGCGTACCGGGTAGGTCGGACCTGTCATCTTTTGATAGACGGCGCTTACAAGGGTGAAAACTACGGCAAAAAACCAGATCAGGGTTGTTTTTAATTTAGGGTTTATGGTCATAATGTCTGACAAAAGTTTGTTAAATGAAAAAAATGGAGAGTTTTCGCAGGCCGGCATTCAAACAAGTCACAGGTTCGCCGTTTTCACCGGCAAAGGTAACTATTTGATCTGATATTTATGCAGCAGATCATATACTGATTGATGAATGTTTGTGCGGATATTCATCTCCGATAATTTCTGGTTGGCCGCCGACGGACAGACCCTGTTTGAAAGAAATATGTAGATGAGGTTGTTTTCAGGGTCGGCCCAGATATAGGTCCCGGTAAAGCCTGAATGGCCGAAGCTTTGTGCAGAGGCGCTCCGGCAGGCGGGACTGTCTGTCGAAAAATGAAGGAGAGGCTTGTCAAACCCGATTCCGCGCCGGTTTCCCTTTTCGGGGAACTGGACCCTGGTAAATTCCTTCACGGTCGACGGCGAAAGGTACTGTTTGCCGCCATAGCTTCCATCCTGCAGCAGCATCTGCAGGATCACGGCCAGGTCATAAACGTCGCTGAAAAGACCGGCGTGGCCTGAAATTCCGCCGAGCATCGCTGCGCCGGGGTCATGCACATCGCCCCACACCAGCTGTTTCCTGAACCCGGTATCGTATTCAGTAGGGATGATCCGTGATATGTTAAACCGTTCACGGGGGTTAAAGCCGATGGCTGTCAGTCCCAGCGGCCTGTACCAGGTTGTTTCCAGGTATTTTTCAAATGGCTGGCCGCTGATTTGTTCCACCACCAGGCGCAGCAGGTAAAAGCCGAGGTCGCTGTATTTGTAGTCGCGCGTGTCGCGCAGGGGGGAGGTGCGGATTCGGCTGAAGATGGTGTCGGAATATCCCTTCCTGATATAAAGGTTGCTGGCCACCCTGGCGGGGAAGCTGGCAGAGGCTTCCTGCCGGTAAACCGCGGGGTCGGGCCGGCCATTCAGCAGGGTGCTCTTGTAAAAGGGGATCCAGTCCTGCAGTCCGGCCTGGTGCGTCATAACATCGCGGATTCTCATTCGGGCCTTGTTGCTGCCCTTAAGGAAAGGAAGAAAGGCAGCCAGGCTGTCATCCAACCTGAGTTTTCCTTCATCAAAGAGTTTCATGATGGCCAGCGTGGTAGCGGCTACTTTGGTCACCGAAGCCAGGTCATAAAGCTCCCCCGCAGTAACCTTCACCGTGTCCTCATAGCGTGGGGTTCCGAAAGCCTTTTCGTAAAATATTTTGCCGTCTTTCGCAACCAGGATCTGGCACCCGGGATAGGCCCGTGCCCTGATTCCCGCCATGGCGATGGAGTCGATGACATTCAGCGATTCGCGGGGCAGCCCGATCTCTTCCGGCATGATCGTTTCAAGCCTTGATTTATCGGTCGTCTCCCCGCATCCGACGGGGAAAATGGCAGCGGTAACGGGCAGTTTCCCACGGGCACCCCGGCCGCCCATGATGATCTCCGCGGCGGTGAGTTCGGTTCCCTGGTTGTCCTGGTAGGCCACCACGATTGCCTCCGGCCTGTTGAGCCCGGGCAGGTGGACCATCGAATAGGGAGTCCCGAAAAGGGCGAGGATCGTGCGGTTTGCGCGGGTGATGGTGTCGATCAGCCGGTGCATGGCATGGGTCACCCCAAAACTGTCGGCCACATTGCTGGTGATGTTATGGATGCCGACAATGACAATGTCGAAGGGCATCACCATACGGGAGATGCTGTCGGCCAGCGCTTTTGAGAATTTCTTCGGTACATTGAACATGGTGGGGGCCATGTACCGCGATAATGTTTTTTGAAAAACCGTGGGCAAACTGTCGCCAACCGAGAGGATGGCGATTTTACGGTGATCCAGGGCCGTGAGCGGGATCATCTGCAACCGGTTCCTGACAAGGGTTACCGATGCATCCACCATCTGCTGGCGCAAGATCTCCGCTTCGGGGGGATTTATATCTCTCACAAGGTTTTGAAGGCTGATCACCGGTCTTTTCCTTAATCCCAATTCTGCCTTCAATGCCAGGATATGCCTGCATTTGCGCTCCACCAGGTCCATGGATAACCAACTGCTGTCGACGGCGGTTTTTATCCCGGCAATGGCGGCATCCACGTGCTGGGGAAGCAGCAGGATATCGTTACCGGCCTGCAAAGCTTTCACTTCGATCTCCCCGGGTTTGAAATATTTGGTCACCCCCTGCATGTCGAGGGCATCGGTCACGACAAACCCTTTAAAACCAAGTTTCCCGATCAGCTCACCCGTGATCAGGTTCCGGGAAAGGGTTGCCGGAAGGTTCTTTGCCGAATCGAAGCAGGGAACGTACAAATGGCCGACCATGATTCCCTTTACCCCGGCTCTTACAAGCGCCGCGAAGGGGAATAGCTCAACAGAATCAAGCCGTTGCTGTGAATGGTTGATCACGGGCAGGGAGAGATGCGAATCCATATCGGTATCGCCATGACCGGGGAAATGTTTGGCAACTGCGATCACCCCCTCATCCTGCATGCCCTTCATATACAGGATGCTCCTGCGGGCCACCACATCGCGGTTCTCCCCGAACGACCTGAAGCTGATCACCGGGTTGTTGGGGTTGTTGTTGATGTCGGCCACCGGTGCAAAATTGACATGAACCCCTATCCGCCTGCAGCTTTTGGCGATGATCCTTCCCATTTCATAAATGAGCGTGTCTTCTGAAAGGGCTCCCAGGGCCATCTGCCTGGGAAACGAAAAGGCGCTGTCAAGCCTCATCCCCAGTCCCCATTCGGCATCTATCGTGATCAGCACCGGCGTCGGGGCCGCCTGCTGCAGGTGGTTTGTCAGGATGGCCTGTTTTACCGGCGATCCTTTGAAAAAACAAACGCCACCTACGTCGTATTGCTGGATAATCTTTGTCAGGCTGTCGCCGTAAAGTGAATCATTGCATGAATAGGCCCTGATTACCAGGAGCTGGGCGATGCGCTGTTCAAGCGTCAGGGATTTGTACACTGAATCAACCCATACGGAATCAGCCGGGCCGCAAAAACCCACGCCGGGGTTTAAAAGAAATAAGAACAACAGGGCTGGCAATAAAAATCTGTTCATGGAGAGGGTGGCTACGGGTGGCACAAAAGAACTAAAAACAATGATACACCGGCAGGGAATAACAGGTATTTATTAACATTTATCTCTGCGGATATTTCCCGCCATCTCCCGAAGTGCGCGGCAAGAATAGGCGGCAGGGGGGGCACATCAGGGCATCTGCGGCCGTTTACCAATAAAATGGTCGGCGTTGTAATAAGATGCTGTAGAATTGTAATATCTTTGCCCTTTGCCTATGCACAGAACCTTTATCTCCTAATCTCAACTGTATCATGCTTTCAATCCAGGATTTAGAAAAAATCGCCCTCCAGGTACGGCGCGATATCGTACGGATGGTCAATGGCGCATCCTCGGGCCATCCGGGTGGCGCCCTGGGCAGCGCTGACTTTCTGGTTGCCCTCTATTTTAAAATCATGAAACCCGATCCTTCGGGATTTACCATGGATGGAACCGGCGAGGATCTTTTTTTTCTTTCCAACGGGCACCTGTCGGCCTTGTGGTACAGCGTCATGGCCCGCTACGGCTATTTCGACATAAAGGAGCTGGCTACCTTCAGGAAACTTGGAACCCGTTTGCAGGGCCATCCGGCCACGGCCGAAGGGCTGCCTGGCATCCGCACCAGTTCGGGATCGCTGGGGCAGGGTCTCTCGGTGGCAATTGGCGCGGCGCTTGCCAAGAAGCTGAACAGGGATGAACATCTCGTTTATTGCCTGATGGGTGATGGCGAACTGCAGGAGGGGCAAAACTGGGAGGCGATGATGTTTGCCGCGGGAAACAAGGTTGACAACCTGGTGGCCGTGGTTGATTGCAATGGCATCCAGATTGACGGCCCCACCGAAAGGGTCATGCCGATGGGCGATCTCGGGGCAAAATTCGAATCTTTCGGATGGAAAGTACTTGCCATGTATGGAAATGACATGACGGAGGTCGTGGAAACACTTAAAAAAGCACAATGGTATACCGGCCAGGGGCAACCCGTCGTTATTATCATGACCACCCACATGGGTTTCGGCGTGGATTTCATGCTCGACAACCACGAATGGCATGGCGTTTTTCCAAACGATGAACAGACAAAAACGGCCCTGGCCCAGTTAAATGAAACACTTGGAGATTATTAAAAGGAATATAGGGATTTTTTTATTGGTATTGATATTCACCGGCGGACTCGGGGCCCAGGGAACCAAGGAGCAGGGGAAACCTAAGCCTACCACGCGCATCCTCTTTGTCTTTGATGCCTCCCAGAGTATGTATGGCCAATGGCAGAGCGATACCAAGTTCAATATTGCCGTAAGGCTGCTTTCAGGCATCCTCGACAGTCTGCATTCCCAGCCTAACCTGGAGCTGGCTTTACGTGTATACGGGCACCAGAAGCAGTTCCCGCCGCAGGATTGCAATGATACCCGGCTGGAGGTCCCCTTTGCCAAAGATAATGTAGCCCGGATCAAACATGTGCTGAAAATCATCACCCCAAAGGGAACCACCCCGATTGCCTATTCCCTTTCTCAGGCCACCAAGGATTTTCCGCCCTGCGATAACTGCCGGAACATCGTCATCCTCATCACCGACGGACTGGAAGAATGCGGTGGCGATCCCTGTGCCGTATCGCTGGAACTGCAGAAAAAGGGGATCGTCCTGAAACCCTTTATCATCGGCATCGGTAAAAACTTCCGCGACCAGTTCGAGTGTGTCGGGACCTATTTCGACGCGTCCAATGAAACCCAGTTCAGGAATGCGCTCAATATTATTATCTCCCGTTCGCTGAACCCGACCAGCATCCAGGTCAACCTGCTCGATGCCTACGGGAAACCCACCGAAACCAATGTCAACATGACCTTTTACGATCACCTTTCGGGGCTGCCCAAATACAATTTCATCCACTCGTTCAACAACAAGGGGCTGCCCGACACCCTCGACATTGATCCCCTAGTGACTTATGATATCGTGGTACATACCATTCCCCCCGTGCATAAGGATACCGTGAAGCTTACTCCCGGGAAACACAATATTGTCGGCATCGATGCCCCGCAGGGCTATCTTGCCTTCAAGGCCACCGGGAACAACACGCTGAAATACCTCCCCTGTATCATCCGCAGGCATGGTGAGTGTGAAACCATCACGGTTCAGCAGTTCGACCAGACCGAGAAGTTCCTGACAGGCGGCTATGATGTGGAGATCCTCTGCCTGCCGCGCGTTCTGGTCGACAATGTCGAGATTAAGCAGTCGCATACCACCACGGTGGAGATGCCGCTGCCGGGCATCGCGGTGATCCAGAAATCAACCAACGGCTATGGCAGCCTTTACCAGGAGGATAAAAACCACCTAACCTGGCTCTACAACCTCAGGGATAACCAGCAGCAGCAGGAAACGCTCTATCTCCAGCCGGGGAGTTACCGGGTGGTGTTTCGTTCGAAATATTCGAACCAGTCGTCGTATACCACTGAAAAGTCGTTCAGGGTTGAGCCCGGACAGACAGTCAACATGAAATTATATCCAAACTGACATGACAGAATACAGCAATCAAGGATCAAAGGATACCCGTTCAGGGTTTGGCGAGGCACTCGCGGAACTCGGCCGGCAGAATCCCAACGTGGTGGCCCTCTGTGCCGACCTGACAGGCTCACTGAAGATGGATGCCTTTGCCGCCGCCTTCCCCGATCGTTTTTTCCAGGTGGGCATCGCCGAAGCAAACATGATGGGTATGGCCTCCGGGCTGACCATCGGGGGAAAGATTCCCTTTACCGGGACCTTCGCCAATTTTTCGACCGGGAGGGTCTATGACCAGATCCGCCAGGCCATTGCCTATTCCAACAAGAATGTCAAGATCTGCGCCTCCCATGCCGGCATTACCCTGGGTGAAGACGGCGCCACCCACCAGATCATGGAGGACCTGGGGCTGATGAAGATGCTCCCCAACATGGTTGTTATCAACCCCTGCGACTTTAACCAGACCAAAGCCGCCACCCTTGCCATCGCTGATCACGTTGGACCTGTCTACCTGCGCTTCGGCCGCCCGAAATGGCCCAATTTCACCCCTGCCGGCCAGCCCTTCGTCATCGGGAAGGCATTGCTCCTGAATGAAGGGGCCGATGTTTCGATCTTTGCCACCGGGCACCTTGTCTGGAATGCATTACAGGCCTGCAAAATACTGGAGGAGAAGGGGGTCCGTGCTGAGATCATCAATATCCACACCATAAAACCCCTCGATGAGGAGGCCATCCTTGCATCCGTAAGGAAAACCGGTTGCGTGGTATCGGCCGAGGAGCACCTCCGGAACGGCGGACTTGGCGACAGCATCGCCCAGCTGCTCGCACGCGAACTGCCATCGCCGGTGGAGATGGTTGCCGTAAATGACCAGTTTGGCCAGAGCGGTAAGCCGGAAGAGTTGCTGAAGAAATACGGACTCGATGTTCCCGACATCGTGGAAGCAGCGCTGAAGGTTATCTCCAGGAAATAACACCGTTCAGATCAGCCCATCCTTTTTGTAAGGTCGTTGCGAAGCAGCAGGACCGGGATCTCCTTGTCGACATACAAGGGAACGGTTTCAACCGTGACATTGCTGGTGTCGAGCCCCAGCGCCCGCACCTCGCTGATACCGAAGCGTTTGAAGATGGAGTAGAGGTCCATGATGAACTGCTCCCTGGGAGGGAAATCAAAGTCGTAATTCTGGATCCTGTCGATCACCACGAACCTGAAATCGGCCGACACATGGTATTTGCGCAGGGAAGAATAGCGGCTTAACAGGTCGATTTCATCGTTGCGGCTCAGCTCCTCCAATACCTGCCTGAAGAAGAGGTTAACCCGGGGCTGCACCTTAAACCCGATCTTGAAGTCGACCTTGATCATGATTCCCGGGATGATATGGGTGATCTTGTATTCCAGCACATGCGGTTCGTCGAGGATGTCGACATGGAGCATCCAGTAGAGGTCGGCCCGCTTGGGATGCTTGTTGAGGATGGAATAGATGATCTTCGATTCCACGTCGGTAACCTTGTTGGCCTTGGTCAGGAAGACCAGGTTGGTGGCGTATTTGGGAACAGACTCGTCATGGCTGAGCTCCTTGATGACATCCACATAATTTTCAATGCGTAAAAATTCGATAAAGCTGTTTTTGATCCTGCGGCCGCTGAACCATACGTACATGATCATCAGCAGGATGCCGCCGAGCATCAGGGTAAACCAACCGCC
>JBAXOB010000033.1:0-55148 GCA_037133475.1 Bacteroidota bacterium
TTGCATCCTGGAACCTGTCAGCGTATGGAGTGCGATAATGCGTTGAATCTCCCTTATGCCAAGTCAGTGGGTCTGTTTCGGTATAACTTGATAGTTTACCATTCAGCTGCGTCTGAATTGAACTGGTTGCATCCTGGAACCTGTCAGCGTATGGAGTGCGATAATGCGTTGAATCTCCCTTGTGCCAGCTTTGCGGATCAGTTTCTGTATAGCTGGATAGTTTTCCGTTTAGCTGTGTCTGAATGCTGCTGGTGGCATCCTGGTACCTGTCTGCGTATCGTGTGCGATAATGCGTAGAATCACCTTTGTGCCAGCATAATGGATCTGTCTCTGTATTTGATGACGGCTGTAACTTAAGGACAGCGTACCCATACATTGGACTTGCAGACGTTACAGTGACATTAAGATTGTCCGCTGCCACTGTATTCCCGATTGATAAGTTGGATGACTTCTCAACTACGGATATGTCCATTCCGGCATACTTCTGAGGCAATGGGATATTATCGATCATTGCCGCTGAGTAGTCTAAGTATAGATAAGCACATTTCCCTACATCAACACTGTTGAATGATATACGACCTGCTGGATTAGATCCTACATCATACATGCTTTTAAAACAAACACCTTGGTATGTTTTTCCGGCAGGTATAACTCCCATTTTATCATCAATTCCATGCGGATAAGATTTACGAGTGGTAAATAACATCCACGCGGTATTCAGATTGTCTTTACGGTAAGATCCCATACCGATGTCCTGAATATACCCAAAATGATACGCAGCCTTGCGTACCCCTGCAGATGTTGACAAAAACTCAATCATCCGATCTGGAGGTGATGTTGCATTTTCCCAGTAGATTGGAGTGTAATACAATGGAGCCGATGGATTGTAACTATAATCAGTCGGATTCCTTAAATCATATGTTGTGGCTCCAGCTGTAATCGGTAATACCTTAGGCATGTAAGCATACAATTTCAAAAGCGGAGTTGAAAAGGCAAATAACACGTCCTGTTGGATAAATCCCATGTAACCAAGATTAACTTGCTGGACCGTAGTCCAGTCATTAAAACAGACCACAGCCCCATTAGACTGTGTTCTGTACGTTATATTCTGCCTTATTACTGCGGTTCCATTGGCCAAGGATGGCGCTGGATTGGAACCAACATGGACTTTCAATGAATCAACCACAGATGCTGGATTTACGATGTCATAGTTCTCACGAATATCTAAATACTCACAGTAGTAAGTTGAGTCAGTAGTTCCGACCTGAGTTATACCATCGAGAAATATAGACACTGTTCGATTTTTGATGGCAGGTACCATCTGAACCTGCTCATAAGCCGTGAACGTTATGGTTCCGGTATGAGTGGCATTGGCCGAATGAGTCAATGTAGATCCGGAAAGAGAATTATCAAAAACCCATAGATCAGATGCTCCAATATTTTCCGACAAAACCCATAGATGGCCAGAATCAACGATTCTGACGATATAGTACTTCCTGTTGGAATTATCTTTCCATTCAGATCCTACATCAACATCTGTTTTTCCATGAGCAGCAGCGGTAACCAATAAAGCATCGCTACATCCGTGGTTTGCCCCAATGAAGGTGCCATTTATATTGCTGGGAGCAGCATCATCTGAAAGAGCTCTTAAAATCACACAATCATACCCGGTTATGTTATTCGAACCTTTTTTTACCAGATACGAAGATGTATTGATAACATTATTGGAGAATGCAACTGAATCAAAAGCGGTAAATTGAGTTCGCAGATCGGAGGTATCATTGTACTTCGTAAAAACCCATATATCCGGTTTTTTCACCACTACTGAAGTAGGTTTACCATAACCGATTATACCAGGTAAACCGGTTGTTTTTAAAACCCCTTCCGGGATCTGGGTCAATGACTTTTTTAATACCAGTTGGTAAGGTTCAAATGTTGTAGAACCGTTACCCAATTCGAGCTGCAAAGATTGAGCAAAGCTGGAAAGTGATTCAGTGGGCGAATACTTTGAATTGATGCCAATATAAGCAGCATTTGCGGGAGTTGTAAAGGTTATGACCCCGTAAGGATTACTCACTGAAACATAACTGATCGGCACATGGCTTGAGGTGAAAAACCATAGTTGCGTCCAAAGTATCCATAAATCTGCTCTGTTTTTTGTCAGGGTATAAGTAGTCGAAGAATGAACAGATTGATATCCGGTGTTGTAGAAATCCGTGGCAGAACATGCCATTAAAGCTCCGGTTGAGTTATAGAAATATTGCCCAGACTGGCACAGTGCAGGATTGAATTTATTCTTTCCTATTTCGGTAAATGTTCCAACCTGCATGAAGGTTGAATCCACATAGTTTTTACGAGCTAAATCACTATGTAAATGGTCTCCATACGCAGCACTTGAATGATTTGTGCCAAATCCCGGAAAGCTGTTATAAATAGTATCATTTACAACTATTTGATTTGGTGAAATTGAAAGTTTGTATATTTTTCCACCATGCGAAAAAACAACTGTGTCAAACATATGCTGACACATCGATCCGGATACGATCGACATGAATATTATGATAGCAACGAATTTTCTCATAGCATGAAGATTAATAAGGCTTCGCAATTGCAGTAATTGATGCGCCTTCAATTGTTTTAATAACAAGTTTTGTGTTTAGCTTACTTACAATGGTTATTTCAACAGGTTTCCCCTTTAAGTTAATTCCATTAATCACAAAAGTGTAATCCGTACCAGCAAAAGCCATATCCCATATAAGATCACAATTGACATTAGCTGTAGCGGATGCATGGGAGCTTCGAATATCCGGTGATATTGAATCCGGCTGTACGGGAACCCAATAATGGCCATCCCATTGCAGGATATCACCTACAAGGCTTCCGGTTGGCATTCCACCAACTTCAGGTCCCGATTTTAGATTGACATATTTACTGGTCCCGTCCATTTTACAGAGTAATTATCTTGTAAAGGCAATATACTATAATCTCACCGGATCCCGATATAGGAGCTGTTTCTCCCGACAGGCCGATACATACATAAGCATTCTCATATATCTGTCCGGGAGCCGGTGCCATGTCATAATTGGTGGGAGTAGTTGCTTCGATAAAGTTGTTGGGAAACGAACCGATACCAACTTCAGTAACATCAATCCCATACATTACATTGAGATTCTGAGTGCCGACCTCAAGGTGCGTTGATCCTGGAACCACCCGAGCAGACATGGATATTACTTTGGTCACTTTACCGGCACCGGGTTTCGGAACGACTATCTGAGCCTGATCAAGTGTGTCAGCGGTAAATACTTTCCGGACGTACATCAGATCAACCCCTGCCGGAATCGGAGGCATCGCAGCAATCACGAAGTTTGAAATAATGTTCAGAATGTAGTCAAGACCCGCAAGAGCAATACCACCTGATGGAACTGATTCAGCATATCCCAGGGAATACCGGCCATATTGATACACGTTATGAACTGTGGTATCCTTAAAGGTTCTGGATTCTCCAGTAGTGATATTCTGGGACAAATAAACAAGGTATGTCCCTACCATGCTGTCGCCGGTACCACCGACGATTACGAAGGATGATCCCGGAACATAACAGAGCTCTTCACCATCGAAGATCACTCCCTCAGGGATATAAATATGAGTGCTGTCATAGGTGACGGCCAGACCTGAGATGATGCAAGCACCGGCAGTGCCCTTGAGCCCTATAACAAGATTCTTAATAGTTTCTGAAGTCGCGTCCTGAATAAATCCCCAGTCGTTTGACCTTAACGGCTGCCCTCCGGCAATAGCTTTTAATCGGTTCATTACGAGAATATTTGAATGATAAATGACTTACCCGGTAACTTGTACTTGTGAACAATCGCGGCAATCCTCGAAGTGTCGGAGCTAAGTGATGATGGAATGTTAACCACGAAGTTCACGATGATCGCATCCGACAGGTTATACACATAGGAATCATCCTGATCCATGAAAAATTCAGGATCCGGAGTCTCGGTATCCAGGAAGATCCAGGGACCAAGAGTATATCCCTCGTCGATGAATATTGAAGTCACCTGGAACATCAGATTGAGAATCCTTTCCAGGTACATTACCTGGGGAGTCATGGAGGCGTCCAAAAGTGTTTCATCCCACCAGGAGTACAATGTATCCTTGAGCATGGTCAAGTACGAAAGAAATACCTTCACCCATGCGACAAACCTTACCTGGCGGTGCCGGTAAGGAATGAGCATGTGCCCAATGACATTAATCGAGAATTGTGACTTCCACATTGTCCTGATATAAGAATGAACTGTCTGTATAATTTACCTCGAAATAACCTGCAGCAGCTTCCACCGACATTGCCACCGGTTGGTAAGTTCCTCCGGAAGGTTTCCACCATGCCTGATCCAGCAATACATCAATTACTCCCTCGGCTCCCTGGATAGCATCAACGAGTTTTGATAGCCTTAGGATCCCGTCGAACTCCAGGCTCTGGCCGAAAGCTTCAATAGCATTGGTAATCGGGTTGATTGAATTATCCCGTAGCAGGTTGTTATTCGCATCCAGCACAAGCCGGTCGCGCACGATGGTGATGTGAACCTTGAGCTGATCAGCTGGCAATGAAACGATCTCCATCACCACGCCGGCATCTTTGGCCTTTTTCATGTAGTCAGTGAAAGTCGACTTTTCAAGTGTGGCCAGCGGAACCTTGGTTCCCCCGGAATCCTTGGCCACCTTCAGGGTGACTTTCCCGTTGTTTTCCGATGCAGCTGCATATTTGATGATTTTCGCGTTGTCATCGCTGATGGCATATTGATACTGGTTATTGATCCATGAGAGTGCATAGCCATACTGCCACTGTTTGGCCTGTTCAGCATACCATCTGAGTGTGTGAACGCGTTTGGCATCAAGGACCTCGGTAATATCCGAAGTGTGACGATCGAACAATGTTTCAACCATCCAGGATCCAACCGAGAAGATCCACAACCAAAGTCTCCAGATCGCTACCTTGGAACCCGAAGAGACATCGACGGCCAGATCAGCCGAATAGTCCTGGGTGGATCCGGGAACCGATGTAGTTACCACAAAATCGTTGAGCTCCGACATCGATGCTTTCGATGCGTTCAGGGCGTCATATATTTCAGGGATTGTGCGGGCCATGGTTTTAAGTTTTCCAGGTTACTGAGGTGATTGTGCCATCCGATGCGTCAGGTACCGACAGGTGCAGCCTTACGAAGTCTGTGAGCAAACCTATTATGTTGAAGGTATGTGCCTCCTTGGTTTTATCGATGATCTGGTTGACATACGGAATAGTTGTCCAGTTAACACCATCAAGCGACTGATCCACTGACACCACTACCGTATCTGCAGTAATCCCGGTGTAAACTATCTGAACCGAAAGCATGTCATGCAGGAAGAAAAGCCGTACACCGGCGAACTCCTTGTCTCCTCCATGAAGATTGTAATCAAGATCTTGTTTAATTGTATTCATATCGTTTTGCGTTACAATCGATTCTTCATCCAATCCGCTGACCGGATGCAAATTGTTGTCTGCGAAATATGCCACCACCTGTTTTTTCAGAACGATATCCGGTATCACAACATTCGCCGATGCCGGTAAAGAAAGATCCAGCTGCAGACCAGTATTGGCATCCAGAATGTCCCATACCGACTCTATCGCGCCGATCTCCTGGATGGCAATGTCGAATAGCGACTGATTATCATATGACTTTACCGTTCTCATCAGTAATTAGCATTTATCTCGAGATTCGTGCCATAGGCCACCTTGACCACCGACATGCCATCCTTGGTAAACTGGATCCTGATCTTACGCTGAAGCTCGGCAGGATTCTCATCGTTGAGAAAACCGGTGATTCCTACTCCGGCCAGTGGGGTTTCTTTATATTCTCCCTCGTTGGCTGTTAACAGATCGGCCTGGTGCTGGTAGGTTCCATTACCAACGACCATATCGCCACCTACACAAGCGATATCGCCTGTAGAATCACATAATATGTCAGTTACCTTTGTCATACGATTATTCCTGAACCTTGTGCTGTAGTTGCTCCGGTCTGCGCTGTTGCACTCCCGTAGGTGGCCACTGGGATCCCTTGTAAAACTACCACCTGTCCGCTTTTGACAAATGCATCAATCAGGGTACTCAACCGATCAGCGTATTGCTCATGATCAGTTTTGTCCATCTTGGCCATGTCAGCCATCAGCTGGACGATTCCCTGTTTAAGTATGTCCTTTTGCAACCCCATTTAATACTATTTTAAAAGCTGTTTAAATGTCGTCTGAAACTGTTCAAGGCTGGTCATTGTATCAACCTGCAACCCTTCCGATGGTCCCTGTGGCGTGAGTACCTTGAAACTTTGAAGCAGATCATGCAACGCCTCCATGATCTTGGTAAGACTTGTACTTGCATTACTGATATCAACCTTTTTGGATACGCTGTCAATTTCAACAATCAATCCATCCTGGTTATAACGGATCAATTCAACCTGGTCAGCCTTGATGATCACCAGGTCGCGTAATTTTCCTGCAGAAAGATCGGCCACTGTGACCATACTCCCCTTCTTGGGTTTTATAAGTAGTTTGCCGGCAGCATCGATCGAAAATAGCTTAACTCCGGTGATCTCCATGGTCCCATACATGACAGAGCAATCAGTTTCAGATACCGACTTCACCTGGGCCGTAAAAAATGAAGACCCCAGGCCGTCGAAGCCTGCAATTTTGCGAATGCTATCCCGGATCTGAGTTACGTCTGTCATAATTTCATACCTATGCTGATCTTGCGAACTCCGCCAGCCTTTCCAATATTCGTTTCAACGGTGACCACATAGTAGTCTCCATCTTTGAATTCATAATCCTTATCTGTAATGGATACCTTGAACCCTGCATCGCAATAAGGCAGCAGCCAGCCGGTAAAACTCCCTGAATAGCCGGTATAGCTTTTCACCTTCAATTGCTCTTGTGCAAGATTTTGAAGTGTTTTTGCATCGCTAACACCATCAATCTTGATGTTTACCTGGTCGCCCCCGGTTGATCCAGCTGTCTCGCGGATCACCTTACCATCTTTCCCCTTGCCTTCAATTACTACCTGGACAATACGATCCCTGGCATTCTTGTATTCCAGATCGCTTTTCTCGATGTTATCCTGGAATGAGTACTTCTCTTTACCAAAGATCTCCTTGTAAGCCGGATGAACATGAAGAACCTTGTCCTTTATGTAAACATTGGCCTTGGTTTCTTCCTGGGTTTTCTTCAGTACATCATAAGCCGTAGCATTGCGGATGATGAACTTATCATACTTGAAGGAATAATCACAATTCAGGGTATATCCTCCGATCTGGCTGCAGATGTAGTTTAAGACATCCTTTACATCCGGATTGACAAACTCCTTGTCTACGACCGGCTTTCTGAACTGGAAAATGGCATCTTCACAGTTGATCTTTATGGCAGCGCCGTCGGTTGAGATGCTTTCGATGAATCCCTGGAACTCATTCACCAGGGTTTTGTCATAACCGGCCATGATCAATACCGGATCTCCGCGCTTGATCTTACTCTCGATCTCAATGGCTTTATTGAAGCAGGTTCCCGGCAATACAATTACGGCAGTATCGCTGATCTGCTCAACACTGCGAATGATCTTCACAGAATCGAGCATTGTGAGCTCATACTTACCTACCATAATTTGCCAGGTGATATCGTACATCAGTTTTCAATTAAGAGTTGAAAAACGTCGTCTGAAAAAGCTTTTATCTGAAAAGCCTGGTTGTCTTTTCCTTTGGTGAACGGAAGTTCAAATGATTCAATGGCAATCTGATTTATGTTCCTTTCATTGAGAAGCGTGCACACTACATCGATAGCGGTGTGCTGTTCAAAGAAGGCTCTGAGTTTGTCAACTTCAACCGGATAGGTGCCGTCTTCAGAGATGAATACTCCGGAAATGGTAATATCGACATCATCTTCCGTCCAGCGCTCCTTGATGGATCCTCTCTTGGTTCCTTTTGATACCGTTCGCCTGGTGATCACGTTTTTGAATCCCATGGTGATAATGGGATCTATGGGAAAGGTGAAGTCTTCGAGACCCTTAACCTTAAAGGTTAAAGGGAACTGATGCTGAAGCTTGAGTGGACTGTCTGTTTTACCGACATAATTCAAAGACTTATCATTTTTGTCATAGGCCATGATTACCACCATATCCTGAAGGAAGAATGGTGGAAGGTTATAGCCAGTGGCGAAGGTGTGATCAGTTTCCATTATGAAGTTGATTGTGCCATGCCCAAAACACGCATGAAAATTTCGGTAACGGTTTTCTCCAGGTCACTTCGGCTTTCATTCAGCGACCCGTCGAATACGATATTCTCAACCATGTTTTTCAGGTTGATGTTTATAGTGGTATTGCGGGTTCCTCCAGTTGCAATAGCTTCCTGCGGACTGCCGGTACCTGACATGCCATTGTCAGCTTTATCCTTTCCGGCCATTCCGGGGATCCCTCCGGGTTCGATCTTGTTATGACCTATCCCAAGTTTGTCCTTCAGTCCAGTTACAACATCACCCAGGCTTTTGTCACTATTCCAATGTAGGGCCCCAACGCCATTCTGAAGACCATCAGCGCTTAATTTTTGATATTCGGAAAGTTTATTGTGTGCTGCGGCCAATTCCTCAGATCTTTTTGAGCTTTCGGCATTCAGTTTCGCAAGACCTGCATCTGCACCGTCCTTATCCCAAAGAGACTTTACCCGGAACCAACCACGTTCAATGAATTCTACACCGGTCATGAATTTGTCCTGAACCTCGAGCCAAAGAACAACAAACATTTGTTTAAATCCCGACCAGGCGTTACTCATAAACTGAATTAGGCCATCCCAAAGCTGTCCCCAACCATCAATCTTATAAATGACATAGGATATAGCTGCAATAAGAGCAATGACGCCAGCAATTATCCAGGTAATAGGATTTGCCCAGATTGTAGCATTTAATGCAACCTGTGCAGTATTCCACAGCCATACTGCAGCAGTAGCGATGCCTGAATAGACTGAATATGCTGCCATAACGGCAAGCATAGTTCCGATTAAAGCGGTTATTGCAATGACAATTGGATTACCTTCATTAAGAAGATCCCACCAATGACGGAATGTATCAATTATAGCCCTAATTGGACCCAATTGAGTAAATGAATTCCAAAGCTTTCCAATTACAGCTCCTACGATTGATAATGCACTTCTGATATTTTCAAAGATGCCAATAAAAGCATCCGCAAACCATTCCACTGCCGGCATGATACTGGTTTGAAATCCTATTCCAATTTCTCCCAGGGTCATCTGGATCTTACCCATTGCCTTTTGGAACCTTGCAGTAGGATCAGCATCGAAGGCCGCTTTTGCCGAGCCTCCGATCTTCTGTTCGACAATATCAAGAAGCTCCAGCCGGGCCTGGGCCTCTTTACCATGCTTGGCCAGATCCTGGATATGCTTAACCTGGTCCGGATCGATCTTAAGCTGCATCGCCAGGCGGCGCATCATCTCCGGATTATTGACAGCCTTTGCCACAGAGTTACCGGCTTCGAGAAGTCCCATTTTGAACTTGGTGGCCATATCTGCCGAAGCAGTGACCATACGGTTCATTTCATTTTCCGAAACATTGCCGACCATTCGCAGCTGCGCCTGGAGCTCGACAACATCGCCCTTTGAAAACTTGATGTGAGATGCAAGCTTACCAGATCCTTCGACGGCCTTCTCATAAGCCTCCTGGCTGAAGGTACCCATGTTCTGCATGGTATTGGCCAGCTGTGCCTCGGCGGCATGCAACTCGTGTGCCTTCTCAATTCCTTTGGTAAATTGTTCCCCAATCGCGTAGATGCCTGAAGAAATACCAATGGCTCCAAGAAACCCACTCATGCCGGCGAACAATACGCTTCCGGCCTTACCTGCTCGTTCCTCGGAAGCTTCCAATTTGTTCATCGAAGCAGAGAGCTGATTGGTATGATCTCTTAACCCATTGATTTTAAACGAAGCAGCATCAGAATTGGCTCCGATGCTGCTCAGTTTACTGCTCACCTGGTCTTTCAAGGATAAAGTATATTCAAGTAGGTTACCCATTGGCTTTTGCTTCCTGTTTGCGGATATATTCGAGTTCTCTTATTCGCATTGCCCATTTCTGATCGGTAAGGCTATCGGGATCTGGGATATTCATGTAATACATCAGCTGGGCATTGCTGATACGGATGAAGTCCTGTGGGTCTACCTCGACAGCCTTTACAAGTTTACCAGTTCTGCCTCTTTGACCTGGATGATGTTGGCGATCACCGACGAAGCTCCCAGGAACATGCCCAGGTCAGTTTTAATAAGTTCGGATCCTCCGATGAAGCAGCTGTTCATGATCACCTCGTTAAACTTCAGAGGATCCGTTTTACCGGCCACCGATGCGTAACCAAGGATCTTACGATCCGGCTCCTTCAGGTAACAGATATGCCCGTCCACCTTCACGGCAAATACTTTGCTGTACTTCGACTTCCAGGCATCAATCTGATCCTGGCTTACCACTCCGATATATGATTCCTGATCCACGTCTTAGGGTTTTTGGTTCTCGATTTTCAGGCAGATAAACGGAAGCTTCACCTCCATGAATTTATCTCCCTGCTTCATCTCCTTGCTATCATCCGTGAATTCAAGTCCGCGGACTTTGTCAATGATGAGCGTGTCACCATTGCTCGGATTTCCATAGCAAAGAATTGCATCCAGCCTCAAGTCGATTACCGACCCGGTGGGTGATGCCTTGCGAAGGGTCTCCAGTTCACTCTGAAGGATAGTTATCTCTCCCTCGTAAGCTTTGTTTCCCTTCTGGATATGCAATGGCTCATTGCCTTTGCCATACACGAGTTCCTTTTCCTGCTTGGAGGTGTATTTCATCCCGCGAAACCCGGTAACAATACGGCCACCCAACTCAAGAGTGAGATCCGCGAATTCATATTGACGGCTATCGAATGACATATTTGACAATTTTTATGATGGTGAAAAAGCATCCCCAGGCATTTAACCTGGAGATGCCTCAAATTCATTCAAAGGTTGTTACTTCTTTTTGTACATCCAGGCTTTAATGGAGGCCGTGCCCGTCACCCAGTGCTGAACAGCCAGCCGGTAGAACGGCAGCTTCAGTGAGTTGGATATCGTCCAGATCATACCTCCATCAGTCTGATAGAACCGGCAGGGAGTAAAGTCAGTAGGTGCAGTTGCGCCGATCGTCACAGTGTTGGCATAGGTGGTCGGCTGCAGCGTGATCCAGTTGACCCCGTCGATAGATCCCTGGAAGGACACATAGGTGGAATCGAGTGATCCAGTCAAGTGGTCGAACCATACCTGGAAGGATCCGTACTGGAGGTCGCTGAAGGCCGGGGCCGGGTAGTACTTGGTAGAAGCGCCCGAGAGCGTATCGCCATAACTTGCCAGGACGCTCTTCTGCGCGAAGGTGGTGGATGCAATCAGAAGGATTGCCGATAATACAAGGATCTTTTTCATAATTGATTATGGATTTGAAGGTGGAAATTAAGCAGAAACTGTCTGGAACCCGAGGTTCACATTAATATACCGGTCGTAACCGTATGGCTTGACCTGGAGCGTAACATTGAGTTGCGATGTCGCAACTATGTTCTGGGTGTGGTCAATGAAGCAGATCACTCCGGTGTCGTTCTGGTTGCCAGGATCATTGCCGAGTTCGCCATTGTTGGTCATCGAATTGATGATGGCATTCTCGACCTTGGTCTCGATGCTCTTGGCCTTAGTGACTGCCATCGTTCCATCTGCATTCACAGGGATCTCATCAAGCAGCTCGAGGAGAAGGGTATTATAAGCGATGCGATAAGCTTTATCGACAGTCCTGCGGGCCGTCAGGTTGTGATAATCGTCTGTAGGTAATGCACAGAGAACATCATCACTGAAGAAGTATCCTGACCGTCCGACGAAGGTGCGCAGGGTAATATATCCCTTGTCATGAACCGATCCGGGATCGGCCTGTTCCACCTTCTTGTCATAGAGGTAAGCGGTAAGCGATGCCACAGGACCATCCTTGACCCTGCCAATGTTCCGCTGAACAGGTATGCCCGCAATGCGTCCGGCCAGCAGGCCCATGCATGCATCGTCACTGGAGGCGACGGTATCGCCAATAAACACACCTACACGGTTGTAGGATGCCAGGGTCATATCGGTCAGCGCTGTCGGTACTCCGGAATAACTCCGGCCTTCGATCAGCACGAAGATAGGAGCCTTCAGGGTATCAACTGACCACTGTGCCAGTGCCTGGGCTTTTACAACCGCGGTTGCAACATCGCCATCCAGTCCGGCTGTAATGGTAGGAGTATATCCTACTGCCGGTGTGCGCACAACAATAAGGCCACGCAGGCGGCCGTTGGCAGCCAGCAGCAACAACTTCGCATTGCTGGTAGCGACATCGCACATATTGGTAAGCGTAACTGTATCCGCAAAACCCATCAGC
Source organism: Bacteroidota bacterium (assembly GCA_037133475.1). Lineage (GTDB taxonomy): Bacteria > Bacteroidota > Bacteroidia > Bacteroidales > FEN-979 > CAIVAT01. The sequence continues at coordinate 12,478 of JBAXOB010000033.1, forward strand.
CACACTTCGGTTCCAGAGGGAGCCATGGCATAGAAGTCCGAGAAGAACTTCACGATAGCCGGGTTGTTAGCGTCGGTAATCCCAAGGTTGGCTTCCAGATCATCGAATGATTTGATGATGTAAGGCGTTGCCAGGGCAAACTTACCCGCGACAACTGCGCCGGTACAAACGACACCCAGAACGCCATCTTCGCTGGTCGTTGCCAGTCCAAGGGCGCCATTGGTGAATACTATAGAAACTCGTGGTAACATTATACCTCCTCGCGGTTTACGATGTGAATAACATTGTCTTTAAGATTTTCGGCATGCATACGTGCATGTTGCGGATGAATGAAGGCTGTGCCATCATCGGTGAAGTGCACCTGATCAACATTGTGCGTGGCAAAGACCTCTTTGGCCTTTTCGTGAAATTTGTGAACCTTTTTCGAATTCGAAGAAGCATCCGTTTTGTGTTCAACAGGTTCATCCTTTACAGCTGAATCAGCTGCTTTGGTTGGCTTCGGAGCCATGCTAGCTTGTTTTGACATTGGTTATTGTGGGTGTTTGATTCAACTGTTTATCGAAAATGGCATTCTTGTCTGCTGACGATTTGGAAGTCCCGTAGAAGTATCCGATGATGATCATAAGGGCATCCCTGAGGGTGGCCAATACATCTTTGATCATGTCCCGGTTCCCTTCCGGGATAAGGTGAGTCATAAGGAACGTGGAAAGGAGAAAGAAACCCACCAGGATCACCAACCCGACCGCGTAAAAGAAAACCTCACTGACTATATTTTTCGCTTTCATGTGATCTTTGAATTAAGTATTAAGATTCTCTGCAATATTGACAGCTACCTTGTTTCAATTCTACGTTACGAATTCTTTCTGAGTGATTATCGAGTCTGGTTTTATGGTCACCAACATGCTCCTGGATTCCTTTAATAATCTCATCCTGCCGGGTCTGAATATTCTTCAGCTCCTGAAGAAACTCCCTGATCAACTTCAGCTCTTTGAGAACTCCCTTTGCCAGGTACCACAATATTCCAAGTAGTACTACAATCGCGCCGCGGTACACCCAAATTTCAAACTCAGACATCCGTAGTTGTTTATCCGATCAGCGGACCCCGGAGCATTGCTGCTGCCGGGATCCTTCGGGTCGGGGTTTTACGATAATGGGCTGTAAAGAGCCGCAATTGCTTTGTTGCGAAGTGCCAGGGCAGCGAACCTCATCTGGAAGTTCACCACGTCACCTTTGTTGTCGGGATCCTTGTACTTGGCGAACATCTCGACAGATCCAATCGCACGCATAACCTCATCTTTGTGGAACGAGAAGGAAGATATACAGTCGGTTGAGGGTGCGGCCACTGCGCCGAATGCTACTTTCGCGCCGGTTGACCCATTATAAACCGGGGTGACACTGGTGCGGTATAGTTTAAATCCGAACAATGTACCGGATACAATTGCCGCTTTATAAAGTAGTAAGTCCTGCATGATCAGATCTGATTCATGCTGGGGGTTAAGTACCAGGATACGGCCATCGGTTGGGAAATCAAGATTGTTGAATGCCACCATAAGCTTCATGACATCATCGAACAGTAGTTGCCTCTTACCGTTCTTGATGGATCCGGTGGCTGCGATGACAGGCGTGTTAGATGAGTCCGCTGTAGGAGCATAGTTCCAGGCAGCGAGCTTACAGGCATATTTGAAAAGCTCCTGGCGGTGGCCGTAGATGATTGAATTCATCTTGTCATAGGCCAGTTCCATGGCTTCCACATTACGAAGTACAGTACTGGTAGTATCCAGGGTGCGCAGCGGCAGAGCATGGGGCGTATCAGTCCGGCTCGACACAGCAATAGGATAACTGGTATTGTCGATCAATACGTCGGGCGAAGCACCGGCTTCAGCAAGGTTGATCGTATTGTTCTCGACCAGGGCCGACATGTCCCTGGCTTCTGCCAGAAAGGAGTTGTCAGGATAGAACTGGTTGAGCAGAATATCGGTCCATAACTCCTTCTGAAGTCCGGACATGAGCATGCCGCTGACACGGGGCATAAACGAGAGCAGCGTCCCGGCACCCACCGACACCGCAGCACTTACCGCAGCCGGGATGGCGAATAACGAACCGATGATCACCGCGACCACCAGGTTGAAGAACAGGTTTTTGAAATTGAGCTTTTTCATGATTTATGTTTGGGGTTTAGGTGAATTCTTAGCGATTGCTCGAATAGGCAGCCTTCAGGGCGGCGAAGCCATCGGGATCCTCACGCTGCATTTTCTGCAGACCTTTGGGATCTTCCTTGGCCCACTTCAGGTAATTCCAGTCTTCGCGACTCTTTTCGGTAGTGGTACCGGCAGGCTTGATTGTTGTTGAAAGAGTTTTCTTGGTCGGAAGGGATTCGATCAGATCCTTTGCCTGCTTGTAATCGCCTTCAGCAAGCTTGATGAATGATTCCTTCTTGTCAGCTGTGAGACGGCCTTCTGCGATGGCTCCGTCTACCAGCTCAGCAGCCAGTTTCTTGTGCATATTCTGAAGCGCTGTTACCGCCTCATCCCTGGCGGCGGCCAGTGCCATAATAGCGGTATTCAAGCCCGTAGGATCGATCTCTTTGCCGACCTTCAGACAGGTTGCCGCCTCGGCGGTTAACATGATCTTGTCCATGATTGTTTTGTCGTTTTTGTGAATAATTGTGTCGATTGAAAGTTTGATTGCTTCCTTACTGGTGATCAACTGGCCTCTATCGTCATAAAGTCTAAGACAGGTCTTCCCGGAAGGAACCGGAGCCAGCGAAGCTTCCATAAGTTCCCACTTGGTAACGGCTGATACCAGACCCATGCCCGGAATATCTTTCAGTTCTGCATCCTGTATGTGGAGACCCATGGATGCACCCTTGAGAAATCCACGGTCAACCTTTCCCGATAACATCATGGCTGCGGGATCCTCGGTATCGAAGATCTCGTCGGCGATCAGTTTGCTTCCATTACAGCGCAGGTTTTCCCAACGGCCAACGAGCTGACCCTGGTCATGTAGATTGAGCATTACCGGGTTTTCATTGAATCGATCGAAGTTGCCACCGGCATTCAATACCAGGAACCCATACGAATTGAGCTTACTTTCATCGTTGAGTACAAAACCTTTTGCCATGATCAGAATATTTTAATGAGAAAACGATCTCCGGTTTAATTGAAGTAGCTGCAAACATACATTTGAAAAACCCTTATCACAAGTAAGCTTGCAACGCTTGCAGGCAACGGCGCAAGGGTTGCGGAGTATTTTGTATTTAGCGCGCGAATAAATGATTTTTGTGAAAAAACTATGCCCCAGGCAAAGCCAAAAAAAAAGAAGCGTATCGCTTCCAGAACACCTGAGAAGTATGAATACGCCTATCTCTTGTTCATGCAGCAGGTCCAGGCCCAGGACATCTGCGCTCGAGTAGGCATCTCAGCGCCTACGCTCAAAAGCTGGAAGGATGATGGCGGATGGGAACAGAAGCGCGCATCACGAACGATATCCCTTGATGATCTCATGCAGAAGGCCCTTGCCAGGATCAACGAGATGCTCGATTCACAGGAGGTATTTTCGGCTGACTCATTCGCGAAGGCGGTCAAACAACTTAAGGAACTCAAGTCATCCAATACGATCGATGACGATATCAACACCTTCATGTCATTCCAGGACTTCATCGTTCAGCAGCGCAATATCTATCGGGACATCACTGATGAGTTCATAAAGAGCTTGGTTAAGTACCAGGATATCTACATTCAATTCCGTCTCTGTAATGGCAAACTTCAGGGGAAATAAGGAATTACAGATCAGGTGGCAGCACAGGGTTCAGTGGATACTGAGTCAGAAGTTCCGCCTTACTGAATCACTGGAAGAACGCCAGAAGCGGATTGACAGGGCCAGAAGAGACTACCAGTTCTTTGTGGATACCTATTTCCCACACCTGGCAACCAGTAAGTGCGGAAAGTTCCAACTCGATGCCGCCTCTTATCTGCTCAAGACCGATGATACTCGCGCATTGTTCGAGTGGGCACGTGGTCATGCCAAGAGCTCGCACCTTTCCCTGATGATCCCTTTATGGCTCAAGATACAGGAACCACGCAAACTCAATGTGATGATCCTGGTATCAAAGTCAGAGGATATGGCAGTAAGGTTACTTGCAGATCTCCAGGCAGAACTTGAATTCAACCAGGCATTCAAAGAAGACTTCGGCGAACAGGTATCCAAAGGATCCTGGGCCGATGGAGAATTCCACACAACCGATGGATGCTTGTTCGTCGCCCTGGGCCGGGGTCAGTCCCCCCGTGGTCTGAAAGACCGTGGCAAGCGTCCTGATTACATCGTGATCGATGATATCGATGATGATGAGATGATCCGCAACCCTCGGCGGGTGGGTGAAGCATTGGACTGGTGCCTTACTGCCCTTTCCGGTACCATGTCCATGGGACGCGGCCGGTTCGTAATGGTAGGTAACCGCATTGGGAAAGACAGTGTCCTGGCCCGTTATGCCGAGCGTCCGGGTGTCCACCATACAGTAGTCAATACCCTGGATAAAAAGGGTCTTCCTTCATGGCCGGAAAACTATACTCCGGATGAGATCCGGAAGATGCGTGAATTCGTAGGTGAGCGCCGTTTCCAGAAGGAATATATGAACAACCCGATCAATGAAGGGACTGTATTTAAAACCAAGGATATCCGCTATGGCCCCATTCTCGACCTGAAGCTTTACAAAACATTGATCTGTTACACTGACCCATCTTTCAAGAACTCGGCAACTGCCGACTTCAAGGCCACTATGCTGATCGGCAAAACGCCTGATGGTCATTACCACATCATAAAGGCATACGCTGACCAGACCACTGTGATGACAATGGTATCCTGGCACTATGAGATCATGAACTATGTGAATGGGAAAGTACCTGTACTATACTACATGGAGAGCAACTTCCTGCAGGAACTCCTGCTAGATGAATTCAAGAAAGCCGGAAACATCTCCGGCAGCCAGATCCCAATCCGGGGAGATGCCAGGAAGAAACCTGACAAGTTTGCAAGGGTCGAAGCTCTACAGCCTATGTTCGAGCGTGGATTGGTAGTTCTTAATGAGAAGGAAAAGAATTCACCTGGTATGATCGTGCTGGTAGATCAGCTGCTGATGTTCGAGAAGGGGAGCAAGTCGCATGATGATGCTCCTGATGCGCTCGAGGGGGGCCTATGGATCCTATCACAGAGAAACCGGGCAACAAATTCTCAGTACCGGGTTGGTCTGAGAGAAAATCGACACTTTTAACAATTACCTATGATACTGCAGATTGTAAGATGGAACATCAATCTATCCAACTGGTTATTCAAGATCCGGTTAAGGCGCGCTATTCGCAAGGCAAACCGGGAATCCAAAGAGTTTAATAAAAAGTACCTGGTGATATCTTTCCAAGGCCGTCCCAGGGCATACCAGAAATCATCGCTGAAGGATCTCATCTATCGCCGGAAGTACTTTAAGAAAGGCACTACGGTGGAGCAACTTGAAAAAATGGCATATTACGTAACTCAGTAAATTATGTTTCTCACAAAAGCGGACCTCAAGAGTGCGATCTATGAGTACCAACTCAACGAGATCGTCGAAGTAACAGCCGATGATACATCCAATGATGATATCATCCTGATGGCCATTGGCGCTGCCATCGAAGAGATGAAGTCTTACCTGTCTCCCAACATGCAGGATCGCTATAAGGACGGTAGATCAAGATATGATGTTTCAGCCATATTCTCTGCAACCGGAAGCAACCGTAATCCACTGATCCTTGAACTGTGCAAGAACATGACAGTATGGTATCTGTGTAGGTTATGTAATGTAGATATCATCCAGGAGAAGGTCAAGGAAAGATATGATCGGGCAATTGACTGGCTGGAGAAGATATCGGGTACCGGAAAGTCAGCTGGTGCACCATCAATAAATCCTGATCTTCCGAAACTATCATTCGACCCTGCTACCGACGATTCATTATCATGGAGAATGGGCAGCCGGGAAAAATTCAGTCACGAATAAACAACGTTTAAACGATATTTCAATGGCAAATAAATCGGAACAGGTAAAGCGCAAAATTCATAATGACGGATACGCCAGTAAGATTGTGCCGAAGGCATTCAGCCAGATACGCAATGATATTTACCAGTGGAAGGCAGCTTATCGCCAGGCAAAATTAATCGACTATCCGAAGCGGATCAAGCTGCAGATCCTCTATGAAGACGTACTGCTCGATTCCCTGTTAACCTCACAGGTCGAGAATCGGAAAATGCAGACTATTGGTAGTGCATTCACGCTAAAAGACAAGTCTGGTAAAATCAATGAAGATATCACCACCATGCTCAAGTCTTCCAGGTTCTATTATGACCTGGTTCAGAATATTCTCGATTCCATTTATCGTGGAACAACCCTTGCTGAATTGATCATTGATAATAATGACCTGCGGGTTGTAACCATCAATCGGCGCAACGTGATGCCGGAGAAAGGTATTTTCGTATATGATGAATTGGATGTATCAGGGATCCCATACCGGGAATTGCCAGAGTATGGTACCTGGATCCTGGAATTCGGAGACTGTCATGATTACGGCCTCTTAAACAAGGTAATTCCCCAGGTATTGTTCAAACGTTTCGCTCAGAGCTGCTGGAGCGAGCTGTGCGAGATATACGGAATTCCTCCCAGGGTAATGAAGACCAATACCCAGGATCCTGTCATGCTCAGCCGGGCTGATCAGATGATGAGGGATATGGGAGCTGCCTCCTGGTTCATCATTGACGAGACTGAAAGCTTTGAATTCGCGAAAGCTTCAGATACCAATGGTGATGTTTATGCCAATCTCATCAGACTTTGCAACAATGAGATTTCCCTGGTAATATCCGGGGCATTGATTGGCCAGGATACCAAGAACGGAAATGAGAGCAAGGAGACCGTATCCATCGGCATGTTCCACAACCTGGTGAACGCCGACAAAACCATGGTTCAGAATTATTTCAACCAAATGATCCTGCCGGCATTGTTCAAGATCGGCATCATACCGGATGGTTTAACATTTGAATTTCTTCCGCAGGAAGATATCCAGGCACTCTGGGATATGACCATAAAAACCATGCAGTACATGGATATAGACCCGGAGTGGATCAAGAGCAAGTTCGGCATAGAGGTGACTGGAAAAAAACCGCAACCTGGTGCGGCTGCATTAAGTTTTTTCGACTAAGCCCCTTAAGGGGGCTTCACGACGGGCTTCATAAGCTATATCATGGTAACTGCGACTGCATTCCAGTTACGCTGGCAGCGGGGATGCCTGCGGCCCCTGACTTCAAAAAGAAGGTATTCACCAATGCCGCCAGGCATGTGTACACAAAAAAAGGGTACACTGCCGATATGATTAACGATAAACCCATCCAGGATCTGTTGGCCGAAACACAACGCGTGGTAGATATCGCAGTGAAGAAGGGAATGCAGGGATATAAGCCAGCTGCCAAAACGATTGAGAAGCTCAACAATGATGTCTTTGTATTTTCAGCTTGTAAAACTCACATAGAACTCAAAGAGGTTGGATCCATGCTTACGGATGAGAATGGGGATATCACTCCCTGGTCTTCTTTCCGCACTCAGGTACTCGATGTTCACAAGCTATACAATGAGGATTACCTGCAGGCTGAATATGGCTTTGCTCTTTCTTCTGCCGAGATGGGATCCAAGTGGGATCAATGGGAGCAGGAAGGAGATCGGTATAATCTCCAGTATCGCACAGCCCAGGATAACCGGGTTCGTGAATCACATGCCGAGCTTGCAGGGATCACCCTGCCGGTGTCAGATCCATTCTGGTCCGACTACCTTCCGCCCAATGGCTGGAACTGCCGGTGTACGACTGTTCAGGTCAATGCGGATAAATATGCCCAGAGTAATTCAAAAACTGCGATCGACAAAGGTGAAACTGCCACAACCGATATCGATTCGAAAGGCAGGAACAGAGCCGCCATGTTTCGCTTTAATCCAGGAAAGGACAAGGTGATATTTCCTCGAAATCACCCATACTATAAGGTTTGGAAATCCATTGAAAACAAGATCGACTGATGGATACAGAAATCATTCATAAGTTCATCACTGACCTTCGCGTTGAGCTGATGGAAGAGTTCGATCGCAACTTCGAGCGAAAAGCCTTTTTTGATCATTCATGGCCAGCGACGAAGTACCCGAATAAACGCGGCTCCCTGATGATGCGCACCGGCGCCCTCCGGCGTAGCATCAGGGCCAGCTCCAGCGATCATTCCATCACCTTCACTTCATCATTACCTTATGCCGCTATTCATAACGATGGCGGGGAGATCACTGTGACTGAGAAGATGAAAAGTTTCTTTTGGGCAATGTATTACAAGGCATCCGGAGCGATGCAGAAGAATGTCAAAGGAGCGCCAAGGAACAATGCCAGGAATCGTAAGATGACAGCTGAAGCAGATTTCTGGAAGGCCATGGCACTGAAGAAGGTCGGAAGCAAGATCACCATTGACAAGCGCCAGTTCATCGGCCACCACCACCAGGTGGATCTGCTTGTAAAAAGGATCTTTGAAAAAACGATGCAGGAACATCAGGATTTCATCACCCAACATTTTAAGAAATGAAGACTTTAATCGCCGATTTAAAAACACGGTTGGCCCAGGTGCCCACCATCAGGTATATCGATGAAGACTGGGGACAACTTGATTACTACAGCCCCAACCCTCCAGCCAAATGGCCCTGTGCGCTGATTGATATCAGCCAGGTGCAGTGGACAAGCCAGGGACAGCATATTCAGACCGGCATGGTTCAGTTATCTATCAGAGTGGCCGATGTTCGTCTGGCCAATACCAATGCGAAGGCCCCGGAGTCACAACGAACCGCTGCAGCGTCAATATTCGACCTGCTGTATTCTATCAATGAAAAACTGCATGGATGGACTGCAGGAGAAGGATCTGACTATGGTCCGTTAACCAGGGTATCAACGCGGCGCATTGCAAGGGAGGATGGCATCCGGGAGTTTGAAATCATCTATTCCGTTCAGCTCTTTGAAACATCAGCTGAGATTACCTACGGCATGGCGCCGGCCTCTCCTAAAATCGTGGTAAGCATAAAAAAACCCACGGGTTAGAGTGGGTTTTTAAGTCTTTGAACGAACCGAAACTACCTTGTTAGCCTGATCAGCGCGTTGCGTGCCTTATTACTTCTCTCCATGGCTCCTTTTTCAGTGAATTCAAATGTCGTTTGATGCGTAAAGTTCCGATCCTGCCATTCGATCACAAGGTAAGATAGATCGTTCTTTTTCTTCTTCTTTAATCCAAAGGCAAATACACCCGTAAGCAAAAGCCTGGCAGCTGTAACACGGCGCTCAATCGTACTTGCATCCTCAATCGTAATGTCCTTGATCATATCACCAGGAATTGACCCCATCAATACTGGTGCTTGATTCAGGGGAACCTTAAACATTTCAATTTTACCATTAATTACCATGAGATAGCTTAACTCATATGGTGCATCAATATCCGGATGACCATACGTGTACTTACCTGCATCAATCATATCCTTGAGTTTAAACCCAAGCTGATTCCAGGTGGCCTTAATTTTCCGTATTCTTTTAATAGGCCACACTAACGCATAATAGACGAAAACAATTGTGATGATAATCCCGATGAAAGTTCCCATAATTGCTGATTTTTAATTAATAAATAGGTTGTGTAAATATATGAATTATTTGGCTTGCGCCTTTTCCTCTTCAGATTTCAATTCTTTCCTGATTGGGATTCCCAGGTAATTGTACATCGTCCGGATAGAGATATGGAACTGTCGTTGTATGTATGTGCGGTAAATGTAGGTATTACTGATACCGTCCTTCTTTTCCCGGCAATATACGTCCACCACTTCCTGCATTTGTCTCAATTTATTTATCCGGTTAAATGCCATAATTAAAGTGTTTGCTGGTTAATTTCGTAAACAATTAATTCCTTGAGGCTCTCTTCATATGGCCATGCCGACAGATCCATCTCCTGGAACATGGTGAACATTGCCCATGCCTGGGGCATGTCAAGTGTCATCTTCATTCCAGGCTTCATGGTTAATAGCTTCTTCCGTATCTTCGTTTCATACAGGCTGTAAATAAGAAGGTAAATGGCCCGATCGTCAATATCCTGAATAGTCATGTTGGATAGATAACTGCTCATGATCCTGCTCAGTGCGATAATGCGATCCTTGGTAAGATGGATCTCAACTTTGGCCAAGGCCATGGAAACTTGCGGAACACGTTCCTGCCGGACAATTCGTCCGTTGTATGTCAGTTCGCCCATAATTCAGCTGTTAGATAGGTTTCAGCATACTTTTTAGCGGTACCTGGAAGAATATGCGACTCGTACTTGGATATGAACCTGTAGGCCCGGTTCTGCTCTCCCTGGCTCATCTTATTCCACCGGGCCATGGTCTTTTTCTTGCTCGATCGGATCTTCTCATCGTAGCGGTTCCAGAACTGATCGAAGGTGATATCCTGGTTAACCTCTGTGATTGTGGCCGTCTCAGATTTGAACTTGTTGATCTCTGATATTTCCCTGGGAAGATGTTTGAGTATGTAGATCTGCTGGGTCTCGGTGAGATCGGCATGAATCTCGTATCTGTCAAGAAGTCCAATGTCGTTGAATATGAACTCAACGAATCCATTAAAAGCTAACGATGTGAGGTGGAATACTGTCATGATTATCTGGTTTGTGACATTAGTACTGATGTTGCCATGTTTTCGAATTGAGTGACCAGGCGCGGCAACTCCTGGTAACTATAATTGTTCAATGGTTTATGCATGTAACCATACTTGAGCATCCAACTGTTTAACCTGGTGAAGTCAACCTGGTGCTTCTTCGAAGCTTCGTTACAAATCACCCAGCCAATGTTGTAACACAGTGAAAGGATCCTGCGGCGTTGCTGCTGCCCCTGGTAATCTACTCCCGAAAGCGTAGGCCCATGGGGCTTCTTAATCAGGGTCTCCAGGTGCCTGATCAACTCATCAGCTTCAAGATCGCTTAATTCCGAGCTGTTTTCAGTACGGCCATCGGTGAAGCTGCGTACCAGGTCGTGCCGGTACTTCTCTGTTCCGGTATCATGGAACAGGCCGTAAAGGCGGCGGTGTCTTCCGATTGTGTGGTTCATTACATTGTTGAATTTGCAATTTTCGATTCAAGATCTCTTGCTTCCAAGGCCATATCAAGATGATTATCTACTTTATCAGCAGTTCTTTCTCTGTTCATACTGCGAGCGAAGGACGGTAATACCTTTCCTTAACAGCTCAGTTCGTTCTTTCTTTTCCATATCACTCAACTGAACAACCACAACCACCAAGATCTTCATCATGCCTTTTACCGGGAGTAACATCAGGTTTGTGCAAAAGTTTACGGCATGCCCAACACCAATATCCATCAGCATTGATCAAAAAACGTAATGCAGAAGCACCAGTTTGAACCGCTTCGGCTCTCATGTTCTGAAATGGCTTATGCTCATAATTATGCTGTAATGCTGCTTGAATAAGCTCTCCTGATTCTTCTGCAACTACTGCAGCCGCATGAATGAAGTCCTTCGGCCATTCCTTATGTAATTCACATGCACGATCATACTCTGCATATATCAATATCAGGTGCTTTTTAACTTCTGGAGGCAGCATGCACCAGATCCTGTCATAATAAATTTCGTTTTCCATTTTTGAAATAATTAATAATACGGTCCAAAATCATCACTTTTTACTGGTTTTTTTGTTGGCTTGAATTTGCGTGTCTCCTTACGCTTGGAAGGTTCAGTGATTTCTTTTTTTTTTGAATCTTTTGTTTCTGATTTTAACGCATGGGTTTCCAATTGTTCTGGTTCCGGAATCGATTCTGGTTCCGCAAATACAACCGGTTCCGGCTTTGGTTTGTGCGCATCATACCAGTCTGCCATGTAGCATTTCTTAGAGCAATGCCTTGTCTTCTTGGTTCTCGGATGAAACTCACTGCCGCAATAATGGCAATGGATTTTCACATCTTCAGGAATGGCATTATGAGGGCCAAAACTCTTTTCGGTATTACGTTCCCTTGAAGGCTTCTTTTGAATTGTTTCTGAAATTGTCTCTTGTTCAATTTCATTTTTAAGTAAATAATCAGGTCCTTCCGATATATTCGTATTATCCACCGGCAGGTCCTTCTCAGAGTAAGGGAACACATTGATGGTTCCTTTGATTACATATTTAGCATCCATGCTCATCCGGATGGCGCGCATGAAGCCTTCAATCTCCGTTAACTTTCCGATTACTTTGAAATCAATGTTCATGTTTTTAGTGTTAAAGTGTTCTGGTAGCGCTGACAGGATTCGAACCTGTGACCTGAGGATTATGAGCCCCCCGAGCTGACCGCTGCTCTACAGCGCATGTTTTTTTAAATGGAAGAGAAGTTCAGGTCAATCAACTGATAGCTGTTATCTTCACCCCGCTCCCATATCCGGAAGTAAGTCTTCGATCCCGGCTTGCGGATCCCATCCGTAAGGATGTTGATGGCCTCCTGGAACAGCGGGTGGCTGATCTTGGTGCGGTACTTCATCAGCTGCATGATCTTCTTGCTGTCAATCTTTCCGCGGCTTGTTGAGAAGGCATCGGTAACAAGATCTTTCACAAATTCGATCTTGCTGTCGATATTCTCGCTCAGGAAAGCATCGAGCTTTGACTTCGAAGCTTCGATTGCAAGGTCGTCGAAGTCGATCCGTTCTGAAATGGAAACTTCAATCTTGATAGACCGGTCGAAGTTGAACCAGGTGAAGTTGCCTTTACCGTCCGGCTTCGCCTTGTATTCTTCCATGGCCTTTTTATACACATCACCACAGAGTTTATCCATGAGCTGCTTGAATTCGTCAAGCCGCTTGCTGATCCTCTTAGCTTCGGTCATCAGCTGCGCTGCGCTGCGTTCCCTTAATCTCATACCAGGAGTGATATACTCGACCGGCACATCGGCACCGGATTCGTCTTTCCATGCGCCGTCTTTTACTTTCTGTGTCATTGAAATGGTGTTTAAATGTGAATTAATTGTTGTTTTTGGATCTGATTTTTTGTAGGATCTTCTGCCCGGCAACCTCATAGCTCGAATGGATCTTCTCATATACGATCTCATCGGGAAACTTGTCAATGGATGCGTGAAGTTTTTTGTACCTGTTCTGAAGCTCCATGATGACATCTTCCCGATCCATGTTACCGGCATACTTGTACCAGAAGGATTCGTCGATGAGTGACCACTGCTGCTTCCACCATCCCCAGAACAAAGGTTCCTTCAGCCAGATGGTTAGCCAGTCCTCGCTCATATGCATTCCCTTCATGTAATCGACGGCCATGTCGAATACCAGGGCATTCATCTGCGCTTCGTTGAACCCGGTGAGGCGCATAACCTTTTCACGCATGGATGCAGCACGGTTCAGGTTAACTGTTTTTATGGTCTCTTTAATCATTGGAGTCGGTTTTTGGATGTGTAAGCTTAAAGGCGCCTTCGTCCCAGATCATGTAAGGCTCTCCGCCGCCATATCGCGACGCAGCATATGCCTGGAACCCTTCAACCCATATTTTCACGTTGGCATCGAAACGGATGCTCCTGGCAACGCGGCCACTCGGCTGTGACCCCTCAGCATGACTGATAAGGATGAAGAGTTTGGAACGAAAGCGATCCTTCAGCAACTTGTATTCAGAATAGTTCATCCCGGTGTACTGGATGGAATCGATGATGATGATATCAGGGCTTTTCTTCTTGGAAAGCCGATCGATGAGATCTGCAATGGGTTCTTTGTCCAGGAGAATGAACCGGCGCGAAACCTCCTGCATGTTACAATCCTCAATTGCGTTGCGCAGTGATAGCGATACACCTTCCTCCAGGGAGTCATAGGCAACCCTTTTGTGAAAGGTTGTAAGGTACTTTGCCAATTGAAGCGCGAACCGGGTCTTTCCGTTACCGGAGTTTCCCCATACCAGCCACGTACCCGAAGGCTCCGGGCAGCCGATGGCCTCCAGCCATTCACCTGTGAATTCCAGGCTATGGATGGAGGTCCGGTATAGCTGTTGTATGGATATGGCGCGTTTGATCGACATTACATTGAAACTTTGCGCAGCTCATCAGCGATCCTGCGAAGTGAATAATCAGTGCGAACCACCATCTTCTGAACATCTACATCACTTGAACAGTTGGCCTTGATGATCAGCGCGGCGTGAACGGTCTTGAATCTTTTCAAATCCTCCGATGAATCAGGGCTGGCCTTCTGGTACCGGGAGCCATAACGGCTGAATAACTCGGTATAACCAACCTTTTTGCAATCAATTGACCTGCGGATCTTCTCGCGTAGGCCATCCGCTCCCATCATATACCATCCGGTGCAGCGTTCCGTGGCATTCCATAGGGCTTTCAGCTCCAGGAAGGCATCATAGGCCAGGTCACCGGCTTCGTCAAGGATTATTAACGGGGAGGGCAGGGAACGCAGATAAAACACCAAATCTGCATACACGTCACTGTATCTTCCCGTATGCCCTACCCCGAATTCCTTTGCGATGAACCTGACAAGCTTCTGCTTGCTCTTCACCTGGCTACAATCAACATAAATGGCGTTTTTGTTGGTCTTTACATATGCCTTGGCGGCGAAGGTCTTACCAATGTCAGCGATGTCGCACAACAGGCGACTGGATGCATTGGTCTGGCAGAATTGAAGCTGATCGGTGATGAATTCAAAAACTGGTGTCCTGGCAATATTCCAGGTCGGAGTGTTTCCGATGCTGATGTCGAACAGTCTGGCCAGTGACAGCCAGTTCTGATCGGAGATTACCCGTTCGAATTCTCCGGACTTGATCCTGGAGTAAGCGGCATTGTTCATTCCGATGGATACGGCGAACTTAGCGTCGGATCCTGCGAAGTTATTTCGGCGCTCCGACATTGCATTGATGACTTTTTGTTTGAGTTCAGTGTTGATCATGACGTTTTGGTGTTTTGGTTTATAATTGGTGTTTAAATGTTTTCAATTGAGCGTTCCCTGAATATTGGATTCTGGTATTCCTTTATCCATGATTCCACTTCTTCATTGCCTCCATTGGCTTCCGGATCCGGCATCTCTACAATTTCAGGAATGATATCATCGTAGTCGACCGGTTGGGTGATCAGTTCGATCTTGCGTGTAACCTTTTCAGCAATTCCATCCTTCTCAGTTTTGAAGAAGTGAGCCTGACGCTTGGCCTGATTGGTGCGGATCCGTTCATCATCGGCAGTGCGTTCCATCTTCGCTTCCTGGTACCGTTCTACCTTGGTGGCTTTCGTGACGAAAGTGTCACCCTGGTATAGATAAACCTCGCCGATCGTTCCATCAGTATCAGGAACATAGTAGGCTTCCACGTTGTAATTGTTCGGTTTCAACCGGCCAATGGCTCCCTGGTTATCTATGGCGTACTTTTCGTACATCACCGTGGCGAAGTCATTGTTGCGGATGGAAGTTTCGGTGCGAAGGCCCAGGTATTTGAAAAGCTTATGCTGCTGAGGCCGCGAAAGATTCGGACTCATATTATCAATGAGTACCTGCCAACGTGTCTTACCTGGGAACATCTTCTGATTGGGATGCATGCCATGATTGTACCGGTTTACGCTCTCAATATCTTCGGCGATAAGTGTTGCCAATGGAATTCGTGGCTCTTTATAGTCTTCATCCTTCTTTTCACTCTTGGTTTTATAGGCTCCCTTCTGGTTCCAGCGGCCAATGCCTACCTGAAACTTCTTCTCATCACCATACTTCTTGCTCCGTATCTTGTGTTCTGCTCTCTTTGACCGCGACAATCCAGGCGCACAATAAGTGACATAATTGAACATTGCATTCAGATCCTCCGAGAGTGCCGACATAAGGTGATTCTCAACTTCAACTTCACCCGGCCACATGAGACCATGTGTTTTCACCGTTCGATACATCTCTCTGAAACAATCCCATACCATGCTTACCGATGGAGAATCGGTACTATGAACACACGCCAGGATCACATCACTCAATACATCGAATGCCATGTATGCATTCAGCCACTTTCCATCCGATGTTTTCCGGCTGAGCGTCCTGTCATCCATGGATATCTTATTCAGGGAGTACTGCGGAAGCTTGCGGTGATTGTATGGAGCCTTTTGTGTTATGTGATCAATTCGATTGTTACGAAGTCTGTCAATGATGATGGCGTTGGCCGGGTTATTGAGAATGTTCCATACGGTTGATCTGCTGATGGTGATGTAAGTCCCTTTATCATGATCAAAGAAATCATCTCTGTCATACACACTGCCAGTTTCACCATCAACTATCATCAGGGTACCCGAAAGGAATTGAAGGTAGTTGTCATACACCCAGGATCCAAACGGAAGGTTCTGGCGGCAGTATAGGGAAATGATCAGCCGTTCAACTGCATCATTGGTCTTTTTCGCATTGATGTTCTTGTTTCCCTTGTGAATCAGGTGGAAATAACCATGCTGAAGGTAATTTTTGTACTTATCCTGGAGACGAAGTGGGTGCGATGGGAGCGAATGTGGGTACCTGGTCTGGTCAAGAGCATTGGTGGCGTCAGAAATAATATCCCAAATGCCAGTGGTTTTCTTGCTCAATCGTTTATTCCGGCCCTTTAGTTCTGTATAATACTGCCCGATTGCATTCAGAATAGTGGCATTGGCATTGTATTCTACCTGCCGTTCGTGCTTAATGTTGGTATCATCATCGAAAAGGAACTCTGCGAAGTACTTTGAAGCTTGCAGATCCGGTTCAATCAATTCCTGCAGTCGGTTTCTCCTGGAGTACTGGCGAACGTCACCATATTTTTCAAAGACGCGCTGCTTGATATCAGTGCGAAGCTGGTCAAAGTTCAGTAAGGCCGGACAACCAGGGCCGCCACCTTTGCGAACACGAACGTGAGGATATCTATGTAGATACATATGCAAAGAACCTTCACTCATAACCGGACGTTCCTTTAAACTATCGCTGTTGGGATCTCCATCAGTTAAGTCAGGCTTGGAAAGGCAGAATATGTTGTTATAGATTTCCAATTAGTTTTTTGCTTTCGGGTTGCGGATCATTCGTTGAATCTCACGGCGGATCTTATAAATTTCCACCATCGTAATCACCCAGGAAATGATTGATCTGATCAGGGTGATGATTAAAATGACTATGCCTATTTCAATGATGATCATGGTATCTTAATTGGAGGATGTATCGGATGATTGATTCAGTTTGCGCTGTTTGGCAATATTCAGCTTCATGATGCGACGTGCCCACTCCTCTATCCTCTTATTTTTGCGGGTACCACGGCACCATTCCCGCACATAATTAATAGTATATCCAGATCTGAAAGCAATTTGGGCTCTGTCATCAGCTACGAGATGCTTCGCAATCTCACGATTGGCGGGGTAGTCGTAGATATATTTGACTTTTGTCATTTTTGTTGTAGTTTTGTGGTGTTCTGATTTGCAAATATAATGCAACATATTCTTGCAATGCAAGTTTTTATTGCAATTTTTTAAAAATATTTTCAATGGTAGATTATGCTCTTAAAATAAAGGAGTTAAGGAAGTTTCTTTCCTTAACACAAGAGCAATTCTCTGTTGACACAGGGATTAGTAGGTCCAGAATATCACAGATTGAGATCGGAAAATTCAAACCTACTATAAAATCTCTTACTGATATTGCAAGAATATATAGCATTGATGTGAATTACTTTTTCAATGAAGAGTTCTTACTCTCAATTGGAACAAGTAAACCATCAAAAGAAATTGTTGAATGTTCTTTATGTAAGGAAAAGGAGAGATTGATTCGATCACTGGAAAATCAGATCGAAAATCAGAATAAAATGATTGAAATGCAAGACCGGTTGCTAAAGATTAAGGATCCTACCTATAAACAAAGTGCCTCAGGTTAATATGGGCATATTCTGCCCATGACGATAAATAGTTTCTTTTTTTTTCGTCCACACACGTCTAATTCAATAAGATTTTAGTTTTTATCTATGTCAACTATTGATATTCATCGTATTATGTAGTTAGGTGCGAGTATGTTTATAGTTTTATCATGGTAATAACACCCTTTTTAAAATGTTTTAATGCCATTTTTTGACACATTATGATAAGTATATCATATTTTTGAGTAGTTTATTTATCATATTTTGTAACTCCTCTTGTAACTCCTTTAGTAACTCCTTTGTGATTTTTACCTTAAATATACAACACAACTCTGCCAAACTATGTCATACGTTGGCATTAAAAAAGCCCCTGAGAATGGGGCCAGTACTGATACCATATCCAGATTGCTATAATTGCGCTAAATCATATGATATTAGCCTTTTTAGTGATATATTTGAGGACTATTAAACAAAAATGTAACGATGGTTAAACATCGTTTAAATCTCATCCTGTTATCCAGGGCGTTTATGAAAGGTGATCACAACCATATTAAACATTTCATTTTAAAAGGCCGTTTTTGGTTATTGCTCTGTATCCTTCATTCCTCTAAGGAAAATCGGCCAAAATATATTACTTATCCTTTTACCTTTTGATTTGACGCCCTTAAATTATCATTCACAGTTTGCATGAACGTTGTGCTTATGGCAATTTCATCTTAAAAAAGGTTGTGATGGACTGATTTTATATTTGATTTTGATTTATTCCATAATATTCAACAACTTGCCGTTGGATTTCAGGTAGTTGAGCTCCGACAGTTTCATCTGCACCAGCGCGTAGATATGGTTGGTCTGGGCATCGCTCAGGGCAGTCTCGGTATTGAGCAGGTCGGTGAGGGGGATCATCCCCTTCTGGTATTGCTCCTGGGAGATATTATAAACCCGTTCGGCCAGCAGCATGTTTTCCCGCTGGCGTTTCTCGGCTTCCACACTGTTCAGCAGTTTCCGGGAGGCATCTTCCGAGTTGATGCGAATGAGGGCGCGTGTATCCGCCTCACTGACCTTCAGTTTATCAAGTTCGATACGGGCCTGGGCAACCTTGTAATGCTTCTGCATCCCGCTGAAAACCGGGATGGAAAGCCTGATCCCCACCAGGCTGGTATTGAACCAGTCGGTGGGTTTACCGGCCAGGTACATGGTGTTGCTTTGGTTCATATAGCCAGTGCTGCCGATCAGCGAAAGGGTCGGATAATATAATGCCTGGTCCATCGTGATGGCCGTTCCGGTCAGCTGTTTTTGCATCCCGATCAGCCGGATGTCGATATGGCTGACGAGATCGCTTTCATTGCCGGGGGTGACAAAGGCGGTGGATACCGAGTCAACCATCGCGATATTCTCCTCCTGGCCAAGCCCCATAAAGTATTTCAGCATGGCCAGGTTCTGCAGGTAGATTACCTGCAGCCGTTCAATCTCCGTGATCATGTTGTTCTTCTGAACGGCGATACGGTCGAGGTCGATCTTTTTAATGATCCCGTTCTCGTACTGGCTGGCCGCAATTTTTTCAGCCTTCCCGATCTTCTCCAGGTTTGACTGCATGTTGCGGAGCTGCTGCCGGGTGATCTGGGCCAGGTAATAGGACTGTGCGACATCAAATACAACCTCAATCCGTGTCTTTTCAGTAACCAGGTCGTTTTGTTGCATCATCTGCCGGGCCATCGTCATTCCCACCAGCCATGACTGGTCATAGAGCAGCTGGCTGGCCTCCAGTGCCCCCGAAATGTTGAAACTGGTGCCGAATTGTACCGGGATCATCTCCGAAGGATTCGGGGGACTCGAAAAGATATTCGGGATCATCTGGGTCGGCAGGTGAAGATAATCATCGTAGGAACCCGAAAACCTCACCTGGGGCAATCCGGCCCCGGTCGTCGCCTTCAGGTTGTATCGTAACCTCGCCTGGTCGAGCCTGGCAATTTTCAGACTGGGGCTGTTGACCACCGACAGGGACAGGCATTCTTTGAGTGTAATTATCCTTGGAGAAGTTTCAGGGACTTTAACAGAAACACCGGCGGCAGGTGTATCAGTGCCGGCTGCCGGCCGCGAAGGAACCTGGCATGCAGCCCCTGCTCCCCGGATAGCAGTCAGGATCAGTAATCCAAAAAACAGTTGAATAGCTTTCATTTGATATCGGTTGTTTTTTCAGTCGACATGGAAAATCCACAAACGATCATTCATATTTTGCATGAAGGTGGTTTTATGGATATTATATGGATTTGTAAGGATTATTAGTTGTATTTTTAATTTTCCGGCAAGATGTATGACCCGATCATTTCCCGGATTAGTTGTAAACAGGGTTCAATTTCACCGTAAAGTTAATAAAATTAACTTTCACCATTCTAATCAACTCAACATCACGCGGATACCAATCTATTTTCTGTGTATCCTGTTCCCCGATCGACCACCTGCGCAGCCGGATTGTTATTCAATTCACAAAGCGCCGCAAAAATAACGGGTTGGGGCTTTTCCGTAAAATAAAAGTCGGTGAATAGCCGAATAGGTCCGACGAATGACGGGAAACCGGGGATGGTGGGTCAACGTCAACAACCTGGTACTGACAACCTGGCCATATCGCAACCATCATCATCCGGTCAACCGGGCAGCCGGATAAGGACCAATGGTTATTATCCCCAGATTAAAATGAAGAAAATAGAAAACCTGCAGGCAAGAGATGCTATCTGAAAAAGATATCATACCCGAACCGGATAATGGTTGCGGCAACCACGAAGAGGAAAAAAATACGGATAAACTTGTTGCCCTTGAGAATTGCCAGCCTTGCGCCGAGCAGCGACCCGCAGAAATTGCATAGGGCCATCGGGATGGCGTAATGGTAAAGGATATGCCCGCTGCCGGCAAAAAAGATGATCGAGCCGGTATTGGTCGCCACATTGACGAATTTGGCATGGGCGCTTGCCTTTAAAAAATCGAATCCAAGAAAGCTGATGAAGAACAATACCAGGAAACTCCCGGCCCCCGGGCCGATGAAGCCGTCGTAAAAACCGATGACAAGGGCAAAGAGTCCGCCGTAAAGCATCTCCTTTCCCGGCGTTTTTGGCGCGGTGGTCGCGGTTCCGAAATCCTTCCTGGTATAGGTATAAACCGCTACGACGATCAGCACCCCGAAAATGATGGGTTTCATGAAGGAGTTACTCACGATGGATACTGTTTTCGAGCCGGCCCAGGCTGCCACCAGGGCAACCAGGCATAGCAGCCCCAGCAGTTTCCATTGCAGGTTGACCTTTCGGGCATACTGGATCGCGGCCGACGATGTTCCTGAAAACGACGGGATCTTGGTGGTTCCCAGCAGGGTTGCCACGGAATGGTTCGGCAGGGTGATCAGCACGGCCGGGGTCTGGATAAGCCCGCCACCACCCACGATGGCATCGATGAAACCGGCTGCCAGGGCTGCAATGCACAAAATCAACATCTCCATCGGCAGCAAGGTATTTAGTGAGAATTCCAGCCGGCAAAAATAACATTATAACCGCACCCTGAAGCCATTTATCTTCCTCGTCCCGCGTGATTCATCATGGCAGGAGGATCTCTCCGGAAGCATACAAAACGGCTTCCCCGCCGATGATCACCCTCGGTGGGAGATACTCGCATTCCAACTGCCCCACCCGGGCGGAGACCTGGCGGGCAGCCAGTTTGCTTTTCCCCAGCCTTTTGGCCCAATAGGGGATCAGGGTGGTGTGGGCGGAGCCGGTCACCGGGTCTTCGTCAACCCCCGACTGGGGCCCGAAAAACCGGGAGACAAAATCTACCGTGTCGCCGGGTGCCGTGACAATCAGCCCCCTGGCATCCAGTTTCCCCACTGCCCGATAGTCGGGATAAATATTGCAAACCTCAGTTTCCGTGCCAACCACCGCCAAAAAGTCGGTCTTCCCGCGGTAAAACTCCAGCGGTGCCAGGCCGATACCATCCCGGATCTCTGCCGGGCAGTCGCAGGGTGCAAACACATCGGCGGGGAAATCCAGGAAAAGCATCTTCCCGCTTTTCCGTACCTTCAGCGCACCGCTGCGGGGAGAATGAAAAAGGATCTCCTCCCCGGGAAAGGCACACTGGTTGAATATCACCCAGGCTGAGGCAAGGGTGGCATGACCGCACAGGTCAACCTCAACCGTCGGGGTAAACCACCGGATGCCGTATCCCGTTTCATTTTTCACCACAAAGGCGGTTTCCGACAGGTTATTCTCCGCCGCCACCGACTGCATCAGCTCATCACCGGGCCACTGTTCAGGCAGGCATACGGCCGCAGGGTTCCCGCCAAACAACCGGTTGGTAAAGGCATCAACCTGGTAAAATTTAATCTTTTTCATAGTTTGTGTGTTTTAGTCCATCCAAAATATCGCATGTTGGCAGGCAACAGGGTCGCCACCACAATGGCAACCCCGACGAGCCCGAAAATTGTCTGCAGGATATCATAGCCGATCCAGCTGACCTCCAGGAGAATCCAGATGATCAGCATAATACCGAGGTAAAGGCTGCAGGTCCAGGACCAGTGGATTCCCCTGTAGATGTTCAGCATGGAGGCCGCTTCCCAGACAGGCCGGCGAAACAGGGCAAACACCAGGATCCCCGGTAAAATCCCGAGAACGATCAGCAAAATAAGTCCCGGGATCAGGAAGGTCGCAAACGGAGAACCTTTCAGCACTGTCAAAGGTATATGCAGGAGCTCTCCCGAGGGAGACAACACCAGTGAAAGTCCCCCGAAAAGGGCTCCCAGCGCCTGGATGGCAAGCAGGAACACCAGCAGGTAAAAGGCAAATGGTCTCTTTTCCATCATTATTGTAGTTAAATCCAGGTTATAATCCTCTGCCTCCTGTGAGCACTCCGTACATTGCCGGCCAGAGCCTGCGCAGCAGGGCCCCTGTGCCAACCGCAAAGGCCACAATCGTCAATGGCAGCAGGATATAGGTGATCATCCGGTAACAGGGCACCTGGCTGACCACGGCAAACACCGCCTCGGTAGCATAGGCCACCAGCGGCGCATGAACGGCATAGATCATAAAGGAAAAGGCGGAAAGCCATACGAACCAGCGGCGCTTCATAAACCAGTCAACCATGCCGTTACAGCCATACCAGGCGGCGACAAGCCCGCTGAGTACGACCAGCTTGTGCAGCGAGAGCAGTACCGGGCCAAAGGCCTGGCCAAACACCTCTTTTCCCTCGAAAGCAATCACAGTTTTTACAGCAGCCAGGAGAATAAAAGCAATGCCCCACCCGGCCGGTTTCAGCCAGCGCTTTGGCAGGTCGATATCGAAATTGCTCTTTTGAATCCACACCCCCAGGGAGAAAAACAGTAAACCCTCGCCTTCGAAGAACACAAATCCCAGCGTTGAAAACCAAATCAACACGGCAATGCCGAAGAACACCCACCGGGCGACGGGGTTGGTGACGCACCACCTGATGGCCGGGTATGCGATGTTGTAGATCAGCAGGACCCGGATAAACCAGAGCTGGTAGGGTACCGGGAGGATGATCCAGCGAAACAGCATCTCCTGCCAGCGATAATCATGGAGCAACAAACGGGTGTCGTCAAACTGTACAATATGCGAAGCCGAAACGATAGCGGCGGATCCGGTAAACATCTCCAGGATCCAGGTAAAGGCAAACCCGGCAGCGCTCCAGATCAGGTAGGGCAGCAGCAGCGTGCGGAGCCGCTTTTTCGTCCGCTGGCCGTAGGGTCGCTGGTCATGCAGGGCATAGAGGAAGCCCGAGATGATAAACAGCATGGGGATCCTGAACCTGAAGATGCCGTTTGCCAGGAAATATTCAGTAAAGGTGGTGAAGTTGAGCGCCTCTCCCGGCATGGTCCAGGGCTGCAGGTAACGCTCATGCAGGTTGTACCCATGCACAAAAACCAGCAGGAACATCGAGAGAAATGACCAGAATTTGAATTTCCGGCTGTTGAATTCCGATACAGCCAGGGGAGGTTGGGCAGGTTGGAACAGTTCCATATCAGGTTGTTTGGTTGATTCTCTTCCGGTGTGCCCGGGCAGCCTCGTCAAGAAGCTCTTTCAGGGCGGGATTGTCCAGATCACCGGCCGACCGGATCACCACAAAACGGTGAACCTTCCCGGTTCCTGTCAGCAGGCACTGAGGGTCGGGCAGCTCTCCTCCCCTGTTAAACCCAATTTTCACACCCTTCTTTGACAGGAGGATCACGCAGATCACATTTTTATAGCCTGGTCCATAGGAATAGCCCAGCAGGCTGGCCGATTGATCAACTTCTTCCGATATTCCGGGGAGATTCCATAACAAATACTCCCTGGTTTGCAGACCCAGTGCTGCAACCTTCCCGTCGTATTTCGATAAAATCGCTTCAGCAGTCATCTGTGGTTGGGTAATCCGATTGAGACCAGGCCAGTGGGTCATCTTTTGTTGCCGGGAGATCCGGCGACGGTTTTTATTACCCTGCAAATCTATTCGAAAGCGCGGTAATTGCCAAAAAATGATCAATAGTTTATACCTTTACCTCGTGAAATTTATCAAATCAACCATAACCTGATATACCATGATAACAGCCCGGATTCTTAAACACAGCCAAACTGGAAGCAGGATTGCCACAACTTTGGCCATCATGGTTCCCCTTATCGCGATCGCCCTGATGGTCCTGCCTGGATGCGCCAAAAAGTCGGATCCGGCCCCGGTGACGCCAAAGGTAACCATTTCGACCCCCACCCTTTTCACCACCGACGTGACGGCTGTCAGCCAGACCACGGCCACCTGTGGCGGGACCGTCTCCGCTGACGGCGGGGCCCCGGTAACCGCCCGCGGCGTATGCTGGGGTGTGGCCACGGCGCCGCTGCTTGCAGGCCTCCACACAACCGACGGGAGCGGTACCGGAACCTTTTCAAGCCAGCTCACGGGGCTCACTGCCAACACGCGCTACTATGTAAGGGCCTGGGCCACCAACAGCCAGGGAACAGTATACGGCAACGAGCTTTCCTTCACGACCCTTAAGGTCGTTATCGATTCGGTGACCGATGTCGAAGGCAATATCTATCATGTCGTGCCCATCGGCACGCAAAAGTGGCTCCGGGAAAACCTGCTGGTTACAAAGTACCGCAACGGCGAGGCGATTCCGAAAGTAACGCTGGATGCCCAGTGGAAGGTTGTGACCACGGGAGCCTATTGTACCTATGACAACCTTGCCGCCAACTTTACAACCTACGGGGCTCTTTATAATTTCCAGGCCCTGGCCGATGCCCGGGGACTCTGTCCCACCGGCTGGCATGTGCCTTCCGTTGCTGAATGGACGCAGCTGTCCACCTTCCTGGGTGGCAGCAGCAGCGCCGGCGGACCGATGAAATCGACAGGGACCATCGAACAGGGCACCGGTTTGTGGTATTCACCCAATACCGGGGCTACCAATAGCAGTGGTTTCACCGGAATCCCGGGCGGTTACAGGATCAATTACGGGACCTATTATTCGATCGGGAATGTCGGTTATTTCTGGTCATCTTCCGATACCGCCTCATTGAACGGATGGAACTATGTGCTGGATGCCAACAACGGGGAGCTGCTCAGGAATTTCAACCTGAAAAACAACGGATTCTCTGTTCGCTGCTGCAAGGACTGAGCCTGGTCAGGCCTGGGATGGACCCTCTTTCCGCCGCTCCTTTTTTTCCGACTGCCTCCGCTTGGTCTCCAGCCGCTCCTCCTTCGATGCCCTCGATGGCCGGGTAGCCTTGCGCTTTTTACGCGGGGTGAGTGCTTTGGTGACCAGGGCATAAAACTTTTCGGTGACCAGCTCCTTGTTCTTCAGCTGCGATCGCTCCGATTGCGCCACCAGCAGCAACTCCCCTGCGGCATTGATCCGCGAAGCCAGCTTTTCGGCGATCAGCGCTTTTTCAGCCTCCGTCAGCAGCTGGGAGGAGGCAACATGGAAGCGCAGCTCAACCTTCGTGCTGACCTTGTTCACATTCTGCCCGCCCGGGCCGCTGCTGCGCGAGGCGCTGTAGTGCAGCTCCCCGCTGAAATCGCGTTCATCCATTTACTGTCTCTCCCCTTAAATGCAATTCCTGCAAAATTACTACTTTCGCGATCAATTCAGCGCCTTTGCCCGGAACGGGACCTCCGGTCGGGAAAATGCAGAATTGTTTGATCTCACAGCATAATAACCAACCTCCAACATAACCTGATGAAACGAATAGGAATCATTGGCGGCGGATTTGCCGGAACGATGACGGCGGTGCACCTGATTGAGCAAGGCACCCGGCCGCTGGAGCTGATCCTGATTGACAACGGTGGGGCCCTGAACAAGGGGATTGCCTATCATCCTTACTCGCGCAGGCAACTGCTGAATGTCATCGCGGCGAAGATGAGCGCCTATCCCGGCAAACCTGACCATTTCCTTGACTGGCTCTGTACAAGGGATGGATTCGAAGACCATGACCGGTCGCTGGTAGCGCAGGCCTTTTTGCCACGATACCTCTATGGTGAATACCTGGCCCACATCTGGCGCGGTGCACTGGCAACCTGCAGGCAAAAAAACATCAGTGTCAGCGTTTTACAAGATACCGTTTGCGACCTGGATGTAACCGAATCGGGAGTTTCAATGCACCTTGCCGGCGGCGGGGTGATCCAGGCAGGCACCTGTATCCTTGCAACCGGCAACCAGCTGCCGGGAAATCCAGCCATTAAAGATGAATCCTTTTATAAGAGTCCCCTCTATTTTCAAAACCCCTGGGATATTGAATCGGTAACCGGGATTGCAGGCAGCCTGCCGGTCCTGATCATGGGCAACGGGTTAACCATGGTGGACACGGTGACCGGCCTGCTCGAAAACGGGTTTAACGGCACCATTCTTTCGGTTTCGCCCAATGGCTACAATATCCTGCCGCAACGGCACAGCTTGCTCAGGTACACAGAAATTTCCGGGGAACTTTCAGGGAATATCCCACTGTACGACCTGGTAAGGCTGGTGCACAAACATATTAAAAAGGTCAGGAGCCTGGGCATCTCGGCCGGGCCTGTAATCGATGCCATCCGCCCATTTACGCAGACCATCTGGGGCAATTTCACCATGGAGGAAAAACGGGTTTTTCTCTCACGGTTTCGCCACCTGTGGGGGGTTGCCCGCCACCGGGTCCCGTTAACGGTCCACGACAGGATCCAGCAATTGAGAATAGACGGAAAGCTCGTTGTGATTGCCGGGAAAATAGTGGATATCAGCGAATCGGCCAACTCGGCCATCGTGGAATATTACGACAAAAAAGCGGGGGTGATCCGTAAAACAGCGGTATCGCGGGTCATCAACTGTACCGGCCCCGAAACCGATTTCAGCAAGCTGGAACACCATCTCCTGAATAGCCTCCTTCGCAAAGGGGTTATCACCCAGGACCCCTTCCGGCTGGGGATCCGCACAAACACTGCAACTTTCGAGGTACTCAGCGCCGAAGGCAAACCGCAACCGGTTCTGCTTACTCTTGGGGGAAATTTAAAAGGAGAGTTGTGGGAAAGCACCGCCGTCCCTGAACTCAGGGTGCAGGCAGTAGCACTTGTCCGGTGGTTACTTTGAGATTTAATTTGAACACGGTTCATACCCGTCAGTAATTGTACGATAAACTGACGATGCTTATTTCGTCTCCTTCTTTGTGGTTGGATTCCCAATCTGCTTGTCAGATTTCTTTTCACGACCACCCTCGTATAACCCATGCTGAAAACAGCCTTGAAGGGTTCCTTCACCTCTTTCGCCTGGTAATCAAAATTGATGAAGGCGATGCAGTCATTATTCCTTAACTTCATTTCAATTTCAGGGGGTTGAAATGCATAAGCTGGTAACGCATTTTTGACCATCTGTTCCGATTTTCCGGTAAAGGGACCCATTTATTTCCGTTTTTTGCGATGTTTATCTTTTCCCCAGTTGGCGGGGTTTGCTTCGATATAATGGCTGATGCGCATATATTCCATTTCGTTTCTGATTATATGGTCATGAAACCGCGTTTGCCATCCGAACCCGGTAACTGTTTTCCGCATTTCAAATGCACATCGCCCTTTATACCAGCGTATAACGCGTGAAATATTTTCATTCAACATTGGATTTATATGACCCGTAATACCACCTGGTTTTGGGTTTGGTGGTGGCGGCGGCGGTGACGACGACGGCGGTGACGACGGCGGCGGCGGTGACGACGGCGGTGACGGCGGTGACGACGGCGGCGGCGGTGACGACGGCGGTGACGGCGGTGACGGCGGTGACGACGACGGCGGCGGGGGTAGAGACGCGATTAATCGCGTCTCTACGATTGGCGTTTCACCCATTCGCGATTCGCCCATTCGCGTATCGACCGACGGACCGTCAACGCCACCGTCAACGTTGATAATCAATACCCCGTGGATATGGTTGGGCATCACCACAAACGCCCCTAATTGAATGAAATTAAATTGATTGGGAATTTCATTCCATAATTTTTCTGCCAGTTTCCCCAATTCGGTAGGTTGTAACCTGTCAAAAACAATTTCACCAAAAAAACAATCACGATGCGCCGTACAAATGGTAATAAAATATGCCCCCGCACTGGAATAGTCCCACCATTGAGCCCGTGCCGGAGGTATACGATATTTGTTTTTAAATTTGTCCATCTCCATCCTGATTATTACTACCACACTATCCCAAAGCAATCAGCTGGAACACCTCGCTACACCTTTACCAAACTGGTGACCAAGACCTTCCCTGAGTCTTTGATGGCTGACATCTCTTTACAGGCTTTGGTTATGTTCAAAATTTTCGTATCTTCATTTGAGAATCCAACAGTTTCAATTTCTATTTCCGATGTTATAAGGAATCAAAAACTATAGAGGTAGACGGCATCAACCCTTACTTCAATCCGTGGATGGCATACCTGCGATCAAACAAATTACATTCATCATTCCATGCTCTCTTTCAAAGATAATAAAGTAAAATAATACCCTGATATGGCGTGCCGTGAATTCTGCAATTTGAAATCATTTCAATTAAATAATTAGCCTGAAAACCATGTAATCGATACCTTGTTTGACTTGCATGATCCCCGATACTCATTGCATACGGATTCACCGGAAACCAATAAAATAAACAACATTGAACCCATCTCAGTTTTAACACACAATAACCTTAGGAGCGCTACACATTGTATCGTCTTGAATATTCCGCGGGTAATCAAATCAACTTTTTTCCCAATCCCGGGCAACCCGTCAAAAAACTCTGCGTCTGGTTTAAAAACAGGAACTATACAGCGATCTCTACCTCCTTCTTCAACACCCAAATCCGGATGGACGCAAAGCCGCAATGCGATAATGGAGGCACCCCTTAAAACCAAATCTATATGAGACGAGCAATGTTTTTTATGCTGATTGCCCTTGCAACTGTAGTTAGTTCCTGCAACAAGACAAGCCAGACCAGCGCTACGACCCAAACGGTTAAAGCAACCGACCTGCCCCTGAAGGCAACCCAATACATCGACACCAATTATCCCGATGCCTCCGTTTTATACGTGGTTACCGTCACCAACAGCCCTGCCTCCTTTATCGTAACCCTGAACACCACCGAAGAGCTCGGGTTTTCAAAGGCCGGCGAATTCCTGGGTGATGGCGCCAACTTTCACGGCGGACACCATGGCGGCGATAGCACCCACCACGATTCGATCCACTGCGACACCATTCACGGGGGGCACCCGGGCGGCGGACATGGCGGTCCCCCACCCCACGGCAACGGCATCCCTCTCGACTCCCTCTCATCGCTGATTAAAAGCTATATCACCACCAACTATGCCGCCTTCACCATCCGGCACGCCGAACTCGATTCGATTTGTCCTGAGGGCGCTGTTACGGAAGTGGTTATCGCAATTGGCGGACAGGAACCGCTCAAGTTGTATTTTGATGCCGGCAATGCTTTCCTGATGCAGGATTCAAGGATAGTCTATTCGGCAGTCCCGCAGGCGGTCAAAGATTATATCACGGCAAATTACGCCACCTATAATGTCTGCAACCGGGCCACCAAGCTGACCCTGGCGAACAACAGCATTCAGTATATCGTTCATCTCAGATTAAACAAGGTACACCTCACGGTCCGTTTGCAGAACGACGGCACCCTGATTTGCGTCAAGTAGTCTTTTTTGGTTAATATGTTTACGAACGCCATTGTGCAAACCCGTGGGGGGTTTGATTAACAATGGCGTTCACTTTTTATATATTACCGATCTTGTTTTGTACTTTTGCAAAAAGGACTATTATGAAGAACCGTTCGCTGATCTTGCTTTGTCTTACGTTTTCCCTGCTGACAGCAATTGGTTTCGCCCAGGAAAAAAAGCAGGAAAAGCCAGTCGAGGTCATCCTCCTCCATGCAAACGACATGCACGCCAAAATCGACAACATGGCGAAGCTGGCCTACCTGGCCGACAGCCTGAAGCGGTTCCACGACAATGTTTTCCTGTTGGCGGCCGGAGACAATTTCACCGGAAATCCTATCGTGGACATGGCCCCCGACAAGGGTTCCCCCATGATCGACCTGATGAACCGCTGCGGCTTCAGCGTCAGCGCCATGGGTAACCATGAATTCGACATGGGGCAGGAATTCCTGCATAAAAGATTCCTGCAGGCGACATTCCCCTTTATCTGCAGCAATCTCAACGCCTCCGGTGCGGTGATCGGCCCGGTGAAACCCTATCTCATCCTGGGAACCAAATCGGGCGATTCCATTGCCCTGCTGGGGTTGCTGCAACTCGACGACAACGGTCTTCCCAGCTCCATCCCGACCCATATGATGGGGATCAGCTTTGTGAACGGACTGTCGAAAGCCAGGGAATATGCCTGGCTGAAAACCCGCTATGGCAACCTGATCGCCCTGTCGCACCTGGGAATCGAAGATGATACCCGGCTTGCCGATTCACTCCCTCAACTCGACCTTATCATCGGCGGCCATTCCCATACCCTGCTTGAAAAACCCAGGATGGAAAACGGCGTGATGATCGTCCAGGCAGGTTCGTACCTCAAATATATAGGAAAGACCACCCTCATGGTAAGCCAGGGACATATCGTCGACCGCCGCGACGAGGTGATCGCCATGGAATCACTGCACCAGGAAAAGAAGGAGATCAGGAACCTCATCGATCAGTATAACAGCAATACCGAATTTGACAAGGTCGTTGGCCTTGCCGACCAGCCACTTGAAGGCGTTGACGAACTGGGCAGCCTGATGACCGATGCCGTTGTCAGCCAGAGCAAGGCCGATATCGCCTTCCAGAACAAGGGGGGCATCCGCTTGCCTTCGCTGCCTGCCGGGAAACTCACCCTGAGGGATGTCTACAAACTCGATCCTTTCAACAACCAGATCGTCCTCTTTAACATGAATGTTGCGGAGATCAAATCTCTTATCTGCTACGGTTACAAACACGAGAAGGCCATTGACCTGCAGGTCTCCGGGATAACCTATCTCCTCACAGGTAACGGGAATAACCAGTGCGCCCGTGTTGATCTTTTCGACAAGTCGGGCAAGCCCCTTGATCCGCAACGGGAGTTCAGCGTCGCCATGAACAGTTATATGGCCGCGGCCTATAAATTCGATCACAAGGATCCCGGGACCATCACCCAGTTTACCACGAACGAAGCCCTTGTACACTACCTCCATAAAGTGAAACGGGTAAACTACAGCGGTGTCAGGCGCGCCACACTTGGTAAATAGCGCATTTACATAATGTCAAAGCCACTATGGAAGATTTTATTAAAAGATCGTTAAGCCTGAAGGATGCTGAACGCATGGCGGCAGCGGCCATCGCCAAGGCCGGGGAGTTGGGTATGTCCATCGCCGTTACGATTGTCGATGAAAGCGGCATTACCAAACTCTTCCTGCGGATGGACCATGCCCCGCTTATCGCGGTGGATGCCTTCAGGAAAAAAGCTGTTACCGCCGTGGGATTCGGTTTGCCAACCGGCGAATCCTGGTTTAAATTCATCAGCCAGGATCCCATCCTGCGGGAAGGGGCACATGATTTTACCGACTTTATGCTGATGGGCGGGGGCATTCCCGTCTTTTCTGAAAACCGGATCATCGGCGCCATCGGCATCAGCGGCGGACACTATGTCAAAGACCAGGAATGTGCAATGGCAGCGCTGGAGTCAATTTTATAACAGGAGGTTATGACAAAAATTAAAAATCAGACAGAGGTCCTCAGCCGGTTGAACCGCTTTGCAATGTGCTACGGCAAAGTCACCACGATTGAAGAACTCGCTGCTGACGTCAGTGAGGTACTGGATGATCTGCTGGATATTGAATCCTCCGGACTATATCTTTATGATTTTAAAGAAAAAAGACTCAAACTACTGGTTGCCAAAGGCTTTACCGACGAAGAACGTAAGAATGCAGAGCTGACCGCTATGGATCGTCATCCCGGACACGTATTCAGAACAGGCCAGCCCATTGACATCCCTGACACCGAAAATGACCCCGCCCATCTTACCATCACCTCCAAACGAAGTTTCATTGTCAGGTCGAGGCTTTATGTTCCCGTTCTGAACGGGCTTCAGCCTGTCGGCGCCTTTGGCATCGTCAGTGCGAGACCAAACCGGTTTACAGAAGAAAATAAGATCATCCTCACCTTTATCTGCAACATAGCCGGCGGCATCTATGCCGCAATCCTGAACAACGCCGGTCAGAAAGAGGCGCATGACCGTATGGCAGCCATTACCATCAGGCTCGAAACCCTCATCAAAAACCTGCAAGCCGGCATCCTGGTCGAAGACCAGGACCGCAGGATCGCCCTGGTCAATAAAACCTTCTGTAACATGTTCGGCATCCCCGTCGAACCGGAATTGCTCTTTGGTTCCGACTGCTCCGATTCTGCGGAACAATCCAAAGGAATGTTCGCCGATCCCGGGCTGTTCGTTAGCCGCATTGAGGTCATCCTCAGGGAGAAACTTTCCGTCACCGGGGAGGAGCTGGAACTGGTTGACGGAAGGATCTTTGAACGCGATTATATCCCGATCTTCCTGGAGGGTCGTTTCCTGGGAAACCTATGGCAATACAGGGACATCACCGGCAGGGTGCAGATTGAAAACGACCTGCGGAAAGCCACGGAAGAAGCCCGTTCTGCCAACCTGGCCAAGAGTACATTCCTGGCCAACATGAGCCATGAGATCCGCACCCCGCTCAATGCAGTGATCGGCTTGTCGCGGCTTATGCAGGATACGCCCCTGAACAATCAACAGCAGCAGCTGAACGAAAAATTGCTGATTTCAGGGGAGAACCTGCTCGGGATTATCAACGAAATACTCGACTTTTCGAAGATCGAAGCCGGACGGGTCGAACTCGAAGCCATCCCCTTTACCCTGGACGATGTCCTTGCAAGGGTTTACTCCTTCCTCTCGCATGCCGCCGAGGAAAAGTCCATCACCCTCAACGCCGGCATTGACAAGCCTTTTCAGAAGGCTGTTATCGGCGATCCCATCAGGCTCCAGCAGATCCTGACAAACCTGGTGAACAACGCCATTAAATTCACCTCCAGCGGGGGGGTTGACATTGCCTGCACCCTGGTCAGCGAATCTGCCGGCAGGGCTGCCTTTAAATTCGTGGTCAGCGACACGGGGATCGGCATCAGCGAAGAAAATCTGAAAAATATCTTTGAAAAATTCAAGCAGGAGGATGAAAGCGTCACCCGGATCTATGGCGGAACCGGGCTCGGCCTGGCCATCAGCCGGCAGCTGGTCGGACTCATGGGGGGTGAACTCCATGTGGAAAGCGAAAAAGGGATCGGAAGCCGGTTCTTTTTCACCCTGGAATATGACACCACCGATGTTGCCATCCTGCGCGAGGCCAACCGTAAAATCTATATCGACCAGGAGGCGCTGAAAGGCAAAAAGATACTGGTTGTTGAGGACAATGAGTTCAACCAGTTCATCGCACATTCCATCCTTACCAAATGGAATATACAAACCGATATGGCCGCCAATGGCAAAGAGGCCATCGAGAAACTAACCGTGAAAAATTACGACCTGGTCCTGATGGACATGCAGATGCCGGTGATGGACGGATGTACCGCCACCCGCTTCATCCGCAACGAGATGGCCATTTCCACCCAGATCATCGCCTTAACCGCTTTTGCCACTAAGGATGCCATTGAAAAATCGATCGAGGCAGGCATGAACGGGTATATTACCAAACCCTTTGATGAAGAGACCCTCTTCAGCCAGCTCCTTTCAGCATTTAACATTACGCCCCGCTACATCACCGAACCAGATGCCCCCTCCCTGGCAGGGATTCCCGAAGCTACCGGGCTGGACCCCTGGTACGACCTCGAGAGTCTCAACGGTCTTTTTGGCGACGACAAGGCAGAGATCCTCGATATCATTGAGAAATTCATTGAACTTACCCCGGAGTATGCCGAAGCGCTATTCGCTGCTTTTGAAAAAAACAATATGGCGGAGGTTGCCAGTGCTGCCCATAAAATCAAATCGAGCCTTGAACTACTTGCTAACAGCCAGCTGCGCAATAATATCAGGCTTATCCACGACTACGCACAAACAAACCAGAACCTTGGCGAACTCCCTGGCCTGTTGAAATACCTTCGGAACAATATTCCACTGCTACTCCGGCAACTCACCCAAAAGGCCGGGGAACTGAGAGGCGAACCCGGCAAAACATAGCGCTTCACATCACTTCACCCACATCATATGGATTCCCTGGGCGATCTCGGAATTCTGGATATATGGGCCCCGAATGGTGTCGCGCTCATCGGCAAAATTGCGAAAAAGCTCGCTGCCGGCCCCCCTTGCGTAAAACGGGACCAGCGAGTTTGTAGGCTCTTTTGAATAAAAATTCATGAAGGGAAGTTTCCCTTTTCCCATATCCATCAGGGGTGATAAGGGTGCATCTCCCCACAGTAGGCCGGTTTCATGATCACTGGTGACAATCATCAGGGTTTCATTCCAGTTGCTGTGATGTTCGACCCATTCGATCACGGCGGCAATTGCCTCCGTAAAATCCTTCATCTCTTCCACAAACCTGCCCTTTTGATTTGCAAGCGATGCCCAATCGGTAGCGCCACCCTCGATCATCACAAAAAAACCATTCGGGTTGGCGCCAAGGACATTGAGCGCCCCGCCGGCCATTTCCGGCAATCCGGGAACCGTTTTGTTCAACGGGGTAAAAAAGGGCTGCGAATCCCCTGTTTCGCCTGCCTTCCTTGTCCTGGCCTGCTGAAGGGTGGAGTAGACCTCCGGGCAACCCAAAACCCTTTTGGGAGGCTTCCCCGTGAGCAGGGCACGGAAATCGCCCAGGCTCCTCACCACAGTCCAGGCGTCGGGCTTGCCGTCGCCATCAATGTCGGCCACCGTTTTCGTGATGCCATTGACCCGGAAACGGGTTTGTTTCCCGCTGCCTTTGACGAGCTGCTGCCAGAAGGAGCTGTCGCCCACATAACGGGCATCCTTCCATGGCGAAACCAGCTGGTTGCCATCATCATCGCAGGAAGGGCTGCCACATCCCATGATCACATCGCAACGGCTGTCAAGCAGCATTTCATAGGCAATCTGCGAATAATGGGTCCGGGTGACATTGTGCGCCACGAAAGCGGCAGGGGTGGCATTGCTGAATTCGACCGTGGTGACCACACCGGCCGATTTGCCCATTGACTTGGCCCACTCGACTAGGTTTACAAGGGTATCATGGTCAACCGACATCCCGATGGCATTGTTATAGGTCTTGAACCCGGTAGCCATCGCCGTGGCGGCCGCCGCCGACTCGGTAAAATTCTTTTTCAGGTAAGCGGTATCTTTCCAGGCAAGCACAGTATTGTAACCGGTGGCATAGTTGTTTGATGCCGGGTTGTTTGCCTCATATTCCCCTGCTTTGGCAGGATAATGTGCCATGGCCAAATGAACAGGGAACTGCTGGTAAACCTGCGCCTTCATTCCCTGGTAATATTCCGCCGCCTTGATATGATTATACCCGGCCCCGCCTGCAATCATGATGATGATGTTTTTCGGCCGGGGAAGCGAATTGGCCTCCTGGGCAAACATGTTCAGGGCGGGGATGCCTGCAATAGCCAGGGCGAGGATGAAAATACGGGTTGCTTGTACCATGGGTGTTTGGTTTGCTGTTATGTGATGCAAATATAATTGGATTCGCGCAACCCACGCAACCGGAAGTTTCGGGATTGCTGCCTGCCGGTTCAGCCCCCTGCCGCCGCCATTCAACCCCCTTTTTCCGGCAGTTCATAGAAAAGATATTTCCCTCGAGCCCCCTTGCAGTTAATTTTGGAGAAAATATTTCACCCATGGAAACGCTTCACCAATTGTTTGCATCCCTCGACATCTTTTCGGTTATCCTTCATGCCTTTCCTGCGATTTTCAACCCGCTTGTGCACGGCTTTCAAAGTCTTTTCATGCTGCTGTTTACCAGCCTGAAACACCTGGTTACCCTCAACCCCGGACTGATCAGCGGCACCATCTTTATGTCCCTTATCTATCTGCTCGTGGCCGGCATTTCCCGGCTCCGGAAAATCAGGGCTTAATATTTCATCCTGGTACGCTTTTTCAGAAAGTGTCGTACCTTAGATGAAAAATAATCCACTATGGAAACCTATGAAAAAATCCTGGTTTTAAACAATGAGTTTGAAGCCGGTTTACTGGAAGAAGTCCTGACTGACCGGAAGATCCCGCATGGCATTGTCACCTCCGACGACAGTGCCCTTGGTGGTATTGTGGAGATGGAAAATGGCTGGGGATATGTGGAGGCCCCGGAAAAGTACCGTGACGAAATCATGCGGATCTACGAAGAGATCACCAAAAAGTGATCGCACCGTGATAGAACATGTTAAGGCGTTTTTTGAGATCCTTTTTAACTCAGAAAAACTGATTCAGTACGGTGGCCTGGCCCTCCTGTTAATCGTGATATTTGCCGAAACAGGCGTGGTAATCGGATTTATCTTCCCCGGCGATGCCCTCCTTTTCACAGCCGGCCTGTTGTGCGGCAGCAACCTGCTGGTAAATGTATGGTTGTTGGTGTTCAGCGTAGCCCTGGCTGCCTTTGCAGGAAACATCCTGGGCTTCTATACCGGCAAACTACTGGGCCAGCGGTTGTTTCTTAAGAAGGATACCCTCTTCTTCAAACAGCGGCATCTTGAAAAGACGCATGCCTATTATGAAAAATACGGGGGTGTGGCCATTATCGGCGGAAGGTTTATCCCGGTGGTGCGGACCTTTGTCCCGATCCTGGCCGGGGCCATCAACCTTGAACTCTGGAAGTTCAGTATTTTCAACGTGGCGGGGGCCCTGCTCTGGGCAGGATCGCTGATACCCCTCGGATATTTTGTAGGAAGAAAAATTCCTGCCTCCATCAACAACATCGAATACTTCGTGCTCGGCATCACCACCATCACCATGACCATCCTGATCCGGGGTATCCTGCGGCTCAGGAAACAGGATAAACAAGACATGAAAAACCATCATCAATAAGCTTTGCCATTGATTTTCCCTCTGTTCTCTTTTCAAGCAGAAATCGGGTGATTTCCTGTGTCATCCCATCTTCAATATGCTTAGCCTTCAGCAATTCAAGAATTTCAAGGGCACAAAGCCAGTCGCCGGGGTGGTGGTTCTTCAACTCCAGCCAGATGGAGGGTAACAGGGCAAAGGAGCAGTTCTCCTCACGGATGTCGCGTACCTGTTGGTATAGGGAATGCAGTTTCCTTGCCTCTTCACCATGCTGGATCTTATGGGTTTTTTCAACCGGTGCCGGGTAGGTCAACCCGAATGCATCCGGGTCGGCGGGACCCGAAAATACCGAAACGATCCGTTTTCCGACCGCCATATCATAGGTTCCCCAGGATGGGTCGAAGAGTACCTGTCCCTCCAGGGTCACCAGGCAGCCTGTAAAGCTTATGACCACGGCATGTCCATCGCAAATGAGGATATGCTGCAAGGTGCCGCTGACATTGACTCCCGATTCAAATTCAAGGTTTACAGTCTCCCCTGCCGTCAGCCCGACCTGGTCAAGCTCCTCTTCCGAGAAATCTTCCAATGCTACCGAAAGGTTCTTCACCCTGCCCACCGGGGAACCAAAACCATGGGCGTGGTACTGCCGGTCATGCCCGGGCAATTCCTTCCCGCCAAAATTAAGGTTTGAAGGGCCGGTTGTTTTAAGATAGACCGGAACTCCGTTTCGTTCCATCACCTCCGTAAAGGTACCCGACACCTCCAGGCCCGAGCTGAACACGCAGGTCGCCGTATTGGCCGAGCGGATCGCCTGCCTGAGTCCGTAAAGGCCTCCCCTGCGAATGGCCAGCGTTTCGGTGAACTCATCGAGTACCCGGTTCAGGGTCTCAAAATCGGGGGTGACGAAAAGTTGCGGCTGCGGTTCTGTAATATCATAATTGTAGTTGGCCGCATCGATGGTGAGGGTGATTTTTTTCACGGAAGGTTGCAGGCACAGGTAGCTTTCCTCAATCGACGACAATAATCCCGCCCCGTAGATCTTCGGGTTATCCAGATCCCCAATCAGCCCGTATTCCACCGTCCACCAATGGAGGTTCCTGATACGTGCCAGCTCCGAAGGGTCGCCCATATTCCGGGAGATCTCATTTAGCTGTTGTTCAGCCTGGAGGATGGCATCTTCGGGGGAATAGGGGTCGGCCTTGATAATCGACAAGTGGCGGATCGCCTCGTACAGGGCATAGTCCTGGGGCGACAAAAATGCCTTCGCCCCTATTTCTCCGAACCGGCGCAGGAAATCGGCATATTCCGGATCGGCAATGATCGGGGCATGGCCTGCCGCCTCATGGATGATATCAGGCGCAGGGGTATAGCCGATCTGGTTGATGGGCCGGATATCGGCCGCAATGACCAGCACCTTGTATGCCTGGAAAGCCATGAAGGCCGAGGGAGGGACAAAGCCGTCGACCGCCACGGCCGCCCAGCCGATCTGCCGAAGGATACGGTTCATGCCATCCATCGTCGGGATGGTTTCAAGGCTGATCCCGGTCTTCTGCAAACCTTCGAGATAGGCGCTATGGGCAACCTTTCCAAGGTACCGTACATTCTGTCGCATCACATAGCGCCATAAGGCCTGGTCCTGGGGTGAATAATCATTATA
Organism: Bacteroidota bacterium; assembly: GCA_037133475.1. Classification (GTDB taxonomy): domain Bacteria; phylum Bacteroidota; class Bacteroidia; order Bacteroidales; family FEN-979; genus CAIVAT01. The sequence goes on from JBAXOB010000033.1 coordinate 51,505, forward strand.
GGGCTGGTCAATCACCAGGCTCATCAGGTGCCTGGGAAGGTTATCGAGGATTTCGTTCATTTCCATAACTTCGTTACTGCTTTTTGATATGGCACACTATTTAAGGCGAAGCGACATTATTTCTTTTCAAACGGTTATTCAGGCTTGGCAACTTCGAAGAGGGCAGCCCCGGAGGCGCGCACATAGTAGTTGCCTCCCATGCGACCCACCAGGTCGATCTTGTCCGGGTCGATCCTCCCCTGCTCATCCAGGATATCGGGACTTACATGGATGCGCAGCACTTCGCAGATCACCAGGTTCCCGGCGGCATTTCCAGTTCCCGTTTCAATCACCTGGAGCACTTTGCATTCAAACTGCACCGGCGACTCCTTCACCCTGAAGGGTCTTACCAGGTCGGAGGGCTCCATGGTGAAGCCCACCATCTCGAATTCGTTGACCCCCCTGGGGAACTCGACGCTTGAATCGCTCACCTGCTGCACCATCGCGTATGTAACGGCATTGATCACCACCTCGGGCACCTCTTTGATATTTTCATAGGTATCCTTGGTGCTGCCATCCTTGCCACGCCGCGACGGGGAAAATACCACCACCGGCGGGTTGGCCCCGAAGGCGTTGAAAAAGCTGAACGGCGAAAGGTTCGGCCTGCCTTCCCTGTCGATGGTGCTGGCAAAGGCAATCGGACGGGGGGCAATCGCTCCCAGCATCAGATGATGAAATTTGGGAATTGAAATATCCCCGGGATCAAACTGCAGAAAAGGCTTCAAAGAATTATCCATAATTTTTTTTTTAATCCCCATTCAAACGATACGTTCATGTCTGTTTTCTGATTTACCTTTCTCCCTCTCCCTGAAGGGGAGGGTCAGGGGTGGGGTCATTGTGAATGCTATGGCGAGGATCAGGAGCGGGGTCATTGTGCCTGCCAGGGCGAGGGTCGCAGGTGGGGCATTGACCGTCAGCTGTGTGGCCATCGCGTTTGTCGGCAGTGGGTTCCATGGAATCAGGGTTTCGCCGGCAATATTTTTGTCACCGCTTCACCAAACCCGATCCTCAGATTTTCTTTCAGGCAATAGCCCCGCATGATGATGGAATCGTTGTCATGGATGAATTTCCGTTCACTGCCGTCGGCCATCTTCACAGGCCGTGTTCCCTTCCAGGCGATCTCGAGCATCGAACCAAGGGCATCAGGCGTTGGTCCGCTGATCGTGCCTGAACCATACATATCCCCCACATTGATATTACAACCGTTTACCGTCTGATGGGCCAGCTGCTGGGCAAGGTTCCAGTACATGAATTTGTAGTTTGAATGGCAAACACGCTGTTCCGGCTGATTTTCAGGTTGGATCAGCACATCCAGCTGCACATCAAAATTATGATCCCCCGCCGATTGCAGGTAGGGCAATACGGCCGGTACCTGCACCGGCCCGGCAACCCGGAAGGGTTCCAGCGCCTCGAGGGTCACAATCCAGGGCGAGACCACCGAGCCGAAATTCTTGGCAAGAAACGGTCCCAGCGGCACATATTCCCACCGCTGGATATCCCTCGCCGAAAGGTCGTTGAAGATGACCATCCCGAAAATATAATCCTCTGCCTCATCTGTCGTCACAGAATCCCCGAGTGCACTCTTTTTCCCGGTGATAAAGGCCAGTTCAAGCTCAAAGTCAACCTGCTGGGATGGTCCGAACTCAGGAAATTCGGCCGTGTCGGCTTTGGTCTGTCCCTTCGGCCTGTGGATATCGGTCCCTGACACCACAATCGAGGAGCTCCTGCCGTGATAGCCTACCGGCAGGTGTTTCCAGTTCGGGAAAAGGGCATTGGCCGGATCGCGGAACATGATCCCCACATTGGTGGCATGTTCGATACTGGAATAGAAATCGGTATAATCCCCAACATGGACCGGCATCAGCATCTCCGCTTCCGTCACCGGGAAGAGGATGAACGGGTGCTTTTCAGGTTGGTTGCGCAGTTCAGGGTTCCCCTCGCTGAAGATTTCGGCGATCCGTTCACGAACGGGCCGGGTCACCTGTTTTCCCAGGGCAATGAACTGATTCAGGGACTCGTGGTTAAAAATGCCCGGGGGAAGGCCCAACCCGTCAAGAAATCCATCGAGCGCCAGGGCATGCAGGTCTACGACCCGGTCCCCGATACGCGTTGCTGCCCGGGCAGCTCCGCCCTTCGTCCTGAAAATCCCGAAAGGGATATTCTGAATGGGAAAATCACTTTCGCCGCCCACCTCAATCCACGACTTCATCAACAAATCCATCTCATTTATATTTTCTTATTCCAAACAATTCAATCTTCAATATTCGACATTCAGTATTCGACATTCAATATTCGACATTCAATATTCGATATTCCATATTCAATTTTAAAGCGTCCCCCTTTTCTCCTGTTCCAGTTCAATCGATTCAAAGAGCGCCTTGAAGTTGCCTTTTCCGAATGATTTGGCTCCTTTGCGCTGGATGATCTCATAAAACACCGTAGGCCTGTCTTCTACAGGTTTGGTGAAGATCTGGAGCAGGTAGCCGTCCTCATCGCGGTCGACCAGGATTCCCAGTTCCCGCAGGGGCTGGATGGTTTCGGCAATATTGCCTACCCGCTGGATCAGCGTATCATAATAAACATCAGGCACCCTTAGGAACTCCACCCCACGGCTTTTCAGTGTTGCCACCGTTTCGAGGATGTTGTCGGTCGCCATGGCTACATGCTGCACCCCGCCTCCCTTGTAAAAGTCAACATATTCCTCGATTTGCGACTTCTTTTTCCCGTGAGCCGGCTCATTCAGGGGGAATTTGATATATAGGTTGCTGCTGGCCATCACCTTGCTCATCAGTGCGGTGTATTCCGTTGAGATATCGGTATCATCGAACGAGATAAGCTGGTTGAATCCCATGACATCATGGTAAAACTTGGCCCATGTATCCATCTCGCCCCAGTTGACGTTACCCACCATATGATCCACATACCGCAGCCCAACAGTTGCGGGACGGTAGTGTGGTTCCCATTTCACGAAACCCGGCAGGAAAACGCCTTTGTACTTGCTGCGTTCAACGAAAAGATGGACCGTTTCACCGTAGGTGTGAATCCCCGACAATACCACTTCGCCCTGGTCGTCTTTTTCTACGACGGGCTGAAGCCAGGGTTTTGCCCCGCGGCGGGTAGTCTCTTCGAACGATTTACGGGCGTCATCCACCCACAGGGCGATCACCTTGACGCCGTCGCCATGCAGTTTGCAATGGTCGGCGACGGGGGAATCGGGGATCAGCGCCGTGGTAAGGACAAAGGTGATCTTCTCCTGCCGGAGCACATAGGAGGTACGGTCTTTCAGCCCGGTCTCAAGCCCGGCATAGGCCAGCGGCTGAAATCCGAAGGCGGTTTGATAATAATGGGCAGCCTGTTTGGCATTGCCGACATAAAACTCAACATAATCGGTACCGTTGATCGGTAAAAAGTCATTCTGCGTATTCATAATAATTTTAATGATTTAAAAATTAAAAACTGAACCTGTTAATAAACCCTTCAACCCAGGCTGTCAACCCCACTCTCCTCCCTTAAATGTTTCGCCTGCATTATCTAAAAAATTTGCATTGTTTGCATTCCCGCATTCCTGCATTCCCGCATTCCTGCATTCCCGCATTCCTGCATTC
>JBAXOB010000034.1:0-52563 GCA_037133475.1 Bacteroidota bacterium
ATTTAACCGGTTTTATCACATCCCCGAACTTTATATCAGCTGGATATTATGAAAATCAGAAAATTTTTTGTGATCGGTTTGCTGTTGCTCATCCTTGGCTGCAACAAAGAATCCCTGGTACCCGTCCCGACTTCCGGGATCAATTCCTTCCTTAAGGAAACCCATCCGATACCGGCATCATCAAAACCCCTGATGGAGGGTGTTTACCTGGTAACTGCCAATACGACAATTTTTGGTGATACAATGGTTGTAAAATGGAACCATTCCGGTATCCTGTTTACTTGTAAAAACGGTAAGCATTTTATTATGAATGCAGGTTACCTTGATTCGGTGATATTCATCCAGGGCTATTGGAGGGATGGTTACAGTGATGCGACAGGTTTATGCAACATGTACATCTCCGGGTCAGAAGGTGGAAATGACCTGTTGGAAGGTAAACCTGCAGCACACATTATCCTAAGAGGTGCCTATGGAACAGATAATGCTGCCCCCAACCAATCAATGACACTGCAGTATTTGCGTCCGTTTTCAAACAAGGTCAGAGAAAGTAACTTTTATATTCTTGGACATCGCGCAGGAGGTCGTAATTCCGACCGGCTTCCTGTTTCGGAAAACAGCATCGCCATGGTTAAATTTACTGAAAGACTGGGAACTACCGGAATCGAGGTAGATCCAAGGATTAGCAGCGATGGGGTTGCCTTCATATATCATGATGCGGATATCAATACGCGGCTCACTCAAAAAGGACTATTGGCCGGTGATGTAAGCGCGTATACCTGGACCCAGTTGTCGTCTTTTGTAAGGTTGATCCATGGGGAGCGTATTCCTTCACTTGAGGAGGTTCTGACTTTTGCCATTGACAGCACAGAATTGCGCTTCGTCTATATGGACATGAAAAGCGCCAATGCCTTACCGGTGGTCATCCCCATACAACAGCGTGCAATCCGGCATGCAAAGGATAAAGGCAGGGATATTATCATCATGATGGGAATTCCCGACACGGATGTCTTCAATGCTTTGATGGCCTATCCTGACTACCAGCATGTTCCTTCCTTATGTGAACTTACAGTTGATGATGTCAGGCAGGTGAATTCAAGCGTATGGGCTCCCAAATGGACACTAGGTGTTCAAAACGACCTTGTTCAGCAGATGCATAATGAAGGACGTTTAGCGGTATGCTGGACCATCGATAGTCCGAACTGGATCCGTAGCTACATTGACCAGGGACTTTTTGACGGGCTCGTTACCAATTTCCCTTATGTAGTCGCTTATCATCATTATATACAGGAGTAATAATATGGGACAATTAAGAGCAGCCATGACCATAGTCCTGGTTTTCCTTTCCGCAGTGGTATTTTCGCAGAAAAATGACAGTGTCAAGGTACATGTTAATCACTATACATTGACCATTGGCGCAGGTTGGACCCATTACATCAACAACCTGGAGATGGGTGGACAGAATCTCCAAAAAGATTTTGCAGGAGTTTCTGCGAAATTTTTCTGGGAACCGGAACATCGTCTGAGTCTGGGACTTGAATCCGGGTATTATAAACTTTTCAGGGCAAAGGGGCAGTTGACGGACAACACCATCGGTCAGGTTGACCGCTCTGTCATCCCTCTACTGTTTTTGATAAGGATGCGGATCATTGACAATATAAATGTTGGCATTGGGACCGGTATAGCCTTAATAACCAATAAAATTGCAGGGGGAGGTCAAAAAATTGTTACGGAAACGCTCTCTCTTTCAAATTTTGAACTTTCCGGCGCATATATATATCCTTTGAATAAGCATTTGCTTTTGGGAGGCGAGGTTAAATTGTTTCATTTCGGAAATACTGAAGATACAATGTATTCCATCCAGGCAACCTGTTCAGTGAGGTTGTAAAATATTATATTGATTGTGCGCAAGTTTTCACCATTCGGTTCGTCTAACTGATAAAACCATTTGTTTCACAACTTAAAATCAGAACTATGAAGACTTTAAAAAGAATCACCCTGGTAATGGCATTCATTTCATTAATTTTTTCTCAGGCCTACTCGCAGAAGGTACCGGCTAACAAAACGGAAAAGGATGCCACTGCGTCACAAACCATGAATGCTCCTGCACCGGGAAAGTTTGTTGACAACAACCATGATGGAGTTTGCGACAACCACCAGGGAAAGATGCAAAACGGGAAATGCACAAACTTTGTCGATAAAAATGGAGACGGGATTTGTGATAAAAAGGCATCCTGCCAGGGAAAAGGCAATCCCAACGGATGTGGTATGGGTTGCGGTCAAAAAGGTCAGGGAAAGGGAAATTGCGGTGCCGGCGGTTGCGGACAGCAGCACCGGAATGGTTGCGGACACCAGGGCACACCTGCTCATGAACCACAAAAACCCAACGAAAAGAAACAGTAATTAGAAAGCATAAATGGAATCCGGAATATTTCTAATTTTCAGGAATATTCCGGATTCCATTCAATACTTTAAACGCGTAAAGAATGAATGAACAGGAACTGGTTGATGGACTAATCATTCAAACTAAAGATGCTATTCAATATCTTGTAAACACCTATCAGAAAAATGTCATTAAAACTGCATACTATTTTGTATCAAACATGGATGATGCAGAGGATATATCCCAGGAGGTTTTTCTTGAAATAATAAACTCAATAAAACGCTACAGCAAAAAGTCTTCACTGTATACCTGGATTTACAGGATTACTGTGAACCGGTCGCTTGACCACCTGAGGAAACAAAAACGAAGGAATTTTTTACACCAGATCGGCACTTTCATGCAGATTTCAAATGAAGGTGGCAAAAAATTCCTGCACGAACCTTCGGTAACCGATACTGCAAACGAAGAGAATGAGAAAAGAGCAGTCATAGAAAATGCAATCGGATCCCTCCCTGAAAACCAGCGAATAGCGTTCATTTTAAGCAAATATGATGAACTCGCCTATAAAGAAATTGCAGAAATCATGAATCTCTCGCTTTCATCTGTCGAATCTCTGATTCACAGGGCGAAAATAAACCTTCAACATAAATTGGTCATTTATTTTTCGGAATATGCAAAAGCCAAAAAGTAACAAGGACTGTTTGTTTGTCCGCAATAATATATTTAACCACCAGGAAAAACTTCTTTCCGGCAATGATCTGAAAGAATTTGAAGATCATTTGCTCCTGTGTGAAGAATGTTCCCTGATCGTTTCCGATTTTCAATCGGTCGCCTCCCTGATCGACCATAAGAGATCTGTTGAAGTAAAAGATTTCTTCCAAACCCGCACACTACAGCGAATCGCATCAGACCTTGACCGTACCCGCAATGCCCCAAGTGTCGGATTGCAAAGGATCCTGCAACCAATCATGATATCATTCCTGCTCCTGGCGGCCATCCTTATTGGTTTATCACTTGGGAAAAGATTCGATACAAAATATTCTTTGAATCCAACTCATGTGAATAATATCAATGCCATGAAATCTGATATGTTTATTAAAGATTTCATGGATGAAGATCAAACTGCGTTCAACAATCATTAACATCAATACCATGAACTTTTTCATAAAAAACAGGTTTATTTTCTGGATACTGATCTTCCTGGTCATAATCAATCTGACCGCCTTGATCACCTTCCTGGTCCTTTACAACCACAAGCCGGCTGCTACAGACCAGAAGCAGTGTAAGAACTCCGGAATGGCATTTAAGGAGGAATTATCCCTGTCTTCAGTTCAGGCTGAAAAAGTCGAAGTTATTATGTCGGAGTACAGGAAATCTACCGGGCCATTAACTGACAGTATCCGAAATTATCGCTCCCTACTCCTTGAGGAACTTGCCAAAACCAGTCCTGATTCAAATTTGCTTGATAATTACACCGAAAACATTTCCCTGCTGCAGAAACAAATGCAAAAGGCTTCGATACGCCAGTATCTGTCATTGAAAGAGATCAGCAATCCGGATCAGTGTAAGCGTCTTTCAGCATTATATTATGAGTTATATAGTTGCCAGGGAAATTGCAAAGGGATGGGCAACGGTAAAGGGATGATGAAACAGTACCGCAGAGGACAGGGACGTTAATAAATCATGTTAAAAATATACCCTACGATTACGATCCCAAGAGAAACAACCCCTACAAATGTGAAGATCAGCCTCATTTTGAGTACTTTTCGCAGTATGATCATTTCCGGCAGGGACAAGCCGATTACCGACATCATGAAAGCCAGGGCCGTGCCCAACGGTACGCCCTTTTCAATCAGCACACTGACAATGGGGATGATCCCTGCAGCATTGGAGTAAAGAGGTACACCGATAAGAATGGACAGGGGAACAGAGTACCAGGTCGATTTACCCATCAGGTTCGCCATGAAATTCTCAGGGACATAACCATGTGCGGCGGCCCCGACAGCAATTCCCAGGATAATGTAAATCCAGACCTTTCCTACTATTTCTTTCACCGCAGTGTAACCGGCCTTTAATCTGTCATTGAACCGGATTTTTTCTTCCTCACCGTCCCCATGACCAGATTTAATTTCGTAAACCCAGCTTTCAACATATTTTTCCATTTTGAGTTTACCTATCACCCATCCTGCGGTGATGGCAATGACAAGGCCGGTAACGACATAGATAATAGCCACTTTCCAGCCGAATAATCCGAAAAGCAGGATGACGGCCACTTCATTGATCATCGGGGCAGCAATCAGGAATGAAAACGTGACCCCGAGCGGGATGCCTGATTCAACAAAACCAAGAAACAACGGGATTGCAGAACATGAACAAAATGGGGTGACAATCCCCAACATGGAAGCCATAACATTCCCGGCAAACAGCGATCTTCCTTCCAGCGCTTTCCTTGTCCGTTCGGCGGTAAAAAAACTTCTGATAATACCTACAACGAAAATAATAAGTACCAGGAGCATGAGTACTTTTGGCACTTCAAAAATGAAGAATCGCAGGGCATCTGTGAGATGTTTTCCCTGGGGTAATTTTAAAATATCATCGATCAACCAGTTGGTGACAAGTTGCAGGTTGAAATAAACCAGTATCCAGACTCCTATAAGAACTATTGGCAAAAGCCATTTGTATGATTTCATAAACACTCAACTCTTTTTGTTTCGCGGTCTGAGTTGACACATGCATGAGCCCGACAACTTCTCGCTTGTATCAATAACAAGAGGCAATTCGTCCCGCTCCCACTCTACCAGTCCGCCGGCAAGGTTTGCTATGCTGCTGACTAGCCCTTTTTCCATAAGTAGTAAGACTGCCTCCTTGCTATGCAACCCGGCAGCATCAGCAAATACCATGGGTTTATCCTTTGGCAGATGTTCAAAGGTCTCCCCGAGCATACTGAAAGGACAATAGATCACCTCTGGAACACCGAACATCTTAAACCGGCTCAGTTCTTCCTCCCTGACATCGATAATAACAGCACCCTTCTGACAGGCAACATATGCCTGTTTTGGCGTGAGGTTATACACGCCACAGCTTAAAAATCCAGTATTTTCGAACAGTACACCCATGGTTATACGAAAAATACAACAATATACCAGGCGCCCACCAGGATAAACAAAACTGCTACCACCCTGCGAAACCAGAGTTCGAAGGTCTTGATCTGGTTATAAAGTTTACCTACGTTTCCAACCGCATACGCAAGCAACCATGCAAAGATGATTACCGGTAAACCGGTCGCAATGGCAAAAACGACAGGCAGGTACAACCCGCTGATACTCGTTATGGTCATAGGGATCAGCATGGCGAAATACAGCACTCCGCTATAGGGGCAAAAGGCCATGGCGAAAACCATTCCCAGAAATAAAGTTCCCCAATAACTTCGTTTACTGTGTTCACCCATTTTTTCAGTCAGGCCTGAAAACCCGGGAAATTTAATTTTAATGAAGTCGAGCATTAACAGGCCTATGATGATCAGCAATGGCCCCAACAATTTCTCTCCCCATCCCTGGAAGAGCATGGTAACGTGCATTTTACTGGCACCAAAAAACAGGATTATCCCCAAACCAGTATAAGAAATTGCCCGACCCAGGGTGTAAACCAGCCCTTTGATAAAAACCCTTCTGCGGTTCTCAATATCGCGACTGATGAAGCCGATTGCAGAAATATTGGTTGCCAATGGGCATGGACTGATAGCAGTCATCAATCCAAGGATAAAAGCCGTTACCGCTGCATACTGTGAATTTTCTAATATTGCCTGTAACCACTGCATAAATTCAAATTTTCGCTATATCGCTATTTCGCTATTTCAGAAATCCGTCCACCGCCTTTTTAATCTCAGCCTTTAGTTTGTCCGGACTATCATTGGCGTATAAGAACCCTTTGTCCGTCAGATCGACCCTCTTATCTCCTGCAATCACGATCAGTGTCTGTCCTTCAATTTTATATTTTGCACCAATGGCTTCTCCGGTTTTCTCATCGAGGTTAATGCTTTGAAATGATACCTGGCCGCCTCTGACTTTCTCAGGATACAGCGTTTCCACTGCATTTTTAGATACCTTCTCCACGTTCTGGCAGGTCATGCACCTGCGGGTAAAGTGAAAATAATATACTTCAATCTTCGTCGCCGAAACCGGGGTTCCGGCGAACATGGCGGAAGTCATAACCATTGCCAATAAAAACAAGATGTGCTTTTTCATAAACTGAAATTATTTTGTTAACAATTGCTTTAATTCATCAGAAGAAGGTACGCGACCCTTCAAAACCACCTTTTCATCTATGACCAGGGCAGGGGTTGACATTACGCCATATTTCATGATCTCCATGATGTCTTCAACCTTGGTTATGCTGGCTTTGATCCCATTTTTCTCAACCACTTCACGGGTGAGTTTATCAAGGGTCTTGCATTTGGCACAACCCGGTCCTAAAATTTTGATTTCCATCATTTTATTTACGACTTACTATTTCAAATTTACGATTTCTTTATCACCTTATTTTCCACCAACAATTCAGCCCATCACTACATCATCGCATCACCACATCAGCACATCAGCACATCATCAAATCACTTTCTGAAAAACCCCTCAAACATCTCCCTGGCCTCTTCCCAGTTTTCCTTGTTGATACAATACTTGATATATGGTGGATTGATCTCCCCCTGGATAAGTCCTGCCTCTTTCAATGCTTTCAGATGTTCCGAAAGGGTGGATCGCGCAATGGGGATATCTTCAGCCATGTCTCCGCTGTAACAGCACTTGTCAATGTTATCGGCAAGGAAGTCCAGGATGTACACCCTTGCCGGATGCGCAATGGCTTTAGCATACCGGGCCATTTTCTTCTGGGGTCCCGTATAATATTTCTTTTTAGTCACCATGATATTTTGTATTTCGTAGAATTACGAAACAAAGGTAAATCAAATATCGGGGTGGAAATACAGATTTGATAAATTTGGAACCGGTCTCAATAAGGAGAGTCCCCTGCAATTTCATTTTTAACCCCAATTGTACCTCGAACGCATAACATCCTGATTTTTAATTTCTGGTTCGGCAAGGAACCACAGAAAAACCTGCATATTCCCAGTATCATTATCACACGAATGGGCATGATCAGAACCGTGATTTATTTCAGATCACGTAAAATTGAACCAGTTTGGCATGAATCTGCCGCAAAAACCGTATGCTGCTTAATATTCCGGTGAACAGGGTGTGATTCCCTATTCGTAAGTAACAATGCATCCTGACTTCTGACACTTATCAATTTCAGAGCGTTAATATTTGTCAAGTAATTGAATTTAAATTACATAAAATTCATAATTGTGACTATTAGGGCACTAACACCAATTTTAAGTACGAAGTACAAAGTACAAACGAAAGCGGGAAGTACAAAGTTCAAAGGACGGACAACGGCCGGCTAATCCTAAACTTTGTACTTCGTCATTCGTCATTCGTACCTGGTATTTCGCGTTGTACCGCACTAAATGTCAGAAGCCAGGTCTCGGTGAACCTGTTGTAATTCCAGATTCGTAGGAAACAATATATATTTACCCCGATCCCGGGATGAGGTAAACATTTATTCAATTATTTCAACTATTCTGGCCAAATTTGCACCATGAAAGTCACAAACGAAAAACATTAAAAGTACCATGTGCACCAGGGTACCCTTAAAATATACGATATGCAAAAACTAATCAAATTTGGCGAAGAGGTGGCGGGATATGACATCCCGGTGTTAAACGAGCGGGAAATACGGGCAGCTGCAGGAATCCTGTTTTTAGCCACCTTCACCTCCCTGATGTTCATCCTGTTTAAGGGGAATTTTATTCCGATCAAATATGTGATAACCCTTTTCCTTACCGATTTTCTGGTCCGGGTTTTTATCAATCCTAAATTTTCACCAACCCTCATCCTTGGAAGGCTGATCGTGCGGAATCAAACCCCCGAATATGTCGGGGCTGCCCAGAAGAAGTTTGCCTGGATCATCGGGGTGGTTTTGGCGGCAACCATGTTCGTCTTTTTTATTATTGTCAATGCCTATGGGCCCGTAACCGGCATTATCTGCCTGGTTTGCCTTATCTTCCTCTTCTTTGAATCGGCCTTCGGGATATGCCTGGGATGTAAATTTTATCCCCTCTTCTTTAAAGATAAGGTGCAGTACTGCCCCGGCGAGGTTTGCGAGGTAAAAGACAAACAGGATATTCAAAAAACCTCGGTCAGCCAGTTCCTTGTTCTGGCAGCCTTTATCGCCTTCATCTTCCTGATGATCTACCTGATGAACGACAGGTTCAGCGAAAAGCCCCATGACATGCTGGGCAAGAACAAAACCGAACAACCCGGGGAAAAGAAATAAACCCGCAGGGAAGGATCCCTATCCCCTGCTGAAAAAGTCGAAAATTGCCATTTTCGCCATCTCCAGGGCCCTTAATTCCGTTTTATATTGAATCTTGATCCCGAGCGATTTCATCAGGGGTGCCAAGATGAATGCGATACGGGGCGAACCGGCATAAACCGCCTGAGGAAGGGATTTTCCCTGTGAAAGTGCTTTGAGCAGAAGAGAAGGAATTTCTGCGAGCATCCTCTCTATTCCGCTGGAGGGATCCAGTATTTCACTTGAAATGACAAGTTCGCTGCGTTCATCAACGATCAGCAGCATGTAAGAGAAGAAGGGACGTTTGTTTTGTTCCCGCACCTGGGCAGGCGTCAGGAAAAAGTCCACCGCATAAATATTCTTTCTGATGGGAATACTCCTTGATTCTGCCAACAATCCCGGGTCTACTTCATAGCGGATTTCGCCGGCAGCAGGGATTTCGATTTTCTGCCGGGTATCTTCCCATTGGATGAGATCACCCTCTTTTTTACATTCCCTCACGAAATAGACACCCTTACCTTTTCCCTGTTTTGGTTTCAGGTCAACAGATGTTGTCGCCGTAACGACCTCAAGAAATTGTTCCAGAAAGTTGACCATGCTCTTCATCTCCTGTTCCTCAAAAAACCAGGGAACCATTCCCGGTCGGTAGCTCCGGAACATGGGCCACAAATTTTTCCCGGAAATTTTGACCCCGTTAGCTTTCATGATGGCAAGGTCTTCCTTTTCCAGGAATTCCTTTTCCTCAAACGAAAGCATCAGCTGGGGAATCTCCAGGACCATTTCAGCGGAGGCGTTCGCACTGTTTTCGGTAAGTTGTAAATACTGTCCCAGCGCCTCCTCGCCCAGGTAAACCGTGATGGAATAATGTTCGCCGAGGTTTCCCATAACGCTGAGGAAACCGATGGTACCCGTTGATGGATCCCGAACGCCCATGATTTCATCCTCATACATATAACGCCACGGTTTCAGTGCGATGATGTTATCGGCAAGCGCGTATAGTTTTGACCAGTCGCTCATGACTTTTTTTTACAAACATCGGAAAAATTTTGAAAATACCAGGAGTTGTCAGGTGATTTCAATTGGACAAATTCAGGGTACCTCGCATTAAAACGGCAATTGGGAACAGGAACCTGCTAAAGTTTGTAATCGTTCACCTCTTTCGGGTGGCAGTTGTTGATAAAACTTACGGCGGCGACATTCTCGGCGCGGCCCTTCCTGATGAAGATATCGGCGCTCATGGTATATTCATCGCTGCGGTTTGCATCGTAAAGCAGCAGGTATCCAATCAGGATGTTTCCTGCCATCTCGACCAGCCTGCGGGAGTGGAAATCGAAATACTCGTTGTCGCTGTATTCGTTGATCTTCTCCACGGTTTTGGCGAACTGGTCGGTCATCTTTTCAAGCGAACCCTTCAGGTATTCGAGTTCACGCTTAACGGGAAGCTGCGCCCTTTCACGCATGACGGAAAGGTAACCGCCGTTCCCTACGTAACGGATGGCAGCAACCACCTGCAGCTGCGAGGTGCCTTCATAAATCGTGGTGATCCGGGCATCGCGGTAAATCCTTTCGATCGGGAAGTCCTTCATGTAACCGGTTCCGCCAAAGACCTGGATGGCATCATAGGCGATCTGGTTGCAAGCCTCACTCGTGTAAAGCTTCAGGAGCGGGGTGAACATATCGGCAAGCTTCTGGTACTGTTTGGCCTCCTGGCGCTCGTCAGCCTCGGGTTTACGCTCCCTGAAAGCAAAATTGTAACACTTGTAGAGGTCGACATAACGCGCTGTCTCGTAAAGCAGCGACCGCATCCCGTCGATCTTTACCTTCATATTGGTAAGCATCTCGTAAACAGCCGGGTATTTGATGATCGCCTTGCCGAACTGTTCGCGCTCGGTGGCATATTTGTAAGCTTCACGACAGGCGGCCTCGGCAAGACCGACCGACTGTGAACCCACACCCAGGCGGGCTGAGTTCATCAGCGACATGACGTACTTGATCAGCCCCAGCTTGGTATCACCGATGAGTTTTGCAGGCGCATGGCGGAATACCAGTTCGCAGGTCGGTGATCCCTTGATTCCAAGCTTGTTTTCGATACGCCTCACGGTAACGGCCTTATCCTTCCGGTCATACACGAAAAGCGAAAGTCCGCGCGCATCGGTGGTTCCCTCCTCCGAACGGGCGAGGACAAGCGAAATGTCGGCATCGCCGTTGGTAATAAAACGTTTAACGCCGTCGAGCAACCAGCGGTGCCTGTGCGTGTCGTAGGTTGCTTTCAGCTGTACCGCCTGGAGGTCGGAGCCTGCATCGGGTTCGGTCAGGTCCATGGCTGCCGTGGCGCCTTTGTGGAAACGCGGCAGGAATTCGGCTTTCAGCTCATCCGAGGCAAATTCGAGGATGGTTTCGGCACAGTCCTGCAGCCCCCAGATATTCGCAAAACCGGCATCGGCGCGTGATACGATTTCACCCGACATCACATAGGGTACATGGGGCATGTTCAGCCCGTCGTATTCGCGCGGAAGGGTAAAACCTACCAGTCCGGCCTTTACCAGGGCGTCGTAATTCTGCTGTGTTCCCCGGGCATACTTTACCTCGTTGGCAATCAGCTGTGGGCCCTCCTTGTCGACCGATTCGGCATTGGGGCCAATGATCCCGCCACTGATTTCGCCGATGATCTCCATGATCTTGTCATAGCTGTCGATGGCATCTTCGAAATCGAGCGGGGCGAAGTCGTAGGTCTCTTTCTGGGTATAATCAGACTCTTTCAGCTTCACAATTTTAGCCATCAAAGGATGGGTCAGGTGAAACTTCAGATGGGGGTTGTCGGTATAAAAATTTTCCATGATTCTTTTACTTCGAATTTTTCTTGTAATACTTGATCATCCTGGGAATTACATCGCCCACAGTGCCAATGACGGTGTAATCGGCAATCTGGTTGATCGGGGCGTTGATGTCGGTATTGATCGAAATGATCTGGGCCGACTGGTCCATCCCGGCGCGATGCTGCACGGCTCCCGAAATACCGCAGGCAATGTAAAGTTTGGGTCTCACGGTAACCCCCGTCTGCCCTACCTGGCGCTCGTGTTCCACGAACCCGGCATCCACGGCGGCACGCGAGGCTCCCACCTGGGCGCCCAGTAACTCGGCCAGGTCGAAAAGCAGCTGGAAATTCTCCTTTGAACCTACGCCATATCCTCCTGCGATGATCACCTGCGAATTTTTAATGTCGATCCTGCTCTTCTCCAGGTGCCGTTCAATGATGGTAACGGCGAAATCCTCGTCCCTGAGGATGCTGCTGGCATTTATCTTATTGAGTTTCCCTTTGTATTTCACGGAATACACCTCCTTTTTCATCACCCCTTCGCGAACAGTAGCCATCTGGGGCCTGGTTTCGGGGTTGATGATCGTGGCAATGATGTTCCCGCCAAAGGCAGGCCTGATCTGGTATAGCAGGTTTTTATATTCGGTCTGGGTTTTGTTTTCGAAATGGTCGCCGATTTCAAGGCTGGTACAGTCGGCCGTAAGTCCGCAACGTAACGCCGATGCTACCCGCGGGGCAAGGTCGCGGCCAATGCTGGTGGCTCCGAAAAGGACAATACCGGGCTGCTCTTTTTTAAAGAGTTCGATAATGATGGTCGCATGCGGCAGGGTCGTGTAGGGGAAGAGTTTTTCATCGTCGGCGTAATGGATCACATCAACACCAAAGGGGTATAGCAGTACTTCCGGCTTTGTGACCTTGTGACCAGGCACAACGGCCTCGAGTTTGACTTTCAGATCGTCCGCCAGCTTTCTGCCCTTCGACAGCAGTTCAAGACTTACATCGGCAATCGACCGCTCTTCGGTTACTTCGCAATAAACAAATATATTGTTCACAGGATTATGATTTTCTGTTTCTAATTGGTTGATTACCCGATGATATGGCTGCTGATAAGCGTCTGCATCAGTTTTTCGATATCCTTGTCGGAACTGGTGAGGAGGGTCGATTCCTTGTGTTGAAATACCACATTTTCGATTTTTTTCACCTTGGTGGGCGATCCCTGCAACCCCAGGCTGACGGCATCGGCCTTCAGATCTTCGGCCGACCACTCCTCGATAAGCAGGTAGGGCCGTTCGTTATAGAGCTCCGTATAGTCCTTGGTTTCATTCTGCAATTCGGTCACCGTCCGGGCATGCTTGTATTTCATCAGCAGTTTGCCGATGCGATGGCGGCAGGGAGGCGCCGAACTGTGCACGGTGATAAGCGCCGGGAGGGTCGAGTTCACCACCTCCACTCCCCTTTCAAGCCTGCGCTTGACGATGATCTTCTTGGCATCGAGCGATAGGATCTCCTCTGCATAGGTTATCTGGGGTATGCCGAGTTTCTCGGCTGTCTGCGGCCCAACCTGGGCGGTGTCGCCATCAATGGCCTGCCGCCCTGAAATTACCAGGTGATAGGGAGCCAGCTTCTTAACGGCAAGCGATAATGCATATGAAGTGGCCAGGGTGTCGGACCCTGCGAATTTACGGTCGGTGATCAGGTAACCCGTGTCGGCGCCCCGGTACATGGCTTCGCGGATGATCTCCGCGGCACGTGTGGGACCCATGGTCAGCAGGATCACCTCGGCATAGGGAATCTTGTCCTTGATGCTCAGCGCCTGTTCCAGGGCATGAAGATCTTCGGGGTTGAAAATGGCAGACAAGGCTGCCCTGTTGACAGTGCCATCGGCTTTCATGGCATCCTTGCCGACATTTCTTGTATCGGGTACCTGTTTGGCCAGGACTATGATTCGGAATCGCATATACAATAAACCAGGTTACTAATAAGTACGGTTATTCAGTTTTCTGACATATGATCAGGGGCGCAAAAGTACGATTTTAGGTTAAATAAACAAGAATAATAGTCACATTATCAAGATTGTCAATATGTTAAATATGATAGTAATGACATATCTGACTATCAAAATGGAAGAAATGAACCGGTTTAAATTTACCCGGTAAAATGGTTTTCCCGCAGACCAGTGTTGCGGTCAACCATGGGATAAAGCCTGCAGGGTTGCTTTTCACGCGAAGGCGGAACATTTTAAAACCCGATCCCCGGCGCCCAGTATATTCCTCCGAGGTAGCTCGTGCTGATCAGGCTGTCGGAATGATGGTAGGGCTGGCCCAGCCATTCATGCAATTCCTCTACGGTCACTATATGTTCACCCGGGTGAAGGCAAAACGAATAACCTAAATCAACTATTAAAAAGAATACCGGCAACACATCCTGTTTCCCGATGAAAATCCTCTGTTGGATAAACAGGTCGAAAAGGTCGACACCTACCTTGTATCCGCTCTTGGTAATATCACCCGTAGTCCAGCTTTGCCAGGCCCACAGCGGGTAACTGACATGTGTATACCCACCCCAAGGCCCAGTGAATAATGCCGCGAAAACTGGTAACCGTTGACTGTTGAGATGGCAAAGTCAGGGGCGCCCAGCCTTGCGCCGATCCCTATCAGGGAATTGTTACGATATCCATTTATTTTAGTCCCGCTACCATGACTGATTTTTTTGCCTCCCGCGGAATCGGTGGGGAAACCAGCTTTTTCAGTCTGGGCAATCGTAAGGTTAACAAAGGAAACAGCTATGGTTGCAAAAAAGATCATCTTTTGCTGCATCCTTTTCAGTTTTTGTCCATGACCAATCGGGGCAGGTAAATATTTAATATTTATGAAAAAAAGTCAAGAACCCAAGGTCGCCCTGGGAATCCAGAAAGCTGAAATGCCGGGCGGTATTATGGGTATGTTGAAGAAATTAAACCACCCTCGCCTCAAAGGCGGGGGTGGTTTAATTATTTTTTATGTGATCTGATAATGAACTTAATTATTAATTCCCGCCCCGATTAAGCCACTTTAAATATCACAACCTGCGGCAATTTTACACGGGATATTCAATGAAGACAACCTGAAACGCAGGATGATGCTGCATTTGCGGTAACCATGAATATTAATTCGCAATGGACTGTTTATTGTTATATTTACAGTTAATTTATGGCATTTAAAAAAGCTATGCTACAATAAATGGTATATTTATGAAACTACCTCCTCTTACTTTTATCAGTGTTATCCTGGTGTTATTCCTGCCTGTAACAGCTTTATCCCAGGTTTCAGGGTGGCAATGGAGAAACCCGGCTCCCCAGGGGAACGACCTTTACAAGGTTATCTTTACCGATTCACTCACCGGCTTTGCCGTGGGTGGTTACGGGACCATGCTCAACACCCTTGACGGCGGCCGCACATGGGACCAACTCCCGGGAATAACCGGTGACACCCTTTCGTCCATTGCTGCGCTGGCAAATGGAACGCTGTTTGCCCTTGGCCTGCAGGGGAAACTGCTGAAAAGCGTTGACCATGGGAGTTCGTGGAAAAAGATTAATACCGTGCCTGGACTTGATTCCCTCAGCTTTTATGACATCAGTTTCTTCAAGAACGACACCGGCTATATTGTAGGTGACGGACATCTTGTTCTGAAAACCACAGATGGCGGAGATTCCTGGCAGTTGATCCACCGTGAGAAAGGCGCCTTCCCCTATTCAACCATAGCAAGTATTTCGCCAGCGGCGGCCATCGCAACAGGCCCTGAATTTGGCCTGTCCAAAACGACCGATGGCGGGATAACCTGGAAGTACATCGGCCCGGGAACTCCCAGCCATGTATTTTCGGCATTTTTCACCTCCGTTGACACCGGCTACTGTTCGGGTATCATCTCTGACAGCCTGGGTGGCCACAACGGATTTATCTGCAAGACGACCAACGGGGGAAGCAGCTGGAACAGGCTGGCTGTGGACACCAGCAAAGAATATAATTACCTGTATTTCACGACACCCTCAGAGGGTTTTGTTTTGGGCGACGGTCACCTGTATAAAACCATCAATGGCGGACAATCATGGATGCCGACCGGCAATATGGACTTAACAGGCGTATGGTCCCTATGTTTCCCAACCGCGACGGCAGGATGTGGCGTGGGCGCGTTGGGTAAGGTTTGTATGACGCACGATGGCGGAATAACCTGGGATGACCTGCGGAAGGGTTTCCGGGATGATATTAACTATATTACCTTCCCCGGGGCTGACACCGGTTTCATAGCCTGCAACACCAGGGTCATGAAGACAAACGACGGAGGCAACAACTGGTTTACCGTTGATTCGCTTTCCGGCTCCTGGGTCCGGCGCATCGCGTTTGGCAGCCCCGAAGCCGGCATGATCATAAAATCCGATAACGCCTACAACTATTATATCTCCAGTACCAGGGACGGCGGGAAATCATGGCACGATTCCCTTTTCAATGGAAAATCACTCCTAGATCTTAATTTTCCCTCGGCCAATACTGCTTATGTTCTTTATTTGTCAACAGGAGAGGTCGGGGTGCTGATGACCAAAGATGGCGGGTTGAACTGGAGTACTACTGTTTTCAGCGGATTTAGTCCCTCCTATCTCTATTTCATCAACAGGGATACCGGTTTTGTGCGGGGTGTCGCCTGGAACAACAGCGTGCTTTATAAAACAAAAAACGGGGGTTTGACGTGGGAACAGAAAACCCTTCCCTATCCTGTCGGCAGTGACTTCTATACCGGCGGTAAAATCTTTTTTACAGGCAATGAAACAGGCTATATGCTGGGCACCTCCGTTGACACTGTGACTAAAAAGTATTTCCCGTTGTTGTTAAAAACAACGGATGCAGGCGAATCCTGGCACTACCTCCCCCGTTCTCCGCAACTTGCCGACTGTGAGTTACGCGATGCCTTCTTTCTCAAAGCCGACACGGGATTTGTCACCGGTGTCCATTGGATCTATATCAACAATGGCGCCAGCAGTGAGGGCACTATCCTGGAAACATGCGATGGCGGTAAGAACTGGGAATTTCAAATCCACAAAACAAGTAATAACCTGAATGGCATTACCTTTATTAACAACTCGACCGGATTTGCAGTGGGTGCCGGCGGTACGATCCTGGGAACCTCCACCCGGGGTGACCTGCCCTCCGGGATTCCAGCAATAATCGTTAATGCCGGCCGGTCACTACGGGTATTCCCGAATCCTGCTACAGGATTGGTTACCTTCTCCATGAACTTCAGCGAAACAGGACCTTTTTATATCCGTTTCTTTGATATTCATGGTAAACTGGCAAGAACCAATATACACGGGTTCAAGGCCAACCGGCAGGATTATTTCTCATGCCCGGTTGCCGGCCTGGAACCAGGTCTCTATGTTTATACGCTGCATATCGGCAACCTGCTGTACACTGGGAAATTGTTAAAACAATAAGCAAGTCAGTACGACTGCCAATTAGATAAAAAGAACTGATCCCGTTCCTGGTTTTCGCCCAGCATGGCCGCTACAAATCTGCTCCATACGATTTTATGTGGCTTAATGTCGGGAATCCCGGTTTCTCTGCCGGAAAGGCCACTGTAATCATTACGACGTACCTGCCACCATTGCGGAACAACCCGTTTCACAACCCATTGTATATATAAACCCGGCTGTGGAGGTGGTAACCATCACAACACCACCGGCGTTTTCCTGTGCCCATATTACCGTTACAAACGTTAGCGGCAGGCTGGTTATCTCAGGCAGGATCAGGGGGGATCGTACGCAACTGGATATTACGGATCTTAAGCCGGAACTTTTTTTTATCATTCCGGATCTCATATCCGCGCTGGATCCCGCCATCAAATGAACAGATCTACGCCTTGGTTTTTTTACCAAACTGGTTATAGATGTTGGCTAACCGTAGTTCATACCTTCGTCTCGTCTCGGTCTCCTGGCTTTTATCCGAAATAAAAATAATCGTTTTCCCGTCGTCGAGGGTTACCGGGAATTTACCCTCTACTGACCCGGATAGGAGCTTTGTATGGGGAACCATGATCCTGTGGTTTGAAATCCTCATCCTGTTGTCCATAGAATCACTTGCACTTTTATCTCTCGTGGTTTTCATAGTCGGGTTTTACCAATTACCAATGTTACATGATCAACGTTTGGCAAAGGTTCGACATTTTCCGAAAGATTGTGTTATACAATTCCACAAACATCTTGTATAATTCACACATTAACAGGATACTGATCTTGCCACGACGGGAAACTCTGTGTGGCCCGTTTATCCATCATTGCATCCACAAGGGACCGGTTTATTTATTGGTGATCCATAACGAAAAACCCTTGTCCAGGTTGAATTTCAAATGCTTTCCTTGCATTTTATGCATGATCCCGTCGTTTTGTTCCAATACCCTTGCCAGATCCCTTGCAACAGCCGACCCGCTAATGTCGTTGGAAACCACACCCCCGGAAAACTCGAGATTGAAGGAATACGACTGCCTGCTGCCTGCTTTCTTGAAATCATCCTGGGCCAGCACGACGCGTACCTTGCGGATAGCACCCTCGTCGATGGCCTTTTCTATCAACGTTAAGGCATTCAGAAAAATCCCCCCATACCTCTGCTCATTTTGCGGCATCTCACCTGGTCCGGTCCTGAAGGGTACAACTTTTGTTTTGACAGCCTCAACGAAGGGTTCATCTTTTGCCACAACCTGGTTTGCTTCATCGGCGCAGACTTTACGGGCCGATTTTATACCCGCGGCATGGGGATTCCCCGGGTTTTTGGAATCGATATTCAGCACTGGTTTCACCTCTGCAATCAACGCGGCTTCCAGCAAACCGAGGTCGGCGGAAGCATGGTCAGATTCATAGAAAGCGAGGCCAAGATTGTCTTTCATCCAGGTAGTGAGCCTCTCTTCAGAGAGTTCATCAAATTTGTAAAAGGATTTTCTCCCCGCGTCAAAATCAAGATCGTTCCTGGGAATCGCCGTTAGCGACAGTTTCTCTTTCAACAGCGCTCCCAGGGTTCGCCGGAGAGTCGAACTGCCGGTCTGCCCGGAAGTAAAATGAGTCCTTTCATCGCGGCTTACCTGGCTGTTTTCTGTTTTTCCCAAATAAACTATCTCCTCTTTTTGCGGATGATAATTTCCCAACGGGAATTCCTGCCCTGTGAAAAAGAGGGCATAAATGCCCGGTTTAATGGAGAATTTCCGGATTTTCCGAAAGGGGAGAAACTCCTGGCTAAGTTTTTCTATAACAGGGTGCATGGCGGCTTTATGCGTGAGTGAAAAAGGGATTCAGAAACAGGATACGGCAGGCTTACAGACGACAATCCTGCAACCTAACAAAGGTATCTCTTTTTATGGTTACAAATGCATCCGGTTTGATTTTTACAGGAGGGAGGCGCAAGAGGCTGGATCACACGGCAATATCATGGATTTCAGGACTTGTTCCAATTTCACTGGTCGCCGCCAAAAAACGGCCCGTGGAAAAATCTCTTCAAGGTAAATGAAAAGGGATAGCTTTAAACTTGTTGACTACAGGCAACCCTGGTCCATCATGCATTGTCTTTGTTATTGGAATAATAAAAATATTTACAACAGTTAATCTCCTCAATTAATGAACATATGAAGAGACCGGGAGTCGTGTTTTTGATCATGGCGATCATCCTTGAAGCCGGGGCGCAGAATTACCAGGTTACCTTTGCAGGTGCCGGTGCTTCCTCCACCGTGGATTCGGTGAAGGTTGAAAACCTGTCGCAATGTACCAGCCTGAATATGACGGGCACCGATACGCTGGTTCTTTCAGGAACAGTCGGCCTGGAAGAAACAGGTTATCCACCCGCAGAAGGGATGGTGGTTTATCCCAATCCATCGCCCGGCGATTTTAATATCGTCATGGAGACCGCCAATACAGGTGCATCCAGAGTGGTGTTATTTGATTTTACCGGAAATGTGATCCTGCAGCAGGATGAAATTTTGCAGGCAGGGCACCATTTATTTCAGATGAAGGATGTCCGGCATGGGATTTACCTCCTCAGGATCGAATCAGGCAACCAAACTTATCAGGCAAAGGTGGTAAGCCGGGGATCAGAAACCGGCCGCCCGGGGGTGAAACACCTCGTTTCAATGACTGAATCAGACAGCCAGCCGGATCTTTTCAGCAATAAACATTTGCCAGGTAACCGGTCATCCGGGACAAAAGTAATCATGCAGTTCAACAACGGCGATACCCTGAAGATGACGGCGAGGTCGGGAAATTACAGAACCGTGAAAATGTTGTTTCCAACCCAGGGCCAGGCAGTGACCTTTACCTTTGTCCCGTGTACCGATGCCGACAGCAACCATTATGCCGTTGTGCAGGTAGGTTCGCAGTTATGGATGCAGGAAAACCTGAAAACCACGCGGTACCGCGACGGCTCGGTCATTCAGAACGTTACCGACAGTGCGGCATGGGCAAACCTGTTATCAGGAGCCTGGTGCGATTACCATAACCTCCCGGCGGAGGGGATGTATTACGGGCACTTCTACAATTTTTACGCCGTTGACGATAGCCGCAACCTATGCCCTGCCGGCTGGCATGTGCCCACCCACAGCGAATGGAACACCATGGAGAAGTTGCTTGACAACACGGTGGATACGACGGCCCTGGGGGGATGTGGCACCCTTATAGGCCGTATCCTCAAGGAGGGTTGCAACACCCGGTGGCAATACATGGATACCACTTATGGGTTTAATTCAGCTGGATTCACGGCTCTCTGCACCAATTACCGCACCGCCACCGGGGCATGGAGCTTGGCCCCCGGCAACAACCACGATGACGGGTTCTGGACCGCCAGCGCCTATAATGCCAGTTCGGCCTGGTTCCGCAGCCTGCGTTGGTGCTATGGGGATATTTATACCCTCTTCCCCATGAAAAAATCGGGCTATTCGGTTCGATGTATCAGGAATTAGGAAGATGTGGCCGAAAATATTTTCACAGCATAAGATATACTGATTGAGCGTTTTTTCCCGGAGAAACTGTTTAATGGAACTTTTTTGTTTAAGGACCCCACCCCTGACCATCTTTTTTGAATTTTCCAGTAATCACGGGTTCTTTGCACAAATCCTGTCACAATTCCTTTCATGTGGGTAGATCAGCTTATTTACCGACCTAATCTTTTCAGGAGATTCCAAATATACCAGATGATTTTCTATTTAATATTACGGGCAGTATTCAGCTATTTCTGAGAAAAAGGATAATACGCACACAACGGGTAATTCCCCGGATACAATTTCATTAAAATACATGTTGGGAGAATCTGTTTAAAATTCAATCCTGCCCCTGAACGACGGTTTTTCAGCCACACGGCTTATCCCTTCGAAAAGGTAACTTCCTACTGGCTCCATTGCCACGGTTATGGTGGTTACCTCTCCCAGCATGGTCTCCTTGAGATAATTGACCGACAGTGAAACGGGATACCTGTTAATCAGCACATCGGTCGGCAGGTTATCCACCATCCAGTCGATATAGCGGCTTGAGGTAACGTGCCTGTTGAGATCAAAGTCAAACCAGGTCGACTTGATATCAGCCTTCCCGCCTTCGGCCACCGCAGATAACCGTTCAGGCTTCCGGTCGAGGGAATGTTTGTCCTTCATCTGGTCGAACATATAGCTGAACTTGTCCTCGACCTTCCGCGGACGTTTCGAATCGATATCGATTGCCAGCCAGCCCGAGGTCGCCCTGGCCACTATCTCCCCGTTCCGGTCCCTAACGTCAAAGTCACGCAGGTAAAGTAACCCGTCAACATCCTTGGGCCAGGTTATCACAACCGCCTTTTCACCCCACAGGAGGGGACGGCAGATCTCTATCGTCATCCGGCTGAGCACCCAGTATAGGTGATGCCTGGAAAGAAATTCATAGCCAAAACCCAGTTCGTCGGCCGACCGGGTTGCTGCTACAATCAGAAAGCTGACCAGGCCTCCCGGCCGAAGCCGGGCATACATATCACAATCGGCCGTAGTCACATCAAACTCAAACTCCAGCACAAGCTCTTTACCCGTATATTCATGGTTCATGCACCAAAATTAGTAAATAATCAGGCCCGAAGCCTGCAAGTAGGGAATTATGAATTAATGAATCCCTAGCTTAGCATAAAAAACTCCCAGTTGTCATTGAAAAAAGATGACAACTGGGAGCCAAACCTATCAGATGCTGGCTATTGCTTCATCATTTTTATCGTCTCAACCGAATTCTGACCCTCTGCTCTTAGAAAATAGACACCGGGTGCAAACAGGGAAAAATCCTGTTGTTCAATGTGATATCCCGTCCAGAGGATCTGTCCGAGGCTGTTTGTCAACCTTAAAAATTCTTTATCGGTGGTATTTTTAAGCCTGATCCTGTCCCTGAACGGATTGGGATAGCATTGGATGGTTGGAGACTGCAGCAGGTGGGTCCCAACACCGGTTGGATAAAGCTCGATAAAGGCTCCCGGCGTAAGGTCTCTTCCGGTAAAACCCGCGTAACCGGGTGCATAACGATAGACCCTGAATACCGAGTTAAGCGTCTCATCGGGATGAATGGAGTCATGCGGAATTGAATCTCCCTGCCACATTGGCCCTGCATTATCAACAGGATCGATATATTTCCACACAATTTCCCCTGCCGGGGTAACTTCGGTAAATGTCCCCAGCGGCCCATTGTCGATCAGGGTGTTGCCATTCGGCAACCTTTGAGCACCGGAAATGTCAAGCGCAAACAGTGATTGAGGCGGGGTCGCCACATAGGTCCACGTCAGGCTTGCGGGACCAAAAGCTGTCCCGGTTACAAGGGGATAATTACCACTGGCGTCAACAGGGGGAACAATCTCATCAATACTGGAATAATTACGTCCTACGCCATTATTGAAGCACATCAGGTCGCCCGCACCGGGACAGCCGGGTTTGATCCACTCTACATCATGTTGTTCATAGTATTTTTGATTTGATATGGTCCCCGCCCCGTAGGTTAACGGATTTCCCCAGCGGTAAAGCAGGTCGCCTCCCCTGTTATGTACACCGCCCGTGTGTCCGGCCGATTGCGCGGTCGTGGTGCTGTGGTCGACGATCCATAATTCACTGTTTCCCCGCACGCTCATCACGATCTGGTTGAGTGCTGGATTATAATCGATGCAATTCATATGGTTCCAGAAACAAGGCAGCGCGCGGTGATCACCGTCGCAGTCGATCAGTTCGGGATGGGCGCTGACAACCCCGTAATTCAGTTTCGATGCATCGTAATCCTGGATGAGGTGATCCCATACATGCCATTCCCACACCACATTTCCCCCGACAGGATAGGTTGGTTGTATCTCGATGATGCAATCGGGCAGCATATATCCCTTTTGCAGCACTTCGGGCTGGAAATTGCTGGGGTTGAACCCCGCGGCAATTGCCTCCGCCAGTGTTTTCTTCTCATCCACCAGCATGATGATGTTGCCGTTCGGCAACCGCTTTATATCATGGTGCTGCGTGTAACTTGCCGTTGAATAATCGAATTGCCAGACCAGGTTGTCGTTCCAGTCATATTCTTCTATCCTCCCCCCTTCACCCCCGCCTGAACTGAGTCCTCCCTGTACCATGCAGGTACGGAGAAGATCTCCATTCTCAAGAAGGTAAACGGTTTGCCCCGGGGGATAAGTACTTGCGCTCCATTCATGACATTTACGACCTTCGTTGTTGATGATATAGGTCATGGTGTTGTGTTTCGGCGCGAATACGGTATACCCGTGAAAGGCCTTCAGCGTATCGTTCAGAAACAGTCCCATGGTCCTGGTCTGGCTGAATCCGTGAACAAATGAGAAGGTAATTAAGGCGATGAACAGTAACCTGGTTTTCATATCGTTCTATTTTATAATGATCATTTTGATGGTTTTCTGAAACGAGCCGGCGGTCATGGTGCAAAAACTGATGCCGCTGGTGGCATTTATTCCATTCCATGAAATTTCCTGCCATCCCTGCGGGTAATCCCTGTCTGCGAGGCGGGCTACCTCCTTGTCCAGGATATTTCTGACAACCAGGGTTACATGGGATGGCTGTGGCAGGTAGAATTTCACGGATGTCGAGGCAGCAAAGGGATTCGGGTAATTTTGCAGCAATTGAAATGATCCGGGCGCCGTATCCTGCCCTTCATGGATACCGAGTACCACTGAATATTTCCTGGCGACCCTGAACCCTACATGATACCAGGGATGGTTCGGATCCTGCGGGCCGCGGTAATAGGAGGGATTCCTGTTTGAAACCCTCGAATGACCGTCATTTACGCCATTGAGAATATCCCCGTTGTACCAGTTGCCCCCCCGCATGCCCCTGTAGGGCTTGCCGTCGGGCATGATAAATCCTGCATCCGGTCCCTTGGGGTTATCATACGGGCTGATACTGTAATAGTTCTGTCCATACCAGTCGTTGATCAGTTCCCACACATTTCCCTGCATATCATAGAGGCCGAAACCATTTGCCCCATTCATGGTCTGGTAGGTGGTCGCACTCCCCGGCCAGTTGTAATCCGATTTATGCTTCAGGGTCCCGTCATAAAAGCCAACCGGCGTAGAAAGGGGAAAATTTCCGGTTTCATAGGGATCGCCCGAATCGGGGAGGTTGGCCTGGTTGATATGGGTTGTATCGCCATACGGATAATTAAAATAGGGATTCGTATGCCCTCCCCTGCCTGCATATTCCCATTCCGCCTCGGTGGGAAGACGGTAGCCGTTCCGGGTAAAATCACAAGCCCATGTGCTTGTATTGTAACACGACTGCAACCCGTTTTGCTGGCTGAGCCAGTTGCAGTAAACCGCGGCGCCGAACCACAGTACGCCGACCATCGGGTGGTTTGCCCTGAAATCGGCCATGGAGAAGGAGGTTCCGTCATAGCTGATACTGTACCATGGCGCATATTGCCAGGTGTAACAAAGACTGTCGGTACCGCCGGTGAGATATACGATCTTGTTCCTTACCTCGACCAGCCCCTCTACCAAATAAGCATTCAGGAAATTGAGAAATTGCTGGTTCGTGGTAACCGTGGTTGCCATATTGAACGAGTCGATTTTAACCAGGTGCACGGGCAGTTCATCACTCGGATGGTTGGGATCAATATAGCCAAAATGATCACCCATTTCATATTCACCACCCGGAATCGGGACCTCCGAAATACCGGATGAAACATTGTCAAGCCCTCCCCTCACAGCCAGCACGTTTTCTGGCTGAGTCTTGTCATTATAGGAAACAATACCATAATCAACATTGATATCCCATGCCACGGCAGCGGTCTGGAACATAGTGGTCGACGACCAGTAGTTTCCTGATAGAACGTTGGTGAAATAGTTTTTATCGAACGACGGTTTCGATAATGTCACTTCATTCAGTGACTGGATTTCCCTGACATTCGGTAATCTCCAGTCTGATTTCCCACCAAGGGTAAGGCCCCGGGCGTAGCTGAGGGCTGCCTCCCAGGTCATCGCCGCAGGTGGCTGGATTTTTTGCCATACAAGCCCTGTATGGTTATCGGTAATGGTCCCGTTGCCATTATCGGTAAAATGAGATCCCGTAGCCGGCGGAGTTACAAGGTTTCGCACGGCCCGCGTATGGAATTGCTTTATCCCGCCGGCGCTGACGGTCTCTGATTTTGGATGGGCCCCGATTCCCCCGCCGGCATTGACGACCCATACCTTTGTGACATCATCGGCCTGGGTCTCGCTGGTCCACCAGTAATCGGCAGTGGTAGTGGTAAAATAAACCGTGTTCAGGGCGGGATTGAGATGGTTGTAATTGTTGATGCCAAAAAGTTCAATCCCGGTGGGCAGGCGCCAGTCGGAATGGCCGCCCAGCGATAAATTGCCGCAGTAGGTCGCCGCATTTTCCCAGGTCATCTCCCCGCCATCGGTTTGCTGCCACATCAACCCGGTGTTGTTGTCGGTAACGGTTCCGTCGCCGTTCAAGGTTAGCGACGGGGGATTAATAATAAAATCGGCATCCTCACCTTTCGTAGTCGTATAGGCCGTGGTTTGCCCGGTATCGGGAAGTCTGAAGGGAAACATTTGTTGTGCGCCAGCACCGGAAGAAGTTCCGCAGTAAACCATGGCAAGGATCAGTATCTTTCTCAGAATACAGTTCATAAGACTATTTTATTGAATTATTGAATGCAAACCATTTTTATCGTTTTGGAATACTGGCCGGCAACCATCCTGCAAATCAGGATGCCGCCCATTGATGCCGCTTTGCCGGGGTTGAATACAACCGAATAATTGCCCGGCTGCTGAAACTGGTCGACCAGCGTTCCTGTTTCCCGTCCCAGCATATCGGAAACGCTTATCCTGACCCTCCCGGCTATCCCAACACGATATCTGATGACAGTTCCTGAAATAAACGGGTTGGGATAGTTTTGATCCAGCTGAAACGAATTGGATGCAGCGGGAGCCTCATCAACAGCCGTAACCGTCGAATGGATCGTGTAGGATGTGGCTATCTCCCCGTTAACATGGCCCCCGGTCGCCTCCGCCGGAAGGTAGGTCTTGATATAATCAACAGTTGCCGTTGAATCGGTCATGGAAACCAGCAGGAAGCCCCGGCTTGGCATCAAAACACCATTCACATACCCGTACTGGCTGCCGGTAAAAAGTGTGATGTTTTTAGAGGATGGCTGGGGAACCTCCTGGTAGACAACCCCGTCCTTATCCTGCTTTGCATAACAATGATCATGGCCATGGAAAAAGATGGTTGCATGGTTTTCCATCATCAGGGTATGTACCGATTTACCCCACCCGGGGCGGTGAGTGTCAAATCCCCAGGTTGAATCGGCATTTTCCCCGCCGTTTTCAAAAAATCCCGCAAATTCCGCTCCTCCCCGGCCGTCATTCCCGTATCCCCCGATCAGCTGGTGGCAGAATACAAACTTGAATTTGGCCTGGCTTGTGGTGAGCACGTTTTTAAACCAGTTATACTGGGCCTCGCCCAGGGTCCAGCCCCAGTCGGGTTTGACGGTGGTGTACCAGTAGGGATCCAGCACGATGAACAGGGCGTTTCCCCATTGCCAGGAATAATAATTTTCGCGGAGACCGACATAGTTCTCAGCCACAGTATTCCCGGTATAAAATGTGTTGGGAATCGGGTTTGGATAATAATACTTCCGCGTGTTGGCAGCCATGACAGGCAGGCTGTTGGGTGTACCATCAAGCTGCCAGCCATTTTCACCCTCGTGGTTCCCGATCACCAGGAAGAGGGGAACCGAATGGCAGGTTGCGCCGTAATAAGGCCGGTACAGCAAATGCCGGTTCGTTATGTTGGTCTGGTTGATCACGGTAAGTTTCTCCGACATAAAGATATCGCCAAGATCCAGCAGGAAATCCGGACTTTTGCCAAGCACATTCTGCAGGGTCAGCGCATAGGCGCCGGGATTGGTATTGGTATCGAGATGGGGATCTGCCTCGATGGCAAACGAAAAGTTATCTCCCGGCGACCGCTGGGTATGGAAAGCATGTTCAGTACCTGCCGAAAAAGCAGCGGTACTTCCTGAGGGCCGATACCGGGTCCTGTAAAAGTATTTTAAATTGGCACCTAAATTGACAAAATCCATCTCCAGGCAGCTGTCTTTTTTCACTGTAACGGTTGAAGTGCTCTGACTGTAGGTCGCGGGAGCAGTTCCATATTCCCAGTATACCTCCGCCTGCTGGTCAAAGAGGATGCTCATGGTCACGGAGGAGTTGGTGGGCCTGCCCAGGATCTCAGTAAAGTTCTGCCCGAAAAGCTGATGGCTCAACAGGAAAATAAAAAGAGCGATTGTGATGGTTGGTCGCATGGAATGGTTTTAAGGGTTTACATTGTCTACTATACACATTTAAACCTAATTACCCCTATTGAGGATGTTCATATCCGTTATTTGCAATAGATCATTTTTTTGGCGAGCTGCCGGTTGTCGGCTTCCAGGATATAGATATACATTCCGCTTGCCAGCTGCACGCCATGATCGTTTTTACCATTCCAGACCCTGGTATACTTTCCTGCGGAAAGATTCTGATGCACCAGTGAGTTTACAGGGTTGCCGCTCAGATCATAAATCACCAGGGTCACCATTGCCGTTTGTCCAATTTCGAAATCAATGGTGGTGCTGCTGCTGAAGGGGTTTGGATAATTCTGGTCCAGGCTGTTGCCCAGGGGCTGACCAGGTTTTGTTTCCTGCACGTCAGTCAGGCTCGCCGGAGTCCAGTAGTTGGGTGGATCGCCGGTCATGGTGGCACCGGGGGTAAGATCGTGACCGGCAAGGCCGGGATCGGTGGCGGCATAACGGTAGGCCCTGAAAACCCCGTTATAGGTCGGGTAATTGTCAACCTTCACCTTTTTGATGCCATCACGGGTCATCGGGTTGGTGTATTCCCAAACAACGGTAGTGTCGGATGGATGAACCTCGAAAAAGTGACCGTCGTTCATGGCGCAAACCAGGGTGTTGCCATTGGGCAGTCGCTGGGCGCTGGAACCAATGGTACTGTAAAATGAGGTATTGTTTTTGCTTGAATATTTCCAGACGATTTGTTTCGATACATTCTTGTTCTCCTTCATCAGGTTTGGATCGGGGGAACCGACTATGTTGTAACCTGCATCGGGGGGATTGACAAACTGACCGGTATTGACCCCCGCAGAATTAAGGTAGGGATTTATCTCCAGGATATAGGACTGCGGGGTAAGTTCAAACAGGTTCTGGGCATTGTCAAACACCATGAAGTTTCCCGCACCCTGCAGCCCGGCCTTAATCCATTGAATGTCGTGGGAGCCGCCGAGCTGTTTGTTCCCTGCCGTTGCCTTTTCCCAGTTATCGAGTACGCTGGGGGGATCGCCCTGGTTATACTTGGCAGGATCGCCGAAACGGTATTTGAAATCGCCCAGGGTCCCCGCCGCCAGCGCGATGCTGTTTGCAGGCTGGTTGGCGATAAAGGTATTCCCGTGATCGATCACGTAAAATTCACCGTGTACTGAATTTACCACGACCAGGTCAAGTGTCTCATTATAATCGAGCGAGTTGCAGTGCAGCCAGTCGCTTTTTACATGGTTCCCGCGGATATTCAGGTTGATCCGTCCCGGGGTGTTGGCGATGATGCCATAGGTTGGTTTGGCCGGGAACAAATCCTGCACGACATGGTCGAAGAAACACCATTCCCAGATCACCGTGCCCTGCCGGTTGACCTCAACAATGGCATCCATCTGCGATCCTGTGTAATTGTATTGCGGATCGCATCCCGCATCCAGGCATTGCTGCGCCGTTAAGTCCTTGTTGGCTATATAGAGAAAGGTGGAGTCACCCAGTTTCGGGTTGTAAATCTTGGTAAAATCATGGTGGCCATGATAATTGCTGCGTGTTTCGGAGTACTGCCATATTGTGTTTCCGGCCCAGTCCAGCTCCTTCCAGGTATTCTGGTTGCTCGGGTTGCCGCCAACGGCATCGAGGAGCATCCCGTCGCCGGTAAACCGGGGATTGGTGCCGATATTCCAGGTGTGGATCACATGCCCTTCAAAATCGACCAGGTAGGTGACCCCCCGGGTACCAAACAGGGTATAACCTGGAAAAGTTTTTGAATTATCCCAGTACCTGGTTTCCGTTTTAACCATGAAGCTTTCCTGTGCAGGAACGGCGAAGGCCGACAGGAGCAGTGCGAAAATGATGAGACTCTTTTTCATATATGAGGTTTTTATTTCCATAATGGTTTTTCAAAAGTATACGGTGAGAAATAGGCACCCAACAATTTTCAATAAACGGTCACTTTTTATAGGCAGAAACCAACATCTTGCCAACGGGTTAAGTTGTCTTTCTTTCAAGGCAATTACCTGCAGATGATAACTTTTTTGTTTGCCTCAGCCGTTCCGGTTTTGATATTTAAAAAATAGATGCCGTTGGGAATCCCGCTGACATCCAGTGTTTCCGAAGAAGATTGCAGCAGGGATGCCCCAAGGGTATTAAATAACATTACCCTGACAGGTTTCCCTGGTGCAGGCAAACCAATGGTAATTTTATCATTTGCAGGATTTGGATAAACCCTGATACCGGCAATTTCATCCAGGTTCCCGGTTGCCTGCGGGGAGCAACTCCCGAGGTGATAGGAAAAGGCGACTTCGCGGTTGTGATGCATGCCATTCAGCGTATCTGCGGGCAGGTAGGCGCGCACAAAGTCAACCTGCACGCACGACGGTGAAACCGTCACCCTGACATGCCCGGTACCGTCGAGGGTATCCGAAACATAGGCCTTTGCGTTGGCCAGCATGCCGATCTGGTAGGTAGAATCGCTCGGCATGGGAACCTCCTGGTAGGTAACGCCATCCAACACCTCGTGCGCAAAAAGGTGGTCGTGACCCTGGAAGAAAATATTGACGCCATTGTCGCGGAACAACTGGTGAATTGGTTTTCCCCAGCCGGGACGCTTGTTGTCGAAGCCCCAGGTTACCCCGTCGGCTTCATATCCTCCCCATTCATAATAGCGGGCAGTATTAATTCCGCCCCGCCCCTCTCCCCTGGTATGATGGGCAAATACGAATTTGTAGGTTGCCGTGCTGGTTTCAAGGGTATTCTTCAGCCAGGTATACTGGGGCTGTCCGAGCGACCAGTTCCAGCTCCCGGGTTTTGCCGATGTGTCGCACTGGTCCCTGTAAACATCGAGAACGACAAACAAGGCATCTCCCCATTTCCATGCGTAATAATTTTCTGGATGATCCATGCCATAAGGTTCCATATCGGGATTGCCCGTATAAAAACCGTTAGGATAGGGATTCGGATAATAAAACTTCCGCCAGAGGGTAGCATAAACCGCCATGTTATTGGGAGGATTCTGTAACAAATAGTAATCCTTTTCGCCCTCATGATTGCCAAGACAGATATACAGCGGGACCGAATGACAAATGTTCCCGAGATACTGCCTGTAATCCTTGTGAAGGGAATCCATCATGGCTGAGGTGATGGTGTAAGGATTATGATCATCCCCGAAAATATCGCCAAGGGATAACATAAAGTCGGGATTGTCATTTGCCTCGTTTGCCAGCGTTACCTGGTATATGCTGCGAACACCCTTTTTATCGTACAGGTGCTCATCGGCCTCGACGGTAAAGGTGAAACTGCTTCCCTGCGCCCGCTGGGTCTGAAAGGTATGTGCGGGACCTGCCAGGAAAGAGCTGGTTGAGCCCGCCAACCTGTACCTTGTTCTGTAATAATACCTTGTATTGGGTGCCAAACCGGTGAAATCGGCCTCAAGTGCCGTATCCTTTGCGGCAACAAAGTTGGAGGTTGACGAGGTATAGGCACCCGGGTTAAGGCCATACTCCCAGAAAACCTCTGTGTTTTGATCGAATAAAATGCTCATCGTAATGGAGGATTCCGTCGGCCTGCCTAGAATTTCACTGTATGTCTGAGCAGATAAGGTCGTGCAAAAGAGACAATAAACGAAAACAAGCGCAACAAAGGTTATTGAACGCATACCCTGATTTGTTATGAAACAATTTGATTTGTTATTGATAATACACCATATTTGCCTTTTACCCTGATTTGGGTGTTAATCGAACCATAAACCGTCAGGTTTTCCCCTTCCTGCCCACCTGAATTTTTTTAAAATTCCCAAAAACAAGATATTTTCTCAATATGAGACAAATGGTATTTTATAATCTGCTGATTATCAAAACAAATTTACTATTCGTTTGATTGGCATGATACTTGCAATTTCCTGTTATCCAACTTAAAAAACCCAGTTTATGAAATCA
This sequence comes from Bacteroidota bacterium, assembly GCA_037133475.1. Taxonomy (GTDB): domain Bacteria; phylum Bacteroidota; class Bacteroidia; order Bacteroidales; family FEN-979; genus CAIVAT01. The sequence continues at coordinate 31,353 of JBAXOB010000034.1, forward strand.
ATTCATCTTTCAGCGATAAAATCCAGGGTCGTTTTCTTCATGACGCTTTGTTCCGTCATTCTTATCTTCGCTTCAGGGTGCCGTAAAACGCAAGGTACCAGTGAGACCGCGCCAGCAACGATCGACAAGCTTGTCGTTTCGTCAACTTTCAACTGGGCTACCACGCATAACGTTGACATTTCCCTTTCGGCCAAAGATAACATGGACAACCCCATCAGCGGCGTCAGGTTTACCCTGTACACCGCCAACCCCGATTCGGGAGGCGTATACCTCACCAGTGGCATCACCGGGGCCAACGGTGTTTTGAAGGCCATCGCCTCGTTGCCGCTGGCTGTGAACAAGGTTACGGTTTTCAATAATTTCCTTGGGCTTGTGCGGCAGATGGAGGTACCGGTAACATCAGAGGGTGTTGTTGCCCTTTTTGGCGGAAAGTCGCCATTGCCTGCAGCGTTTAAATCATCGGCACCGGCCGGGTTCAGTGGACCGAATGGTATAAAATGGGTATATATGAGCAATTATGACAGCCAGGGAGTGCCGGGCAACCTCGTACCCTCCAACGATCCTGTTACCCAGCAGTTACTGCAGGATATCAACGTGGCCCTGCCTGAATACAAGAATGAGGTGGCAAACCATCCTGAGTATTTTATTCCTTCGGTCCCGAACAACATTGAAATAGTGGCTCCCAGTGATGTCTTTATCACCTATATCACCGAAGGCGCAGGCTGGATGAACAGTTTAGGATATTTTACCTTTAACACCAACCAGCCGCCTGCCTCGGCATCACAAATCGACACCATTCACCTGGTTTTTCCGAATGCCAGCAACAACGGAAGCGGCGGCGGACTATACCCGGGCAACAAGGTGCATCTCGGCCATTTCAGCGCCGGTAAATCAATCGGCTTTGTGGTTGTGCCTCATGGCTGGAACGGCCTTGGAACCTATGTTGGACCTACCAGCGACGTATGGTACTCCATTCCTTCCTTCAACACAACCGATCCCCAGATGCTCAAGCACCTGCTCTTTTTCAATGATCCTTCGCGGCAGCAGATTCTCTTCTCCTATGAAGACCAGGGCAAATACCAGGGTTCCGACCAGGATTGCAACGACGGGATCTTTTACCTTACCATTAACCCGATCCAGGCTGTCAACACGAATAACATGCCATTACTGGCCACCACAGTTACCGATGCCGATAATGATGGTGTTCCCGATAACACTGACGACTACCCCTTGGATCCCTCCAAAGCTTTCAACAATTATACCCCGTCAAAATCGGGATACAGCACCCTGGCTTTCGAAGACCTTTGGCCGGCAAAGGGAGACTACGACTTCAACGACATGGTGATCTCCTACCGTTTCAACCAGATCACCAACGAACTCAACCAGGTTGTTGAGATCGATGCCACCATCATTACCGAAGCAATTGGCGCCTCCTACCATAGCGGCTTTGGTTTCCAGCTTCCGGTAACACCCGATAAAATTCAGAATGTCACCGGGATAAGTCTCAGCCACGGATACATTACCACCTCTGCCAACCATACGGAAGCTGGGCAGTCGAAAGCTGTCATTATTGCATTTGACGACGCCTTCGACCACCTGCGTGCTGCCGGGCAGGGGGAGACCGGTGCCAATACCACGTTGGGCGGCCATTACAACACGCCCGACACCCTGAACATCAGGATCGCCTTGTCATCACCCATCGACCCCACCCTCCTTGGAACGCCACCCTACAATCCCTTTATCATCATAAACGGGAACCGCAACCGCGAAGTTCACCTGCCCGACCAGGCACCGACCGACAAAGTTAACGGCAGCGACTTCGGTACGTTCAACGACGACAGCAAACCTGCACAGGGACGCTATTACAGAACGGCCAGCAATCTTCCCTGGGCCCTGAACATTGCCGAAAAGTTCAATTACCCCATCGAAAAGGCTGCTATCAACACTGCCTATAACTATTTCGTCAGCTGGGCGGAGAGTTCAGGCAGTACCAAAACCGACTGGTACAAAAACCTGCCGGGCTACCGGGTTGCTTCTAAAATCTATTCTCACTAATTGACGCGGACCGGGTTATAACAGATTTAACAACAGCGGGCGCTTTCCTCGGATCAAGGAAAGCGCCCGCTGTTGTTGTGTTTCCAGGTTATCGGATCACCAACTTTTTAACTTCAACGCCTGACTTTGTGCGGAGCTGTAACAGGTATAAGCCGCAATCCAGGTTGGTGACATCCATTTCCATTATATCCTGGCTGGTAAATTGTTGATGCATGATTTGTTCTCCCCTGGAATTCAGGACCGTTATCATGGTTTCCCCATGGATTTTGCCATTACCGTTTATGATGATCCGGCGACCGGCAGGGTTGGGATAAATCACCATTCCATCAGCAGGAACCGCTTCACCGGGGATGGTTGTCACAATATCGTTTAACCGGGCAACGAAAAAATCCTGGCTGAAACCGTTGCCTGATGTATTATGAAGGGATATGGTATCAAACTGGATAACAGCGCTGGTGTAAAAGCCGGTGATATATGCATTCCCGGCAGCGTCGGCATTGATGCTGCGGCAATAATCACCGCTTGTGCCGCCCGCCTTTTTCGCCCAGAGAACATCCCCGGTTGTATTGTATTTGACCACAAAAACATCATCCCCACCGGAACTGGTCAGTGTTTTGGTGCCGAATGTTATCGTGGGGCCGTAAAAATCACCTGCAAGGTATGAATTTCCTGCGCCATCCGCATGAACGAAGCACTCGTAACTCCCCTTAATGGCCCTGACCCACAGAACATCTCCTGCAGGATTGTATTTCGCGACAAAGATATAGGCGCTGGTGTCGGTTGTGATCGTAATGGTATCAAAAGTTATGGTGCCGCTCCAGAATTCACCGGCCAGGTAAGCATTGCCGGCGGTGTCGGTACTGATGCTGCCGCCCTGGTCATAATTGGTTCCCCCGGCGCTTTTTGCCCAAATCACGTTCCCGTAGGAATCGTATTTGGCCAGGAAGATATCACTCGTAAGAATGTTACTGTTATTGGTGAGGGTAATATTGCCAAAATTGATCGCAGGACTTTGAAAAAAACCTGTTACCAGTTCATTCCCGGCTGCATCCGCGCAAATACTGTAACCCCAGTTATAGCCTATATCCAATCCCCCCACGGCGCTTTTTGCCCATACGACATTCCCGGAGGCGTCGTATTTGGTTATAAAAACGCCTGAATTCCCCGCGCAGGTCAATGTCACCGTGCCAAAAGTGATCCCTGGGGAACCAAAAAGACCCGTGACAAAAACATCTCCCGCTCCATCCAGGCAGATGCCCCGCCCCCAGTTATCACCGGTTCCCCCCGAACCCTTCGCCCACACTGCATTCCCCGACGGATCATATTTTACTACAAAAACATCGGCGCCAAGTACATTGTGCAACACAATCGTATCAAAGGTAATGGCCGGACTATAAAACCGGCCTGTGACAAATGCATTGCCACCGGCATCAACGGCAATACACCCGGGAATATCATCCCCCGTTCCCCCGGCATGTTTGGCCCACAGCACATTACCGCCTGCATCATATTTAACCACAAATATATTCCGGGTCCCGGAGTTGGTCAGGGTATAAGCACCGAATGAAATGGTGGGGCTGTCGAAATATCCTGTCACATACGAATTCCCGTTCGCATCCAGGGCGATGCCTCCCCCCGTGTCGTCACTCGTACCTGCTCCGCTTTTTGCCCATTTCCATTCCTGCGACTGGGCGGATACGGATAGTACATTGATCACGAAACAGATAATCATGAACATCCTATTCATAATTCAGTAGTTTGGTAATTAATAAGTTGACTTTTCCGGAGTCAACTGAAGCCGTTGCCAGGTCGAAAAACGATTCCTGCGATTTAATATAAATCATGCAGGAGTATGTTTGTCCTGAGGCTGACCTCGTCCAGATTTTTCTTAATTCCCGGGAGTATTTTGATCAGGGTTGTACTGTCACAATGGGTTAACTGATAGGTTTTTGATTGATCAATAACAATATTCAAGGCTATCGGGTTTGTCAGATGTATCGTGCTGTCCAGCTGCCTGATTGAAAAATAAAGTTCATCAAAGTCGGAAACCTTATGGGTATTAAAAAAAATAAATTTCTTGCCCCATCCCTTATTGATCTGGGCCCTGAAGAGATATTCCCTGCTTCGCAGGTTTCCGAGATCAGCATTATAATCATTGACTAATTTCGTAATATACTCCACCCCTATTCCTTTGTTTCTTTCTGATTCAAAATAGGCATTATAGACAGATTCAGCATCAAAGTTGAATTTTGATAAATCACCCGCAATAACGTTAAAATACTGGTTTCTTAACTGCGACTTATCAATTCCGGATTTGATATTATCCGCAATATACTGGGAGAATGTCGTCACCACACCCGTCAGAATGGTAACTCCCCAAAGGAAAGATTGTTTCTTTAACTTGTTCCAGATCTCTTTCATATAATTAAAGTTAGGAGACAATATAAACATAAATGCATCATCAGCTGTTTATTACAACAATTCCATCCTGTTTGTTGTATTAGTTTCTTATTTTTTAAACAAAAAACCTGGCCCAGCCCCAACTCCTTTTTGTTTTATCCATTTTTCCTGAATTCCAAAATTGCCTGACTTCCCCCTTTACAAAAAACGTGTTGGAAACAAGTTTGTGATTTATAAATCCTGACGTGTTTCAGGATACCCAGTTTCCCATGGCTGGATACTTTTGGCTGAATTGAATTTCCAAATAATAATTCTAAAACCGGGATTTACCGGTTAACTATCACGCATCAAAAACAGTACAATGTTAATATGACAAAAATATATCATAATCCCTTTGTTTGCAAATATTTTAAACATTATCTGCTGGTTATGATACAAATAGCATCTTTTTTCCTTATCTTTATTCCGGAAATAATTTTTGAAAAACCTTGAAAATATGATTCAGGGGGAAATTGTTCCCATGAATAACCTGTTGACTGGTAAATAATCAGTTTTACCATCATTGCTTGATGATCAATACACCCAGGATATGTATTATCATATAACCCTTACCCTTGTTCCTGCTCCCGGTATTCCAACTTCTTCGTTTTCATGGGTGCGATCCTGCAATCATCCGGTTGTAACGTTCAAAATAACGGGATTGGCCGTTTTCCGGCTTCTTCATATTGATCCCGTAAAATATGGTTGATTGATGGCCCCTGGCAGGGGGCCATTTTACCCTAATTCTGTCAGCGTCGGACTTAAAACACCATGCCATGAACATCTACCTTGCCATCGCGGTTCTGTTGGGATCGGGTTTCCTGTGTAAAAATGTCTTTTCAAAAGCCTTTAAAGACAGGGAACGGGGGCCGGTCAGGAAACGGATCATCAATCAGTCGGTTGCAGCCGTCTTCGAAAAGACCGGCGAATTTCTTTTACTTGCGGGAAAAACATACCTCGTTGTTGTGTTGGTCCTGCTTACCCTCCGCTTATGCGGTTTTGGACTGTCGGCCAACCAGTTTATTAAACTGCAGCACACCATTGCCTTCATCTCATCGGCCTTAAAGCCGGTGAGCGGGTGGATGGGGACATTGGTCCTGCTCGTTGCCATTACGGCAGTCCTGGTGATCGTCTACCGCCGGAAGAAAGCTGAATGTACCGGCTGGTCGCAAAAACAATTCAACGAAATCCTCCAGCAATACAAGGATGGGACCCTGCCCGAAATTACACCGACCAGGGAAATGAACGAGATTACCGCCAAGATCAGCGAAATCATACAATGGTATGAAAACCTGCAACACGAGGGGTACAGCCGCTATGGCGAGGCGGTTGAATCCTACAGAAAACGGGCAATTGACGACATCAAAGTATTAAAGAACCTCTATATCAGGATCGACATTGAAAGGAGAATTAATCTGAAAGAGGAAGAGGATGAACCCCGGTCGGTGAAAAGATCGGTCCTGATGTTCTTTACCAGCCTTGGTTTTTATGAAACCGTTACAAAAGTGAAGGGTTTGCTCGGAAAAACGATCACCGCGATCGGCCTGGTCGCCCTTCTCGTTGTCGAGGTGCATCAATCAGCCACCGTGTTTTCAAAAAACATGGAGATGGATTTGATGGTGAAGCGCGTTAAAGAGGCGCGCGAACAACTCAGCCAGGGCTCAGGAATTTCCTCCAGGCCGCTTTCGGCTGATGATGAAAAAATCCTGGATGCAATGGCAGCCGATTTTGAACTCTCGGTTGGCTGTAACCCTGTATGGGGCGTGGATGGATCCGGGAATAAGGAGGGTCCCGGCAACCGTGACCCATTCCTGTTGCAAAGCCTTGTGGTGAGAGAGAATATCCTGGATCATTTTGTAAGTACCATCGGGCCCAGGGCAAACAGTAAGGATTTTGGCACATCCCGGTCACTGGCCGACCCCGCTTTCCATGACCCTGGCGGATACCCGATCCACCTGATCAAAGCTCATCTTGAACAATTTTCCACGACCGGGAAACCCCAGACGGAACTGGGAAGAGAATACAGGACGGTAATGAGGGACAAGGTTGCAAGGGTAAACCCGGAAAAGTGGAATAAGGTTAAGGGTAAGTTCCTGGAATACCGAAAATCGTTTTCAAAACCACTTACGCTCAAAAGCGCCACCGGTAAATTATGGTGCAGCATCACAAGCGATGTCACTGACAATCTTGCAAGGTTTGGCAATAATGAACTGGGGAAAGCTGCCAATGATATCGTAAAAGACATCGGGAAGGAGAATCTGAAAATTATTCATGACAACCTGATCTACAGGCATATCAGCAGTGTATGCAGCACAACCCCATATGCCGATGCCTGGAACGACATCAACAGCATGAGCCGTACTGCCATATTTCCCGATGAGGATATTGCCATGATGGTTCATAACAGGCTGCCAAACCTTGAACCAGTCGAAATCAGGACCATGGCTGAAAACTATAATCCCGGCCTGGTAAACAGCAGGATGCCGGTAAATGAAACCCGCGCAAAAAAAGCAGTGGCAGACCTGCGCATAGAGGGGCTGAATGAAAACCAGGCGTTGCGTACGTTCGACGACTACTTCCCGGCACAGAACACTGATTTTACCCGGCCTTTGATGGAGACCAAACCCTGTGCCGGCGAAGAGGAGGCAATAAAGTTAAAGACTTTATTGAAAGAGGGTTACCTGGAGCGGGATATCGCAGCAGCTGCCAGATCGACCGGAGGATTCTTCCAGGCATTCAGGGCGAGAAGTATCATGGCCTTAAGGGGATTTAACAGAATTGGCGGCGTGTTAATAGGCGAACTCCCCCAGGATTCAGTGAACGTTAACATCACCGGCTTTTCCTGGAACCAATCAGGCAATAATGTCTCCTTTACTTTTCAGAATTCAAATGGTGAAAGGTCTGTTTTCGGACCTTACCCGCCCGACATCGTTCTCAATGCCCTGGTATACGCAGCCGATGGCAGGCCCACCACTGCCACCATGGTGACTGCGCCTCCTTTCAGATCGCTGAAAATATTATTGCACCCGGCCCTTGTCAACAGCCAGACAGGGCTGGATGCCATCGAAATTGACAGGTGGGTTGACACCTATGAGAACCAGCAGGTGAAGGATGAAAGAAATTTCGCATACCTGATCCAGGAATTATATGCCATGACCAATTACTACAGGATATTCCTGATCAAAAAACAGGATTCAGGGATCGAGATCGTCAGGCATCATTACAGGAATACCATTGGGATGGACAATGCGACCTTCAGGCTGCTGGCCGGTAAAACACTCACCTACAATAATTGCCCCTTCTATGCCAAGAGCCAGCTTTATGATCCCGAGGTCGTCACCCTCCTGAAAGCCTGTATGGACAGGAAGCCAGAAACAATGGCCCGGTTAAATGAAATGATCATCGCCAAGGTGAAAGAACGCTGGCAGGGCGCGGATATAACGCAACAATACCGGTTGTCAAGGCTCCTGGGACGGTCAGAATCCTTTAAAATGAACGAGTACGCAGTATGGTCAGGCGTTCGCGAAGTACCCTATACCATGGCAACCAACTTGAAAATCAAACCGCAACCAGGTAAATCAAAGGTCAACTACCCGTTTAATTTTATTGTTCAAACGGCCTACTTTACCGAAACCTCCGACGAATCGGGTAAGGAGAGCGAGGCTGAATTTATCGACAAGAATCCATGGCAATTCCCCCTGCTTGAAATGGGCGATGTGGTAAACCGGTGCGTTGCCGATGCCTTAAACAAGCAGGGCGCCAGGGCTGAAATCCTGCATCGTACCTTTACCAGGATGTCACAGTTTACCGAATTGCAGCGGCTCTTCCGGCTGGCCTTTGAAGGGCGGTTGGGTTTTACATTTCCCCTCCCTGAATTGCTGGAGGTTGCCCGGCAATTTGACCATTCGGTTCCCTGTATTAAAACTCCTGAATGGAACTACAATCCCTATGACGGACTAACCTCTGCCCTGGATACGAATTTCAGGTCATTAATGGAAGCTGTGAATCTTAAACGATAAATACGCGTTAACCGTTGGCCATTCCATCATGCCGGTGAATGAACTTTGCCGGGAGGCAAAGGCAACTCCGGAATGCTCAGCCTCAATCCTTGCGCACGTCGTGCATCGAACGGGACATTAGCTTAAAATGGCTTTTTTAATCATATCATTACCAAAGATATGGAATGATCATACATCGGGTGTTACGCGCATATTCAGGATATCCCGGCAACTCGTTTTTCAGGGTTTTATCTTCAAGGTATGTCCTCGTGATCAATAGAATGATCATCAAACCCACAGGCATTATGCTCCAAAGGGAACCAAAAAGTAATGGAAACCCCAATGTTTGTATCACAGAACCCATATAGGCAGGATGCCTTACGAATTTATACAACCCGGTATCGCAAACTGTGTGCCCCCTGTTGGCCTGGATCCGGACGGTACTGGAGAAGAACCTGTTTTGCTTCTGGGCAATAAGAAACAGGAGCTGCCCGGCGACGGTCAGGATGATGCCTGCGAGATACAGGCCCGGGTGAAAACCGGGGGACCAGTGATAGCGCCCGGAATCAAGGCCGGCCGTTATATACATGGAAACCGAAGCCAGGAATGACAAGCCTAATATGACCTTGTCCCATTGCTTTGCCCCCTCCCCCGGCTTTGACCGTTCAGCCAAAAGTGCATCATCTATCCTGAATACCGTGTAATGTAATGCCGTCATGACCAGCCCGGTCATTACATAAACCAATCCCTGCCAATAATCCAGGCGGCCCGCACTGATAAAGATGATGGCAAAAAAAACAGAGGTGCCCAAAAAGTGTTTGATCAGATAACCTGGTTTCATAACGACGTGGTTAATTATTTATCAATGTTTCCCTCTTAAAAGAATGCATCTTGCATCATAAAAAACTGATTCCTGCCTGGCTTTCTTACACTCAAATCTGTTTTTTCATCCTGTCGTTTCGTACAGGGAATCTACCGTTAAAGTAAATTGGTATTCCGTTTCCTCCGTGGATGATTTTGCCAGTGTCGCTGCCTGCAATCGCGTGTATGTGCAAGTGCGGCTGATTGGTGCGCCCTGAGTTCCCAACTCGTCCGATAGGTTGTCCCTTTTTAACCATATCTCCGGCTGATACCATCAGGGAATGTTTTAACATATGGGCCATCACAATTAAATTATTTTCATATTCCAAAACAACATGATTACCCGCCCGGTTATCATTGATTTCAACTCCGATTGGCGTATTGTCCAAACCGTCCTTGATTTTTACAATTTTACCGTCACAAGGGCTAAATATGGTGTCCCCGTAAATGGCATATTTAGTTAAGTCGCCGGGAAGGAGACCCTGTGCGCGCATCCCCCAGGAATTTAATTTAACAATGTCCAGGGCATATTGCTGTGAGGTCGTGTCAGAGTGATGATAATTAATAAGTTCGGAACTTCCTCCCTGGCCGATATATCCTTCAGTCAGCGGAAAAGCAAGATCAATTCCCTTTTCAGCAGTCGAAAATCCACCTACTACTTCAAGGCAACCCCAAATCAGCAGAAGTGAGAATAGGAATTCCCCGGCGAATTTTACCCAGCCCCATATGTTCTTCTGATCAAATAATACCAGTCTGTTGAATTGCATCATTGCCCTTATTGTCGCAACGGTTAAAAGGAACAGGAAAATATAACGAAGAAAACAGGATAGAAAGTCCCACCGCCCGGTAAAGAAGATGAATATAAAATATAACCAGACAGTCAGAAGATTGAATATGAGGCCGATTTTCGACTTGCCGTTTCCGAATCCCACCCAAAAGGGCAATATTACAAAGATAACAATGCTTGCTATGTTCAGGGAATTCATTGGCTTTGTGTTATGATTTTCGGACTTCTATTTTTCCTTGATTTCCATGATTACCCTGAAACCGACCCTGGGATCAGGAAGGGAATAGGATTGCGTTTTATCAACCTTGCAATCATCAATGCAGTCATCCCAGCTCCCGCCCTTTTGCTTGCCATCCGAGGTCAATTCTGATACGTTCCCGATCACATCATAAATGCCCAGCTTGTTCGGTTTATAATGTCCAACCCTGAGGGTGGTAAGACCGCCATCGATCAAATAATTGTCCTTGCCGGTCAACGAATCCTTGACTTTTATATTGGCAAGAAAGGTTTTCCCGTTTTTATCGGCACGGGGCCATGGTAATTTATACCCGGGCAATGGACAGCAGATTTTTTCCCATTCACGTTCGGTGGGAAGCCTGAAAAGAACCTTCTTATAGGTCCTTTTTTCGTCGTTATTGTACCTGTCAGTAAGCCACCTGCAATAGGCTGATGCCCCTTCCATCGTAATATTGACAATCGGAAACCTGTTATAGGCAGGATGAGAATGATAAATAATGGGATGCTGTTGTTGATTGGAATTTGAAAACTTCCTGGTCCACTGGGTTGAGTCATATATGCATTTCAGGTAGTTATCAGCCTGTTTCGTCGAAATCAGATCAAGTAAAAATTCCCTGTACTCCTGGTTTGTCACTTCATGGCGTGCTGCAAAAAGGTTATCTCCAAACTTTACGAATTCCTTATTTACCTCCGGCATTTTTCCGGCAGATAACAGGGAAAGAGATAACGCAGCAATTGCCATCTGAAACAATCTTGCATATGTTTTCATTGGAATGCATGTTTTTTAATGATTGCCGGGTTCAGTTTCGTTTTTCACAGGCCGCACAGGCCGGGTCACGGAGAAATTTTTACGATGCCTTACAAAGGCTGATTTTGCAGTGGGATCAGGTTTGCTGGGTGGGTGCTTTGTTTCCCTATTTTTTTTAAGAACTCCATCATCTTTAATGGATTAACTATTTTACCAAATTTTTATTTTATCCGGTGCATTTTTATTTCAATAATTGCGCCTGTTGCAAGAGATGAGATCCTAAACTCCCCTGGTGCAGCAATTTTTATACCCTGGCATGTCGTTGCATAAAACCCTGCAATAAAGGGAACGCAACAGATCCTTTAAATAGAAAACAATTCTGTATTGTCCACCCTGACTGGCGGTACACCCGGAATCCATCGGGATCCCCAGGGAAGAATCTATTTTGAAAATAACAGGATGCGCGGTAAAAGATGTTGACCACGACAAACCCGTAGTAAAGGAATTTATCTCATCGGGATCCTTTTGATGATGCCGCATAAGGTGTTTTACAGACACGCGCCCCGCATTGTGCTTTTAGTGTTCATTATTCCTTACAATTTTCATCAGGATAAATTGCGGGAAATAGATCGTCTGATTTTTGACCAGCTCACCAAAGTCAAAACTGTTGACATTGTATGTAATGTAAATGCCATTGCCTTGCAGTTCCGGATGGGCTTTGGCGGCATACATGAATGGTTTTTACACGCCAGGGTATTCGGGCGTGTAGATCATAACAGGTTCCGTCCACTTACCCTGCAAACTATCTGACATCCTTACCCCGATCCTACCCTCGCCAAATCCGAAAGATTGAACCTGAATAAATTGTTTAAGTGAGGTATCGTAATGAACTGAAAATTCGGTGCCCCCTATGAACAACGGTTCAGGAACAGGTTTCCTGGCTTTTCTCTTCGCCCAATGTCCATCGATCAACCATTCAGGGTTTGCGATATTTCCCCGGTATGCTTCGACAAGTTTCCATCGCAGCAGGTATACCTCGTGCGTAGACGGTTCAACGGCCCCGTAGGCATAAAGAAAATTTTCATCTTTAAGAACTGCCGCTGAACCGACCGTTAAACCGTAGGTTTCAGAACCTTCAAGGTACTGCATTTTCCATTCGGTCGGCTCTTCGTATGGATTTGAAATAAGAACTGCATACCAGCCAACAGCCTCGAAACCAATCCCTGTTTTGATGGCATGTTCCTTTAATAAAAAGATTATCAGCCTGTCCCTTACCATGGCCCCATGGCCTGTCCAGAACCAGGATTTGCCCGGGATATGAAAAAATGGTCGCGGTTTTTTCTTGGATATATCCCAATAAAATTTGATTGTGGCAGTTTTCAAATCATAACCATCCTGGATGGCAATGCTGTTCCTGATCATCGTTGAATTTCTTCTTGACCGGGAAGAATCACTGCAAATAAAGCTATCGCTAAAAAGCCATAATACCTTCCCGTTTTCAAGGTCGACGGAGGAGGCGCCATCAGCGCCACGCCAGGCAACATCATGTGTAAAACAGCTATCGGCCTCCCTGCATCTTTCAACTTTAATCCGGTACCGTGCGGTATCAAACGGCTGGCCAGAACCGGTGTTATAAAACAAAAGAAAAATGATAACGGTCAAAGACTTCATCCGGGTTGTCTTAAATAGCTGTTAACGAACCCGGCTGAGGACGCGGGTGCGCTGCGAGTGAAGGCTGAATAATTACATTTTTCAATCAAATGAATATTCCTTTTTAATATCATTAATTAAAACGGTTGCTTTTGCCTTTAGCCATCCTAAAAACAAAATTGCCCCGTATGTCCGATTGCTGGCATTGGCAAATTTGATATAAAGCAACCTCAAATTTTGCTGATCATTCGAAATTGGTTTTAACTTTCCATTAGGCCTGTTAACCAGATTATAAAAATTAGAAGCCTTTTCATTATCAAGGTTTGTTAAGTCTTTTGGGTCAAATAATTTTGATTCCAGTTCTGACATATCATCTTTTCCAACGAAGCCAAAATTTCCATCAACCGCTTGATATCGGCTGTAAAGACTATAATAATCGGCAATCTTTTTATAAAGCGCGATCTTTTTTATATACCGGAAGTTGCCGGAGTTTCGCAACTGCTGGTAGGTGATGTCCTGTGATATAAATACGTCATTGAAGTTTATATACCGTTCAACATAATAGATAAATTCACTGTTTGTCAAATCACCGGATTCCAAAATTTTCCCCACCGTATCAAATTTTGCCAGGAGCCATTTTTTTTCGATACAGGTGCGTTGGATGATAGCAGTATCTATTTTAAGGTCATCATAAAGTGATCGGGCGTATTCTTTCGCCTTTTCAGCTCCTGCAAAATTATCCCTGATATTTTCAGCAAAGAAGCCAAGGGTCACGGCAAGGAATATCATGACAAACTCGAGAAAATACTCCTTCCATGGTTTTGGTTGATGATGAAGCTGAGGGTGATGATGTACTTCCATATTTTCAGTTTCTTGATTTGTGCTTTTCGTTTCCAATCGGGTTGCTGGTATATTCTCCCCGGGAATTTTTTCCGGTTCAATATTCTTTGGGTTCTCCATCGATCCGTCACCTCCTTTCGCATTTCCAGTTTTTTTATCTTTCATAGCGGATATTCTTTTTGGCAGGTCTGAACCGTTATTGAGTGAAACGATTTCCCTGTAATCGCAGCAACAGGAAGCGTTTGCCGGATTCAAAACTATCAATTTACTATTTGATGCAAAAGAACAACTTCGCTGTTTTTGGTAGTTCAACCATGGCTTCAGCTGTAACAGGATCGGTTGGGTGAAGCTGGCGATGATTCCCGTCGGCATTTCCCTTTAATTCGTAAGAATACTGTACCCCGATCAATTCCTCAAAATCGTTGTCATTAGAACCAAAACTTTTGTCAATCATAAAAAACTCTTCCAATGCCTAAGGTCATATTTTCCTCTATCAATTGCAGGGTTGGTGAATGCTTGCATCCGTGAACCTCATGGGTTGTTCGGCGACCAGCTCGCCAGGCGTAGCTTTTACCCGCCTGATTTTGTTGATTTTATTTTGGCAACAGTTAAAATTATTCCTGCTAATGTGGCAATTATCCCAAGAATTGTCGCTATTAATGTAAGAAGATCCTTGAGGTCCACTCCTCCTCTATTTGCCTCAGCTAAATTCCGATTTTCTTGCTCCTGCTGTACTTTTTCACTTTGATTCCTTAATGTGTCCTTTTGCGGTTGTTGTTTAATTTGCTCAGGTTCTGGCTGTATTGTAGATTTTGCTATTGGTTGAACGTCAACTTCTTTTGGCTGTTCTTTCAATTTTTGAATCTCATCTGCTAAAACGTCAGGGATTCCTTTCCATTCTACCTTATTTTTGCCATATATTATGACATAACTATCGTCATCTCGCAGAGCCACCTGTTGTATTGTGATACCGTTTTTGTGCAATTCTAAAATTTTTTCCGTTAATTCCCTGGGAACGCCATCCCATTGTGCTTCATTTTTACCGTATAATATGACATAACCATCATCATTTCGCAGAGCCACTTGTTTAATGGGGATTCCACCCTGATTCAATTCTAAAATCTTTTCCTTTAATTTCCGGGGAATCCCCTTCCATTGTGCATCATTTTTACCATATAAAATAACATAACCATCATCATTTCTCAGAGCTACTTGTTTAATCGGAATTTCCTTTCTATTCAATTCTAAAATTTTTTCTGTTAATTCCTTAGGGACGAAATTCCATTGAGCTTCACTTTTGCCATATAATATAACATAACCATCATCATCACGCAACGCCACCTGTTTTATGGTCGTTCCACTTTTGTTCAATTCTACAATTTTTTCTTTCAAATTCGGGGGAATCCCTTTCCATCGTGCCTCATTCATGTCATAAAGTAGCACATAGCCCCCGTCGTTTCTTAATTCTATATACTTTAAATCTTGTCCGAAAGATTTAATCGTTAAGGCAAACAAAAACAACATAGTTAAACTAAAACCATAAAAAGCATTTGTTTTACCTTTTATACAAATATGCAGCATCATCGATCATCGATTTTTATTTCAGTTCGGCACGTCAGTTTAATTATATTCATATTTTTTCCATATGCATGCTTATTTTAAATACTACAATTATTCGTCATTCTAAAGTCAAAAAAAACGCCCAACGCCCGCAGGCAGAAGGTTTAAGGGAATTACTTGTCCTGCTTGTCTTATCTCCCATCCTTTGCAGATATGGTAAATGCCGGCTCCGGAATCCGCCCGCATTGCCCTGCTGATGGCTCGCTGTCAGCAGTATCATTTATCCAAACCATTAATATAGGCATCCACCAGTTCTTTGTTATCAAAATATATTTTCGTAACAGAAATTTCCGCCCATATCGAATCAGGCGTTTTTAAATGGCATATGAAATTTTGTTCAACGAACTGGATCAATTCGTTCCTTGTCATGCCTTTTACAATTTTCACGTCAGATTCAAGAACCTTCTCTGGTATACGTCCATTGATTTCCAAAAGTTGTTTGATTCCAATTTTTGTATTTCCAGGTGCTATCTGATTGACACTGCATAATAAAACAAAAGAAGCACCCAGATATTCATTATGATAAACCGGATCATGTATTGAAAAATAAAACAAAGAATCAAGCAGATTTTTTTTGAGCGTATCACTAACAGTATAACCAAATTGAATTTTAGTGAACAGAGTCTCTTTGTCAAGTGGGATAAAATAATCCTTCTGAATTGGAATTGAACACTTTTCCCTTATTACACCGTAATCATAAACACAGCCAAATGAAGAAATTAACAGTAAAACAAAAATTGTCCTGATTTCAGTTTTCATAAATCCTCCTTGATAACCTACCTGCATTGCTGCCAGTGCATCGCTAGCAACCGATCCAAGGATTAACCCTTAAAAAACCGTCAACACTGGTTTTGTACCGGGTGAAAGTTCGTTGGCTGCAGTTTTATTGTTTTCTGTATCTGTCAAGGTTAACACCATTTTTTAATTCCAATTCCCTGTCATTGATTTTAATCACTTCGTGGCGAATAGTATCGATGCTGGAATTCCTGTTTCCAATACTCTCTTCAACCAAGCATAGCCGATTTGATTCCACCCACCATTTATGATATTTCAATGTCTCCATATTAATTGATTGTGCCAAGGGATAATGCAGAGATGAAATTTTGAATTTTCCCTTCACCTGCAAGGGTGAATAGCCTGGCAGCAGGAAAATAATAGGGATCCCATTTGGCTAAAAGATCATAAATAATGTCGGAATCAACGAAAACCCTCTTCTTCATTAATATTTTTCATTGAGGTGTTCATGATACTTTCCTTTGGTGTCTTCCGCTGTGTCTATTAGAAGGACTCCACTCAGGGATTGAACCAATGGTGAGATATTTCCCAGAGATTTCAATTTATTTGTGATTGCAGAAATATAATTTTCAATTAGTTTTGATAAACTTGTATCATGTCATCAGCATATTTCTTTGCCTGATCAATGACCTTCCTTTTTAGCCGTAATGTTAATTCGGCTTTCATTGAAATCGAGTCAGGCATATAAAGATACTATATTAATACGGCGAAGTCAAGTGCAAGTTGGTTTGGTTTGGATCAAAATCCACCATCCATTCAATACCGTATTTGTCTCTAAACATACCAAAAAATGAACCCCAGGGACTTTCAGCAATAGGCACCTCTACCTTTCCTCCTGCCGAGAGTCCATGAAATATTTGATCAGCTTCATCTTTACTTCCTGTACTGATGGAAATCTTACTCCTGTTTTCGTTTTCGTTTACCTGTCCCATGAATGTTGGAACGTCACTTCCCATTAAAACGTTAAAGTTACCAATAGGCAAAGCGATATGCATTATTCTGTCGGATTCGTTTTCATTGACAGGATTGCCTGGGTCGCCGGGCATATCTTTGAACCGGACTAACATTGCAAATTCGCCTCCAAAAACTGATTTATAGAATGTAAATGCTTCTTCTGCATTCCCACTGAAATGGATGTAAGGATTTATGCTTGCCATCTTATATGAAATTGGTTTTCAGGTTAATATTTATTTAATTTCTTCGTTCAGGACAGATCATTGGTTATTCAACTTTTTTAGTTTTGGTGATAATTCAAATCTTTCAAGCAGTCAGTCGCAAATTAATTTTACCATCATATGTTAAATTTTCCATTTTATTGTTCAGTGACCACCATCTCAATTCTCCTAAGTGGTTTAAACAAGAACCAAAATCCCAGTACAATTTCAAATACCACCATGGGTATATCAAATAATCCGGCATTAACTGTTGAGGTAAAGTGTGGATAGACCAGGAAAGCAAAAGCACAAAACACACACCAGGCAGATGAAATAATTCCAAACAATGCTAATGGTTTTGGAATGTACTTTGAAAGATAAAGCAAATAACTGCAAATTGTTGAAGCAATAGCCCAAAAGGGTAATCCAATATAATATGCGTCATAACTTGAAGCGAGATTCACGCTTGCCAAAGTCTGTAATTTTGAAATTTCAAAAACTGATAAATAAGTTGTATTAACCAGTAACCTTAAGGCTCCAAGTGAATTAAGAACAGTGATACACCAGGTCACGGCAACAAGTATTCTGCAGGATGCGGCAATCAGGGCAAGAATTTGATTTACATTTTTAAGCAATACATAAAGTGATGAGGCTAATACAAGAAGGGTTGCACTATAAACAATGTTACAGGCAATGTTTAAACGAAAAAGTGTCTCATGATCATGAATATGCTGGGCCGTGGCAACCATATTTCCCGGCACGATCAGGCGAAAATTAATTCCATAGTTCGAAAAGATAACAGTTGCTGTTGCCAACAGGAAAAAAAATCCGGCTACCCTTGCGGCTTTGCTTGGTACATCGGGGTTCGCGATGGTTGTCATTTCATATTTTTTTTGTACGGTGAAATGTATTTTGTAAAATGTCTTGTTTGGATTTTGAAGTTTTGCAACACCTACAGTTTCGAGTTTTGCTTTTACATAACTGTTTGCAACTAAGCCTGGGCCGGGAGATCACCTCAAAAGTCTCCGCGTGCCATAGCGGCAAAAACAAATTCTCCTGTCGGGCAGGCACTAAAACCCTGCTTAGGGCCTGGTGCTGTTAGGGTTCGTAAATATTTCATGTTCTCTTTCTATAAAATATTTAAGTGTTGTTGGTTTTTTACCAGTCAGCTTTTCAAAAAAATCAGAAATTTTTGGTTCTTTTTGGAATCGTGGTAATAAATGAAGTACTATCATAACTATAATCATTCCTTTGACAATTCCTTCTTTTCTTTTAATTCTGTAAAACCGGAATGGATTTGCATTATCAAATTCAATTTTGTCCTTTACCGAATAGTTTATCAAATTGGCAACATCGTAAAAACTTAGATTTTCATATCCGGTTAATTCAATTATTTGATTTTTATAATTATCAAATTGATCCAATAACATAGCTGCGGTTTCTCCTATATTAACAACATCTATCCAATTGAATTTAGCCTTACCTGCAGGTAAAATAATCTTGCGTTTTTGTTGAATATCCTCTAAAAGTGTCGTAGTCAGATTTTGCATAAAATAACTTGGACGTAAAAAAATATAATCAATATTAAATTCAAGGATCAACTTTTCAATTTTGTTATGAGGGATAACTTTGCTTATCTCAGCACCCTGAACGGAAAGAAAAAGAATTTGATTTATGCCTTTCTCCTTTATTTTACGAATTAAAGGCCTGAAATAGGTTTCAATGTCGGCAATATGCGGTGGCCTTAATAGAAAGACAATATCTATATCTTCGAGCGACTTATCAAATGAATCAGGGTTTTCGAAATCAAAATATGCATAATCAAGCTGCGAAAAATCCTTAAACACCTGTTTTGCTTTATCAATATTTCTAACACCTGCAATTATTCGGTTATTTGTATCGATTTGATAAAGGAAACGGATTACTTCAAATCCTAAGTTTCCGGTTGCTCCTGTAATTAATATATGTTTCATTTTTCGTTTGTTTGGCACCATAACCTCATGTGTTCAACCGCAGCAAGATCGAATATTAGCTAACTGATGTCATAGCTGAATTTGTTGGGGTACTACAAATAAAGGCTTTTCAATCGTGTCAATGACATATTCTTTGTAATAAGCCTTGGCCATGTCTATACATTTGGCATGACTGTCAGCGCCCCGCCCGGATGTCTGCCGACGGTTCGTTAGCTGCAGTTTCAATTATACTTAAGTCTGTTTAGCGTAATTAAATCCCAGGACCCGGTAACCTTAAAATTATGATCTTTTTGATATTTTATTATAGCATCTATTGTTTCCTTTCCCGGATAAATATCTAATATCCCTTTGTAATACCCTAATTCCTTTAATTTTAACTGAATGAATCCCAACCTTTTTTTATTTTCCGCGTCAATCTCCATAAACTTAGCATAGATAACCAGGTTAGACATCTCGGAAGAATATTTGATTTGATTAATATATTGAGGTGCTATGTCTAAAATCTTTCGAAGATAATAGAATGCATTATCAAGTTTGTCTGATTTTATATAAAGATGAATCAAACTATAATATGTTTGGGGACGCAATGAGTCAATAGATAATGATTTTAACAAATCGCTTTCGGCGTTATCAAATTTTTTTAATACTATTTCAGTTTGCCCTTTCAGAGCATAGGCAGCAGAATTCTTTTCATATTTATTAATTGCAGAATCGTAAAAGGATATCGCTTTTAAATAATTGCCTGAATAATATTCCTTTATCCCTAAATCTATATATGATTGGCCAGCAGACAATTTGGAAATAACATTATTTAAACTGTCAATTTCATTATAGGTAATTGCGAGTTTATCCTTCCATTTCTTATACATGAACGAAATTGAATCAATTTTTTTATTTGCAGTTTTTATTTCATTATTAACTTTATTAAGGTTATAGCCTGCAAGCAAAAATGAAATTACGATTATAATAAATCCAATAGCCGACATGATCGCTCCTTGCCTTGAGCTTCTCTGAATCTTTTCTTTATCAATCATTTTGTTCAATTACTTTATTAATTAATTTCATAGCCTCAGACCACATTTTAAGCAGTCTTCCAGTTGAATAAACAATACCTCCCGTTGAACCGAACAAACTCATAATCTCAATGCTGTTTTGTTGATTATTGCTTTTAAGCAATAACGATATTGCTGTGGTTATGAGAACTAAAACGGAAATGAGTGTTATTATCAAATATACAATTCGCTCAGTTTTAAATAAGTTAACTAACTCTTTAATAGCGTTTACAGTGTCATCCAATTTGGTATTACGCATATTTTGATTTTAAATTATTAAATAAATCAAATCTGGATTTATATACAAAATTATAAATTTTAGTCTTAGACATTGCCCAAATGCGTTTTGAAATTATCGCTAACGCCCCCACCGCTGCAGCAGTGCGGGTTTTACTTATTCCTATTTTCTTTACCAGGGTATGCGCATACCTTTGTGTACAAGTTGTCCATGGGGAAACTGGTTCCTCGCAATTGTCACGAGACTAACTACTGTACTTGCTCCCTCTTCAACCTCCATGGGGGCAGCATCAGTGCCAAGATCAGTCTTAACCCAACCCGGATGTGCTGCAGCTACGGCAATTCCCTTAACTCCCAGTGTTTTGGATTGAATTTGTGTAAGCATATTAAGACCGGCCTTTGATGTCGCGTATCCTACGGTCATGAATGCCGAAACATACTGCCACATATTCTCAGCTGTATCAATAGAGCCTAATTGCGATGAAAGGTTAATCACCCTGGCATCCTCACTAACTGAAAGCAGAGGCACTAATGCTTCTGTAATTGCATAGGGGGCGATAAGGTTGACTTCGAGTGTACGTCGAATCTTTTCCGGATTGGTTGGGTTTCCGTCCCATTCTATAGCAATCCCCGCGTTATTTACCAACACGTCAAGTTTACCGTAATTCTTTTCAAGATAGGTCGCAAGGTTGACGATATCGTTGGCACTGGTAACTTCCAGTGGCACAGTATGAGCATCGCAACCTGCTGCAACAAGCTCTTCAA
>JBAXOB010000035.1:0-52521 GCA_037133475.1 Bacteroidota bacterium
TATTATATAATTGTTAAGTAGGATATTTATTTCAGATTTAACAAACTTTTAATGCTGATTCCTTTGTTTATTCCAAAATTAAAATTCTACAATAAGCAACTTCAAGAATTTCAAATAAATATTTTAATTTTACAAATACATAACCAGTTAGTTCCGTTTTTACATATTAACACACCTGATAATATTTTTTATCCGATAAATCTATCATTTGGGATAAAACCGACAATATCATTGCGAACCAACAGCTCAAAAGCCTATAATTTTATCAAAACGAGGCCAGTTGCAATCATTAGTTTGAAATGAATCTTTTCAGATGTTTGCCATAAACTGAATATTGAAATTTCGTGAACCTAAGTCGATGAATTCAACAATAGATCAAATCATTAGCAACATTTTCGAATGTATTTAACCAAACGGCATAACCGATTTTTTTCCTACCTCATACAATTGGATAGGAGCAGGTCATAAAAGATCCATAAGAATGATTCCCAGCCAGGCTGATCATCATCCTTATGGATCTTTCTTCTCCGCATCCCTATCGTCTTCCTGTCGAAATGATCAACTCAAAACGGGTTTCGGGAAGGATAAAGCCCGAAACATCCTTCAGCTTCGAATAGACAAAACGCTCGCGAACCTGGAAGGCAACGGAATTGGAAATCTTCTGGCGGAAACCGATCCCGAAGGGAAGCTCGCCATGGAACTCAGAGGCGGATGCCGTTTCATACGATAGTTTCACGATTCGCATGCCGGCACCGGCGAACACAAAGGGGCTCGGATAGCTGTTTCGCGCCTTGATCGGGAACACGCTGAAGTGCATGTCGAGACACATGGCGAAACCGGCAAGTTCCACATTTACAGGAGGGTTGTCAACTATTGCATTCATCTTGGCCCCGTAAAAGGATGTCTCAAAGTCAACCATAAGGTCGGGATTCTTATCCTTGCCGATAAAGAGGGTTGCCATTCCCAAGCCACCCAATCCGGTATTCTTGTATATAATGTCAACCGGGTAACTGTTACCGTTTGCAGTGGCGCTGGTTGATAATACGTTTTTCTGAGATGAAAAACCGCCAAAAAAATATACTTCGTTATATACCCTGTAATGAAAGGATGTTGGTTTTTTCGCCACGGGTTCCGTTGCCGGTTTTGCCTCCTGGGAAAAGGATACTTGGCAGCAAAATATTGCTACAACGAATAATGCGATTGTTACGCTCAGTGTTGGTAATGCCTGATAATTTCTCGTTTTCATGGTTTTTGGTTTTATTGTTTATATTGGGTTGATTATGCCTTTTGTTCCAATAATCGCTCGTTCCCGTTCCTCCCTTTCGTACTGCCGTGTTACCCGGTTTCTCTTAATTAGAAGAGCATGCCAGCCTGATTTGGAGAAAATTTTTGAAATATTTTAAATGCCTTCCCAATTATACCTGTCAGATGCATGATCAGGATAGGTTTATTCCAGGAGCGCACTTATGAACCAATGTAGCATAACGCTGTTTTATAAATACTTTACGAGGATTCCGAGTCATGTAAAATGGTTTATTTCTTTCCTCCATGCCTTTATAATAGGTCGTTCTTCAGTTTTATTTAAGTGATAACAGGATAGATATATTGGCAACCTTTATCATTATGATTAATGTAATGGCTATATTACATTCAGTTTTCCTTATTGAATGAATTTGAAATTTCTCTTACAATTTCATGATGAACACTGCTGATATATAAAAAGTATATTAATTTAGCATTCATATTCACCTTAAAAGCTCATAACATGCAATCCTCCCGACACGCTACACTCCTGCTGACCGGAATACTTTCGTGCCTGTTGATGGTTATCTTTACTGCCAGGGTTTTACAGGGAAAAGATTCAGGCGGAAACCTGGCCGCCGATACCATCTATGCCCGTAAAATTTCAGGGCAGGCAGAACTGTATGGCAAAATTGGAAAGAGCGACAGCGCACTGGCGTTGTATGCCGCCGCCGGCAACATTTATAAGGCATGGAATGAACCCGGCAGGTATGCCCATACTCTCAATATGATCAGCAAACTGTACATTAACATCGGGAAATTCGACAAAGGGCTGAATAATGCAACGGTGGCTCGGTCTGTAAGCCGTGCGTGCCGTAACCTGGAGGAGGAGGGCGGAAGCTGCAATTACCTGGGATTGGTATGCATGAATACGGGGAAATTTGATTCCGCCGTATTTTATTTCAAAAGTGCCCTGGAGATACTGGGAAAGAGCAAGGGTGAAAAACAGCTGTACCTGGCTGATGCATGGTTCAACCTGGCCGTGCTTCATTTCTATAAAGAGGAACTTGATGAGGCGTTAACGGATGTTAAAAAAGCCATTGAAATCGCCGGGGCGCTGAAGGGAGGCGCCGAAGAAAACCTTGCTGCCTGTTATGCCACAGAAGGCGATATCAGCCTTCAGAAGGGTGATTATGCAACCGCAAGGCCTCTCTACGAAAAAACGATCAGCATGTGGGTTCCAAAATATGGTGAACATCACCAGATCATAGGCGGGGCCTATAACGGAATGGGGGTCCTTTTCCAGCAAACCGGCAATTTTTCAAAAGCAGCAATTTTCCTCGGCAAGGCTGCAACCATCTTTGAAACGATCAGCGGACCCGATGATCCGAACCTGGCCACCATCCAGCTGAATGTTGCCATCGTTCAGTTGAAGACCAAAGATTTGACGGGCGCCCTTGCCTCCATCCGGAACGTCGTAAGGATTTTTTCAGCCAATCCAGCGCTGGCCACTTCGCTTACCCAGGCATACGATGTCGCCGGTTTTATCTTTGCGAGTCAAAATCAGGCAGATTCCGCTGAGTTCTATTATAAAAAAGGAATCGCCACCATCATGCGGGTGAATAAAAACAGCTCGCTGATATGCCAGATCAATACCAACCTCGGTTTGTTTTATTTGAACCACGGAAGATTTGAGGAGGCTCAAAACTGCCTGCAGGGGTCCGTCGACCTGTACCGTCGGATTGCCGGCGAAAACAGGCCTTATATGGCCACCTATTATTACAACCTGGGAAACCTTAATTTTGCGCGGAAAGATTTTAAACAGGCGCTTTTCTGCCTGCAAAAAGCCATCGCATACAATGTTGTTGGATTCACCGATACGCTGGGCACCTCCAACCCCGCTATCAGGAATGTGTTTGATAAACTGACCCTGCTTTATTCCCTTGAAGCCAAGTCGAGCATTTATGAGGTGAAATATTACAGGAATCCCGATTCCCTGCAATTCCTGAAGACCGCCCTGGCAAACATTGAACTGGCCACGCAGGTAGCCGATTCGATGCGGATGCAAAACAAACCGGAGGATACCCGGAACGTAATTGACATGCACACCCTCCCCTATCCCGCGGCCATTGAGTTTGCCTATATCCTGTATCACCGCACCGGCGATCCCGCCTATCTTGACAAGGCCTTTCTCTTCTCAGAAAAAAGCCGTTATGCTTCGCTTTACTCTTCCATGAAAGAACTGGAAGCCAGAAACATAGGCGGGATACCCGACACGTTGCAGGAGCTCGACCGGGCAGTTCACACAAACCTGGCCAAGTGTAATGGCGCCCTGCAGGATGTGAAACTTAACCCCAAACCTGACCTGAAAACTGTCAGGGAACTGGAACAGCGTCAATTCAGTCTGAATGCCACTGCCGACAGCCTTAAGAGTGTTTTTGAACATCATTACCCCTCCTACTACCATTTAAAATATGACCGGAAAATTACCGGCATCAAACAGGTCCAAAATGGCCTGGATGAAAACGAAGTCCTGCTGGAATATGCCATCGCCGATAAAAAACTAATCACCTTTATCATCAGTCACTATACCGCTTCCATGGTCAGCAGCCCGATTGATCCCGGTTTTTTCCAATCCATCGACCGTTTCAGGAACATGATCCTGCACCGCGACGGACAAAACGGGTCGGTGGCTGAATTCACCAATGTTGCCGGCGAACTGTACGATAAGCTCATCCGCAGGGCTGAACCGTTGATCAGGGGAAAAAGCCTGATCCTGATCCCCGCCGGTAAACTGGGAACCATCCCATTCGAGGCCCTGGTCAGGGCAGATCATTTACTGGGAAACAAAAGCTATAAAACACTGCCTTACCTGGTAAAGGAGCATCCCATCGGGTACGCCTGTTCGGCAACTATTTATTTGAGCACCCACGACATGAACAACCACCCTGTAAATCCCGGCATCCTTGCTTTTGCCCCCTCTTTTAAACCGGGGAACAGGATGCTCATGGCGGAACTGAAAGACCGAGGCTCCGAGTTTGTTTCACTGGAGGGTTCGATTGAGGAGGTCCGCAATATCCGGCAGCAATTCGGGGGCAAAGTATTTACCGATACATCCGCCACGAAAAAGAACTTTCTAGCTTATGCTTCCGGTTATAACATACTCCATATCTCCACACATGGGATCATGAACGATATAAACCCGCTTGAATCAAAACTTGTTTTTTACCAGAACAATGACAGTACCGACGCCTATCTTTATGCCTACGAGCTCTTTAACCTGAAACTGAATGCCAGCATGGTGGTCCTCAGCGCCTGCAATACCGGCTTCGGGAAAATAGAGGATGGGGAAGGAATCATGAGCCTTTCCAGCGGTTTCATGTATTCAGGCGTTCCATCGGTAATCTCCACTTTATGGAGTGTCAACGACCGGTCAACCGCCTCGATCATGAAGGACTTCTATCACCACCTTGCCGGGAAGGAGGAGAAACCCCTCGCGCTTCAGAATGCGCAGCTGGAC
Source organism: Bacteroidota bacterium (assembly GCA_037133475.1). Taxonomy (GTDB): domain Bacteria; phylum Bacteroidota; class Bacteroidia; order Bacteroidales; family FEN-979; genus CAIVAT01. The sequence goes on from JBAXOB010000035.1 coordinate 4,763, forward strand.
TACCTGAACAGCGCGGATAACCTCACCGCTCATCCCTTTTTCTGGGCAGGATTCATGGCCATAGGTAACAACAGCCCGGTTTTGGGCAACAACCCGGCGGCGAAGTGGAGTATCCCGGTATTGCTGTTGATCCTGGTTTTGCTGGGGGGGGCCTGGATGGTAAACCGCAGAAAAAGAGCCTCCGATGACAGCCAATAGCAACGCTTACTTTTTGCCTTATGAACAGATGATAAGGTCGGTCATCTACAAATATCTCATTGAGACGGGTTATTTCCCCAACGAAGAGGCCGACGAGTTGTACCAGGAGATGGCCTTATGGATGATCACCCGCAAAGACAAAATCCTGGGTTCCTATAAGGGCTTGGCAAAATTTTCGACCTATTTGTACACCATCGTATATTACAAATGCCTCGAAAGGATGCGTACCAGGGTTAAGGAACGTGAAAGGGAACCTGGAAATCTCCGCTACGGCAATGAAGATCTGGCAACCTGGTTTGGCAATATCCCAACAAATGAGATTTCCCCCATGACCCGGTTAATCCTTAATGAATACAGTACCAGGCTATCCGATATCCTTAAAACCTACAGAAAGAAGCAGCATAAAATTTCCTTCTGCCTGAAATCCTTATTCAGGCTGCTGGTCGCGGTTACCGACCTGCATTATTATAAACCGGATGAGATGGCTGTGTCAGAAATAAAAAGATGGATTGCCCGGCTCAACATCCTTACTGACCATCTCCATGACCAGGAGATCCTTGCATTGCTCACCTCCATCTTCAACCTGCTTGAAGACAAGCAAAATTCGAAAGATGCAATCAGGAAGTGGATGGACGACCGTCAGGATGAAATCATCGTGTTGCTGAACGGGAATCCGCCTTCTGCCTCCTTTACCCGTGAAACGTTGCAGCTCCTTTTTGAATATTATTGCAAAAACCAGGAACAGATTCTCCAAAACTGAGGCACCCGACCATCTATTGCATAAAAGAGACAAAATGAAACCAGAGAACAATTTCTTCAAAACAGACGGTCACCTGACTGAAGAGGGAATTGCATTGTGGGTTGATTCACTGGCCCATTCAGCAACTAACCGGTTACCGGAAGATATTGCAGAACATTTGGAGAATTGCACAGAGTGCAAAGCGGCTGTCGTTGAGATCAGGCATCTGGTCAGGGAGTTGAAACTTCCTGAGTTTGACCGGCACGTCGTATTAAAAACAAAAGAGACCGCTTATGACGGCCATCAGGAGGGCATTCTGCGCCGACTCTATTCGGGCGGCTCCAGGATGGTAAGAATTGCCGCCGTGGGGCTCGTTTTACTCACCCTGGGAACAACCCTGGGATTGTTTCTTTTCAACCGGCAGCACGATCCCGACCGGCTTTTTACGCAGAACTTCATCGCCTATACCGATATTATAACCGAGAAAAGCACCACCTGGGAGAAAGATACTACGCACCAGTTGCTGTATTCGGGCCTCGCCTATTACCACCGTGCACAATATGACAGCGCAGCCATCGCCTTCAGGATTCTTTACCGAAAAGATCCTTCCGCCGATACCGTCGCCTTCTACCTGGCAAACGCATTACTCGGAACGCAGGGAAAACAGGCAGAGGCCATTGTGCTGCTGAAAAGTTTGATCGTAAAAAATGTGTTGCGTGATCAGTCAAGGTGGTACCTGGCCCTGGCTGAATTAAAGTCGCACAATTCAAAGGCGGCAAAAACACAGCTGGACATTCTGATCGCAACCTCAGGTGATTACAGGCAGAAAGCGACGGATTTGTTTGAAAAAATAAACTAACCGTTTGGACACCAATCGACCATATAAAGTTCACCCCATGAAAAAAGTATTTTCCTTTTGGATTGCCCTGGTATCGGCCATGGCAGCCCAGGCTCAATCCAATTGTTCCGACATTCTATTTTCGGAATATGTGGAAGGCTGGAATAACAATAAAGCCATCGAACTTTACAACCCTACCAACCATCCCATTACTCTTGACAATCAGTACCGGCTTATCCGCTGGGCGAATGGCAGTTCGGCTTCCGACCAGGATCCGCTGTATGTCCTGCCATTGACCGGGACAATCAGTTCCTATACAACCTGGGTTATCATCCAGGATACCACCAAAGCCGGCCAGGACACCATGATTTGGCCTGAACTTCGTAAGAAAGCCAACTGGCTTGCCCCTTATGATTACGGCGGAACAACCCCGGGAGGGAATGTGCTGTTCTGGAACGGGGATGACGCCATATCCCTGCAGAAAAAACAATCGGGAAGCACCTGGACCGACCTGGACATCTTCGGTGAAATCGGCGTGCGGCCGATGAACTGGTTGGGAACGTATAACCCGTCAGGGGCCTGGACCGATACAAAGCCCTACATCCTGGGCCAGGGTGTCTATCTTACCAAAAGCAGGACACTGACCCGGAAGCACAACATCCTGCATGGTGTCGACCGGCAAACGATGATCCATTACGGCGACAGTACAACCGGTGGAATCCCGAACAGCTTTTATGCCCTTCGGGAATATGACACGCTGCCTGTCAATTTTTTCGACAGCCTGGGAAGCCACCGGTGTGATTGTTACATTCTTGGTTCTCAGCAAATAAACACTCAGACCACTTTATCCCGGTTAGCAATATACCCCAACCCGGCGTCTGGTTGGATTACTGTTGCGATACCTTACTATCCGGAGCCGGTAAAAGGATTTCTTTCAATTACAACGGCAGGGGGGCGACTTGTACACAGCCAAATCGGCTCCGGAAGGAAAACCCGGATCGATATCTCCTCATACGCAAATGGCCTTTATCTATTGAAAGTCGTCTTACACGATCAGGTAATGGTTGAAAAAATTATTAAACAATAATTGAAACCTTTTAAACGGTTTTTAAACATGAAAAAATGAAAAATACTTTCTTCCTCATCTTGTCAATATTTACCTGTTGTTTTTCCAATGCCCAATGGATACGCCAATATCCCTTACCTCAGGGCAACCCGCTTTTATGTGTAAAATTTGTGACTCCAACCACTGGCTGGAGTGCAGGTGATAAAGGCACTATTCTGAAAACTACTGATGGTGGTTTAACCTGGGTAAAACAGACCAGTGGAACTACCCTGGATTTACGCGGTATTTCCTTTACGGATGCAAATACAGGAACAGCCGTCGGCACAGGTGGCATTATCATCAGGACCATCGATGGAGGGACAACCTGGGTTAAACAAGCATCCGGCACTACTGACTTGCTGGAAGATGTTTGCTTTACTGATGCCTATACTGGTACCGCTGTGGGCAGATATTGGGGAACAATACTTAGGACCATTGATGGCGGGGTATCCTGGATAAAACAGACAACCTTAAACACAAACGGCCTGTACAGCGTTTGCTTTACTGATTCAAATACAGGGACGGCCGTAGGGGATGGAGGAACCATCCTTCACACTACAAACGGGGGTACAACCTGGACTGCCCAGGCAAGCGGTGTTAATGACTGGCTGACAGGTGTGAAATTTACAGATGCAAATAATGGCACAATTGTAGGCGGTCAAGGACTAGCTTCCTATAAAATCCTCCGAACCACAAATGGTGGTTTAACATGGAATTTACAAGCAAGTGAAACTCCTTTCTGCTTATATGGTGTCTCATTCAGCGATGCAAGTAACGGGACAGCAGTTGGCGGCGATGGTTATGGCAAGGGGGCAATTTTAAAGACAAATAATGGAGGTCTGACCTGGATTAGCTGTTCAACCGGGACTTTCGGAATTTTGTACGGTGTCAATTTTTCTAATGCCAATATTGGAACCGCTGTGGGTGATTATGGCATCCTCTTTAAAACTGCCAATGGTGGATTGACCTGGACGCTTCAATCCCCCGGTGCTACAAACCATCTTTACGGAGTATCATTCTCCAACAAAAACAATGGGACAGCCGTTGGATTCGATGGTAATAATCAGGGTATAATTCTGAGAACAACCGATGGGGGGCAATCCTGGGAGCCGCAGACGAACGATGCTACCGATTATTTAACCGGGGTCTCCTTTTCCGATTCGTTGACCGGGACAGTTGTCGGCTATGGGGGAACTATTTTAAGAACCACCAACGGCGGTGCCACCTGGAAAAGGCAATCAAGTGGTGGTTACGACTATCTGAACAGTGTCTCATTTACCGATGCAAATCACGGGACCATTGTGGGCGGTTTTTCCGGCATTATTCTCAGAACCATTGACGGTGGTAACACCTGGACGCAACAGGCGAGCGGGACATCAAGCTGGCTGGCCTCTGTTTGTTTCACCGATGCAAATACGGGTACGGTTGTTGGTCATGATGGTACGATCCTGAGAACGGTCAATGGTGGAAATACCTGGACCAGACAAACAAGCGGGGTTACCGGATGGCTGTCAGGAGTATCTTTTTCCGACGCAAATACGGGAACAGTTGTTGGCGACAACGGGACGATCCTTAGAACAATGAATGGTGGGTTAACCTGGACTCTGCAAAACAGCGGAACTACCGATTTTTTATCAAGTGTCTGCTTTACGGATAAAAATCACGGCACAACCTCAGGGTTATATTACGGGACAATTTTAAACACAACCGACGGGGGGACTACCTGGATGGTACAAACAGCCGGTGTGAGTTCCAGGTTGAATTCAGTTTTTTTTACCGATGCAAATACAGGAACCATTGTGGGCGACGGAGGCACCATCCTGCGCACAATAAATGGAGGGATGACCGGGACACTTGCGGTTTCCCCGTCTGACCGCACAGTATCCTCTCATGCAAATAACACCTATTTTCTGGTAACATCCAATACCAACTGGTCAGTCACGTGTGATGCCATCTGGTGCACGGTAACACCATCCGGTTCAGGTAATGACTCAATTATTGCAGTTTGTTCTGAAAACAATTCATCATCATCACGCATAGCCAGCATTACGGTTGCTGGTTCGGGCGCTAATCCTGTAACAATAACTGTTACCCAGGCAAAACCAAATATGGGTATTGAAGGGATTGAAAATAATGATTTTGAAATATTCCCAAATCCAACAAATGGCCCCTTAAAAATTATTGCCATTCAGGCTAACACGATGAGTCTGCAAGTAATAATAGTTGATTTGAATGGACAGGTCATCCTGAAAAAACAGTTCTGCGGAGCAAAGGAAATACAACTTGATCTTTCAACTGCTCCTTGGGGATTATTGGGGGTGATTTTGAAAGATGATGAAAAAATTAAAATCAGGAAAGTGTTACTTATCAGGTGATGATCATCTGTTTCTAAGGTAGGCAGATACCTGGCTTAACTTAAAATCTATTTTCCCCTAAAACGGCGAACACTCCAGCCTCGAATCATAGGCCCCCTTGCCGCGGGGAGATGAGTGGCTGCCTCCGCCGAAAAGGCTGATATTGCCGAAATCCAGGACGAGACTTACCTCGTGCGCCCCGCCGGTCCCCTGGAGGGCGCCGGTAAGCTGCATGTCGTAGCTGTAGGTAAATTTAATACTCATATTTTCGGCGAAGGCATAACGGTAACCGGCCATCAGGGCCATGGCGCCGTTTGCATAGGTGCCAAAGGCCCCCTTATACCACAAACCGACATAGACTCCGAATTTTGTGAGGTTCATCCCTGCCTGGAAGGAGTTCAGGTTGCCCTGGTTCTGGTAGATGATTCCGGGGTTTATCTTCAGGGCATCCTCCTCCATCACATTGAACCCGGAGGTGCTGCCCACCGCGAAGACCATATCGGCATGGGCAACCCATTTGCGGGGCAGCGGCGATTTGGCGGTTTGCAGGAATGACTGGTCCGGTTCAAATAGGTGATCTACGGCCAACCCGACAGTTCCCGAGAGGCTTCCCGGTTCATTGGAGAACTGTACGATGCCTCCGGTGCCGAAATCGGGCAGGTTCAGCACATTCCGGTCGGGCTGTACAAAGCCGGTCGGGTAGATGTTGCCATATTTTTCGCTCAGGGCATCCGAAAATACAAAGTCATCCCAGCGGATGCTTTTCTGCATCCAGGAGGCTCGTATCCCCAACTGGCCTACCGCCATCGCCGAGAAATGGATCCTTACGGCCATGGAGAGTCCCACATTCAAATTCCTGATAAACCCCAGTCCGTCATTGTCGGTATTGATGGAAAGACCCAGTCCTCCTGCCCCCGGAAGGTTCCGGTCGCCGATATCGGCGCTGAAATGATAGGCCTTGAAATCGTAGGGCAAGGTAGGCCACTGGTCGCGGAACGAGAAGCGGGCATGCAAGCCTGTATACAACCCGGTATAGGCCGGGTTGTAATACAGCGGAGAATTCAGGAACTGGGTGTAGTTTGCATCCTGGCCAAAGAGCCCCGGTACAACAACCGCCATCAATATTGGGAGGAAGATAAATTTTATCCTTTTCATAACCGTACAATGTTAATTACCTGATTAATGTTACGGTTCCCATGGTGGTACCAGTTCCTTTTCCGTTATTCGAGCCTTCCCATACCTTTCCATTCCGGAAGGTGGCGCTGATCTTCCACATATAGACATCCTGCGGCAACAGCTCGCCATTGAAGGTGCCGTCCCATCCTTCGACAGGACTCCCCTTGCAATTGGTGCTTACCCCATCCGCACAATCAAGTTTGCTGGATTCGAATACCATATGGCCCCATTTGTCGAAGATCATCAGGTGATAATCCTTCAGGTTTAATCCCTTCGGCTTAAATTCCCTTATCTCCAGGGCATTTCCCGTTGATATCAGGCTTGTCGGAGCAAAGGCATTGGGCACAAAGAGGTTGTCATAAAAGAATTCATAATCCAGGTAGGTCGTATCATAGCACAGGCCGGTGTTCCAGGTAACCAGTTCGATCCGGTAAACTGTGTTGTCGTTCGTATAGGTGGCGGTGGGATTCACCTCTGTCGAAGTCTTCCCGTTCCCGAAGGTCCATTTGAAAGCCTTTGCATCGGCCGACGACTGGTTATTCAGCTTGATCATCCCGATCCTGCCATCATAATTTTCGGTTATTGTAAAGGCGGCCAAGGGCGAAGGCTGGATAGTGACAGGCTTTAATACCGTATCGGTACAGCCAAAATTGTCCTTCACCTTCAGGAAAACCAGGTAGGTGCCGACCGAATCGATCCGGTAGGTAACGTTTTTCGTAAACAGCGTATCATAGGGTGTCATTGGATTTCCCATCAGCCACCACCATCTGGCCAGGGTAGTGTCGCCCTTGACCGTTTTGTCCTGGAAGCTGATATCATACCGTGCGCATGGTGCTGAAGTGGTAAAGGTGGCCTTCGGCAGCGTATGAACCACGGCCATCCTGGTCACCGTATCGGAGCAGCCGAAGTCGTTGCGCGAAACCAGCCTGACCTTGTGTTTGCCAGGCAACAGGTAGTAATGTTCAGGATTCAAGATCGAAGTGGTATCCTTTGCACCGGAGGGTATGTCGCCAAAGTTCCAGCGGGTAGAAGAGATATGGACAGCTCCGCTGTCGGAAAGGTTGATAAACCGCGAGGTATCCCCGGAACATACGGCAGCCACCCTAAAATCGGAGAGCGGGCCCGGTCTTACAACCACCTGTAACCTTGAGGTATCTCTCACCACCGATCCGTTGCTCTGGGCGGTTACAACCAGCGAAACCGTATAGGTCCCTGCCGTCGGGTAGGTATGGTAAAGCCCGTTACAGTGTTTTGTATAGGCGGTATCCCTGGTGTCGCCGAAAAACCAATGCCATGATTTGATGAGATTCACGGGATGGGAGCTGTCGGCGAAATACATCCTGGTGCGCTGGCACAGCACGGTATCACGATTTATGACCGAGGCAGAGATACAGGCTACGTTCACAAGCGAGGAGTCGGTTTGCTGGCATCCATGGTGGTTATAGGCGGTCACGGTTACGTGGAACAGGCCAAACCCGGGGTAGCGATGGTGAATCACGGTCGGGATCCCCGGGACAAAGGTGGTATCGGAACCATCGCCGAATTTCCAGGCAAGGCTGTCGAGGGCTGCCCCATTACCCACCGAATGGTTGGTAAAGGTGATGATACTGTCGCAATGCGCCCCCTGGTTGTTGGTATAGGATACGATTGGCAGCGGATGCACTACCACCTCTTTGTATATGCTGTCGGAACAGTTGTCGGCATTGTATGCCTTCAGCTTCACGATATAGGAACCCGCATTGGCATAGGTATGAACCGGGTCATATAACGTGGAGGTGTTGTTGATGCCCGAAGATGCCTCGCCGAAGTTCCAGTGCAGGTCATGCAGGGTGTCGCCCGCGGCCAGGTTTACGGGTTGGAAATGGGTCGGATTTCCCAGGCAGCTCGAGTCGGAATGGAAGGTGAAGGAGAATCCCGGCCTGACAAATACCGTCGAATCGATGGTATCATAGCATCCGTTCTGGTCGCGGACGATCAGCGTGACAGGATAGGTTGCATTGGTCGGGGTGTAGGTATAGGAGGGATTGGGATCTGTCGAGAAAACGGTTGGCGTCAGGATCCATTTCCAGCTGTTGACCGGCGACCCGGCAGGGGTTGAATGATCGGTAAAGGTGACCTTCCCGGCCGGGCAGTTCGGGCTGAAATAGCTGAAGGCCGCCTTGGGGCGTTGCAGGATCGTCAGGGGGATGGTGACCGAATCGGTACAGCCGGCGGTATTGGTCACAACCAGTTTGACATTATAGCTTCCCGGGCTGGCATAAACGTGCGTCGGATCCTGGGTTGCAGCTCCCGATCCGTCGCCGAAAGTCCAGGTCCAGCCTGATATCCCGCCGGCAGGGGTGGTCGATTGATCGGTAAAATGGGTAATACCCCCGACACAATGATCAACAGAGGTAAACATCGCGGTTGGTATGACTTTAACCACAGCCTGATGCGTGACAGAATGCTGGCAGCCAAAACTGGTATGAACCGTCAGTAAAACGGTATAGGTGCCTGAAGCGGCATAGAGATGGTCGGGATTCTGGGTTGTGCCCGGAGCCGAACCATCGCCAAAATCCCACAGCCAGTTGGTGATGGTACCGGAGGTGGTGGTCGACGCGTCGCTGAAATGGGTCAGGGTTCCCCTGCAAACCGTATCGGCTGTAAAGGCAGCCACCGGGTTGGCGCTGATGGTGAGCGGCTTGCTGATGCTATCAGTGCACAGGTAGCCATTTTTCACGGTCAGGTGAACGGTATAGGGTCCTGAATTCTGGAAGGAGTGGAGAGGATTTTGCAGGGTCGACTGGTTGTTCACCCCCGAGCCTGGGTCTCCAAAATCCCAGCTCCAGGAGTTGATGACGCCGCTGCCGTTCGTCTGCGACAGGTCGGTAAACTGGACAGGCGCCATCTGGCAGTTTGCTGCCGAGAAGGAGAAGTTGGCCATCGGCTTGTTATAGACCGTTATTGCGTTGGATACGGTTGAGGAACAGCTGTCGGAGGTTTTCACCGTCAGGGTCGCATTGTACACGCCACCGGTTGCATAAGTATGATAAACAGGCGACATCCCCGGGAAATGGATCAGGGTGTCGTGTCCATCGCCAAAGTTCCAGTGCCACTGCAAAATGTAACCGTGCGTGGTGGTACTCTGGTCAATAAACGACACCGAGGAGCCGGTACAATTTATCGTACTGTTGGAGAACAAAGCCAGCGGCGCCGGGTTTACATGGACAAGGTGGGATACCGAACCAACGCAATAGCCTGAGTTCATCACGGTGAGGGTCACGGTGAAGGGTCCGGGCGCGGTATAGAGATGAACCGCATTGGCCGTGTTTGCGTGCGGCTGGCCGTCGCCGAAGTCCCAATCCCAGGTAAGCAGGGTTCCAGGGTTGGTGGTCGACTGGTCGGTGAAGTGGGTCACAGAGCCCAGGCAAACGGTGTCAAAGGTGAAGGCCGATAAGGGCAGTGCGCCGATGATCACCTGTTTCACAAGCGAATCCTTGCAGTTGCCGGCGTTGCCGATGACCATCTTCACATTGTACGACCCCTGGCCTGAAAAAGCATGAACCGGGTTCTGCAGGGTTGAATTGTTTGACGATCCCGAAAGCGCATCGCTGAAGTTCCAGTGCCAGAAGGTAATCGGGCCACCGCCGTTCTGCTGGCTCAGGTCGGTAAACTGAACGTTTACACCCGGGCATAGCGCTGTTGAAAAGTCAAAGCTGGCAAGCGGTCCTGAAACACTGTTGATCAGGTGTTCGACAAAGGAGGAACAGCTGTCGCTGGTTTTTATGGTAAGCCGGACCAGGTGCTGCAGCGAGGTTCCTGAAAAGGTATGGGTGACGTTCGGATTCGCCGGGAAGAGGATCGTGGAGGTGGTGCCATCGCCAAAATCCCATACCCAGCTTACGACCTGGCCGTGCTGGGTCGTCGAGGTGTTGGTAAAGGTGACGGGCATGCTGTGGCACAGGGGTGCATCCGTCAGGTAGGATGCAGAAGGAAGCGGATAGATAGAAACCTGAAGGGTTGTATCATGACTGCAGAAATTCGAATTTTTAACCGTCAGGGTGACCTGGTAAACACCTGCATTGGCATAGGTATGGGTTGGGTTTTGCGACGATGATCCGGCACTGCCGTCGCCAAAATTCCAATGCCATTCGATGTCGGATGTTGCATTGGGCGTAGAGGCATCGGTGAACTGCGTAGCCGATCCCAGGCAGGCGGTGTTGTAGGTAAACAGCGCCACGGGTCCCTTCTGAACCGATACCGTCTTTTTGATGGTGTCGGTACAGCCCCCTGAGTTCATCACGATGAATGTGACATGATAAACACCCGTCGTATCGAACAGATGCTGAGGTGACTGGATGATGGCGGTGTTGTTGATCCCGGACGACGGGTCGCCAAAATTCCATTTCCATTCCACGATGGAGCCGCCACCGTTGAGCTGCGAGATATCGGTGAACTGAACCAGCTCCTTTTCACAGGCGCCCGAAAAGGTGAAATTGGAAGTAGGCGCAGCCATGATCTGGACCGGCCTGACCTTAACGGCGGTGCATCCCCGGTTGGTAGTTACAGTCAGTTTGGCCGAATAGGTATTGGGACTGGTATAAATATGGGTCACATTCTGCATGGCCGGCCAGTTGATGATTGTGTCGGCCCCATCCCCGAATTCCCAGTGCCATTTCACAATGTAATTATTCCCGGGGGAATAGGAGTTGTCGGTAAAATGAACCGGGTACCCCACGCACATGGGTGCGTCGTGCGAAAACAACGCTACAGGAAGTTCGTTTACCGTGACATTGTGGATAAAGGTCTTTGTGCAATAGTTCGTGTCGGTCACGATGAGGGTAACCACATAGTTCCCGGTTGCAGGATAGGTGTGTTGCGGTTCGATGGGAGCCGTATAGGTTGCCGTGGTGCCATCGCCGAAGTGCCATTGCCAGGTGGCAATTTTATTGATATCCAGCCCGGTCAGGTGAAATTGGGTCGGGAATCCAAAACAGGCCGAATCACTGGTAAAGTCAACACGGGGAGCTGCAAAGATGACCACAACCACACTGTCGGGATAGAGTGAAGTACACATCGTCTGGGGATGCCAGGCTTTTACCTGGTAAACCCCGGGGACGGTACGCAGTCCGAAAGAGATGGGCGACCCGTTGCCCGGCATGGCCAGACCGCTGGGAGCGCCACCCAGCAGCAGCTGGTAAAAAACGCCGGACTGGGATCCGTCGATCCCGATATCAACGCCGGCTCCTCCTTCACAGTAACCTCCGCCACCGGTAGTGTTCATGGCGTAAGTATTGGGTTTTGGATTTACGGTAACGGTAAACGAAGGTCCTGTATGGATCACGGAACATCCCCCGTCGGAAACGGACAGGATCGTATAGGTGGTTGTGATAATGGGACTTACCGTCAGGTTATAGGGGCTGGCAGCGATATTGCTGATGGTGAAATTGTTCAGGCCATCGGTATAAACGACGTTCCATGGGCCGACACCTGTCAGGTTCATGATCACCACACCGGTGGAATCCTCGCAAATGGTGCCGGAGCCGCTCAGGCTAACCGTCGGCAGCGGTTTGAAATTCACCCTGACCGTGTCATTGTCAACCTGGGAGCCGCACTGCTGCTGCCCTCCCGCCGTCAGCACCAGGTTGGCAAAGCCGTGCTGGATGTCGAGTAAACCGGGTGTATAGCTGGCATGAAGAAGTGCCGGGTTATCAAAGGTTCCGTCGCCAAGGGTATTCCAAAGCACCGATGTATAGTGGGTAGCCGCGCCATGCAGCGGGATGGCAATATTCGGGCACGACAGGGTGTCGTTCCCGGCATTGGCAACCGGCATCGGGAAAATCGAGAGCATCATGCTGTCGGCAACCGATTCGGTGACACAGCTTAATATCCCGTGTACACTGAGCTTCAGCATGACGGATCCGGTAATGATATCCAGCGCCCCGGGTGTGTAAACTGGATTCAGTGTATGAATATTGTTAAACGTCCCGTCGCCGGTGGTTGTCCACAAGAGGTCGGAATTGCGCTGAACCGTAGCAAAAACATGATAGGGCTGGTTTGCACAGAGTACAGTGTCGGGTCCCACATTCACGGCTGGCAGCTTGTTCAGGAGCAGTTTCATGGTATCACGGGCCACCTCGGACGAACAATGCGACAAGCCGTGGGCAGTCAGGATCAGCCTGACACTGCCTGCGTTCCTGTCGGTTGTACCCGGCGTATAGCTTGCATTTAACAGCGATGGGTTGTTAAAGGAACCGTCACCAAGTGTCGTCCAGGTTACCGACGACTGATGCTGGGCCGCTCCTGAAAGGGTGTAGCTCCAGTTTTCGCAGATCGTATCATCAGGGCCTGCAGCGGCGATGGGCAGCGGTTGAATATAAAGATTCATGAAATCGGAGAGGGTGTCAGCCTGGCAACTGGCCGATCCGTGGACCTTCAGGCGGAGAATGACATGGCCAGCCAGTTTATCAAAGATCCCTGGTGTATAGAGAGGCCCGGCAATATTGGCATTGTTGAATGTCCCGTCGCCCGTCGTTGTCCAGTGTACCGTGGAGGTGTGATGAACAATCCCGTTAAGGGAGGCCGTTTGGGTGGAGCAGATCGTATCGTCCGCCCCGGCATCAACAATGGGGAATGCATTGATGGTAAGAACCATCGTATCGGAAGCCATTGCCGAAAGGCAGGCGGGCGATCCATTGGCAAAGAGAATCAGCCTCACCAGTCCTGCAACAGTATCGGCAGGGCCGGGAGTGTAGACCGGGTTCAGGATGGCGGGGTTGGTGAAGGTCCCGTCGCCCATCGTTAACCAGTTAATTGCAGAGTAATCTGTTGCATGACCGCCGAGCTGCAGGGTATGGGAGGCACAGATGGCGGTATCGTTCCCCGCGTGTGCCAGCGGGCCTGCGGTTACGATGGCCGGGCCTGACATGGTATCGGCGCACAGGGAGGTGTTGCCAGTTCCGATCACGATATAGGTTCCGGCCGACTGCAACCCGAACGATAGCGGGTTTCCCGTTCCGGGAACAGGGCCCAGGATGGCAAAGCCATTCCTGAACAGTTCGTAGTTTACCCCGATTTCCGATCCTGAAAGGCCGACAACCGAGGGGGAACAATTGGCCCCGGCGGGGGTGACATTATAGGTAACGGGTCCCTGGACGATAATGGTAGCGCCGGTCATAACGGTATCGCAATTCGTGACCGAATTCACGGCCTTTACCGTATAGGTCCCGGTAAGGTACTGTTTGCCGAAATGAATGACCGCATTGGTTCCTGGTTTGGAAGGTCCTGTCAGGATATTGTTTCGCAGGAGCTGATAATTAACGCCTGTTTGCGATCCGTTGATGTAGATATCGGTTCCGGGACACTGGTTTCCCGGCGGTTCAACCAGGAAGCTGGCCGGCGCCGGGTTCAGCACTGCCGTGCCGTTCATGATCGAGTGACAACCAGAGACGGCCGAGAAGGCAATTACCGTATAAGTTCCCGGGTATGACTGCGGGCCGAAATTGATGGCGCTGCCGTTACCTGTTACAGGGCCGGCTGCCGTTACCGATCCGTTCCTGATCAGGGTGTAGGCAACCCCGGGATCGGAGCCATCAAGGCCGATCGCCATATTGGCGCAATCGACCCCGTTGGGGATGACATTATATTTGATGGGAGAATCGAGAATTCGTACGCTGTCGGCCATCGGGTATTCGCAATTGGTGATGACATCCACGGCCCTGATCCTGTAGACCCCGCTGGTGACGAAGGTTCCGAAAACGAGCGGACTGCCATTCCCCATCATGCTGTTCAGGTAGATGGTGCCATTCAGCACCAGGCGGTAGAGTTTGCCCGGCTGTGAACCATTCAGCCTGATGATGGCAGGAGAACAGGTATCTCCGGAGGGGAGAATATCATAAACCAGGGGTGGTATCTGGATCGTATCGCGTCCGGTCATCCAGGAATAGCAAAGGGTTGCCGGGTTATAGGCCACAATGCTGTAAACTCCGGGTTGCGTCTGGGCGCCAAAATTGAGGGCCGAGCCTGTTCCGGTAATCGCCGGACCGACGTTGACCAGGCTGTCGCGCCTGAGCTGGTAGGTGATCCCCGGAACGGAGCCATTCAGCCCAATCGTAACGGGCGAACAGCTGATCCCGATCGGGGTCAGGCCAAAGGCCACCGGCCCGGGGGTAATGGTGGTACTTCCCCCCATCAGGGTATCGCAGGTAGTGGCGGTATAAACTGCCTTGATCGTATAATTGCCGGGCAGGCTCTGGAATCCGAAATCCAGGATGGCTCCCGTTCCGGGCCTGGCAGGAGGCATGGCGATACCGTTTCTCAACAAAGTATAGTTAACCCCCGGCTGGGAACCATTCAGATAGATATCGGTTCCGGCACACTGGCTGCCCTGCGGGGCTATCTGGTAGATCAAAGGCAGGGGATTGAGGACTGCCGTGCCGTTCATTACGGCATGACATCCTGTTACGCTGAAAACGGCGTCAACCGTGTAACTTCCTGCGACCGGCTGAAATCCGAAGGTTATAGGCCCACCTGCGCCTGGAATGGGTCCCGCGGCAATGATGCTTCCGTTGCGGATCAGGGTATAGAAGACCCCGACCTGGGAATTATCAAGGCCGATAACTGAATTGGCACAGGCAATGCCGTTGGGTGTTATGTTGTACTTTATGGGTGCCGGGTATATCCGCAAACTGTCGGCCATCCAGAACTCGCAGTGGGTAAGGGTATCGATTGCAATGATCCTGTAAACCCCGGCGGTTTGGTAGGTGCCGAAAAGCAGCGGTTGACCGGTTCCGTAAAGGCTATCAACCTGTATAGTGCTGTTGCGTAAAAGCCGGTAAGATATGCCAACCTGTGAACCGTTAAGGCGTACAATGGCCGGGGCACAGGTATCCCCTGAGGGAAGGATATTATAGACCACGGGCGGCGGCTGGATCGTTGCATTGCCGTTCATCCAGGAATAGCAATGGGTCAGCGGATTGGTGGCCACAACCGTGTAAACTCCCGGCAGGTACTGGGGACCGAAGTTCAGCCCGAATCCTGTGCCGGGCAGCGGCAAACCCACATTGATCGCCCCGTTTCGGATCAGCTGGTAGTTGATCCCGGTTGCCGACCCCGAAAGCAGGATCGTCTGGCCGGAGCAGAGGATTCCCGGGGGATTAACGTTAAATACGGCCGGCGCCGGGTGCAGCGTAACGGTGCCGGTCATGTTGATCATGCAATGGGTCAGGGCATTCACCCCGGCAACATGGTAGGTGCCGGTATCATATTGATGTCCGAAGGTAAGCAGTCCGAACAGGCCGGTTCCCTGGACCATGGAGATGGTATCAATCCCCTTGATCAGGTAGTAATTGATGCCGGCCTGGGAACCGTTGATCAGGATTTCGGTGCCATAACAGGTATCGCCCTGGGGTACCATAAGGTAGGCAACCGGCAGCGGGTTGACCACGATCACGGCATTGCCCGTCATCATCAGGGTCAGTGTTGTTGCTTTGTTGATGCCCTTTATCGTATAGGTTCCTGCGGTGGCATAGGGACCGAAGATAAGTGTATCCCCGGTTCCGTCGGCACCTGCGATGCTATCGGTATTCCTGTAAAGGATATATCTCACGCCGATTTCAGAGCCTGCCAGCCCCACGTTGACACCCGGGTCGCCCAGGCAGATCGGTCCCCCTCCAAAAACGGGGAAGGGTGCGGGGTAAGGGTTGATGATCACGGTTGCGCTTCCGGTCATGTTACTGATACAACCGGTGGCCAAATTGGTGGCAACGACCGTATAGGTTCCGGCAGCAGTCTGGTTGCCGAAGGTTATTGCGTTTCCGTTTCCGGGAACGCCGGGTAGTGTTGTTTTCGGGATTGCACCCAGGTAAAGCATATAGCCAATACCCACTTCCGAACCCGACAGCCCGACAGGGACGCCGGCTCCGCCGTTTGCGTAGGAACCTCCTCCTGTTACATTAAATACGGCGGGCAGAGGAAGAACAGACACAGTGACATTCCCGGTCATGGTATTCTGGCAGTTGGTCAAAAGGTTGGTAGCAATGATGGTGTAAGTCCCTGCGATCACCTGGTTCCCGAAGGTGATGGGAGATCCGTTGCCCGTAACCGGTGGCAGCAGCGGGGTAACGCCCAGCATGAGCTGGTATGAAATTCCGGGCTCTGAACCGGAGAGGCCGACCGGCACGCCAGCTCCGCCAAAACAGTAGGCCCCGCCGCCTGTGACGTTGTACAGTATCGGTAAAGGATGTACCGTTAGGGTGGCAGATGCTGAATTGGTATTGTATCCATCATTTACGATGACGGTATAAAGCGTGGTCTGGGAAGGTGAAACCGAGGGGTTCTGTTGTGTCGAGCTCCAGGCAGGTATCCCGGGAGGCACACATGACCAGGTATAGGTATAGCTTCCGCTTCCCCCGGCGCCTGAAGAGGTTAACTGCGCAGATGCCCCGTTACAGATGGTGGATGGAGCTACACTGGCTGTTCCGCTCAATGGGTTGCCCGATAGGAACACCTCCATCTGGTCGGAGTTCACGCAGGATTTGCTGTCGGAAACTGTTAACGTGAAGATGGTATTGGCATAAAGGTTGGTTGTAACCGGCGACAAGGTATTGCCACCTGATGCGATGGAAACGGGTGGGCTCCAGGAATATAAAAGTGTCCCGGTTCCCCCGCTGGCAGCGCCGTTGAGCGTTGTACTGATCCCGAACGGGATAATCTTGTCCGTTCCTGCATTGACCACTGGTAACGGGTTGATAATTATCACGGCAGAACCTGTCATATTTTGCCAGCAAGTGGTAACCGAATTTGTCGCCCTGACCGTATAGGTTCCCGCAACAGTCCTGTTTCCGAAGGAGATCGGAGACCCTGTCCCCGAAACAAAGGGGCCGTCGGGAGAGGCGCCAAGGTAAAGCTGGTAATTGATACCGGTTACTGAATTACTCAGGCCAATAGGAACACCGGAACCTCCGCTGCAGTATTCACCTCCGCCGGTCACGGCAAAAACTGTGGGTAAGGGGTTAACCGTGACCTGTATGGTATTTGTGGCCGTATTGAAGCCATCATCAGCAGTTACCGTATAAACAGTGGAAACCACGGGGTTAACCGTAATAGATTGGCCGACAACCGACCAGGGTGGCGAACCCGGGTTGGAGGTCCAGGTGTAAACATACGTTCCGCTTCCCCCCGCTCCCACTGCATTAAGCTGGACAGGGACTCCGTTGTTGCATATCACCATTGGAAGGGCGGTGCAGGAAACACTCAACGGGTTACCGTTCAGGGAGATGATCACATTATCGCTGGATGTACAGCCCTTGCTGTCGGTGACCTGCAGGGTAAAGGTAGTTGTACTGTAGAGGTTTGTGGTGTGCGGGGTTAGGGTTGTTCCTCCGGTGGAGATATTCACAACCGGCGACCAGGAATAAACAAGGGGCGGTGTCCCTGCACCGGCGCTGCCTGCGAGCAGGGTGCTGGTACCATAGGCTATGCTCTGGTCAACACCGGCATTGGACGTTGGCAAGGGGTTGATGACGATCTGCGCGCTGCCGGTCATGGCATTGGTACAAGTAGTAACCGTATTGGTTGCAATAACCGTGTAATTTCCACCAGCGGTCATGATCCCGAAGGCGACAGGGTTTCCGTTGCCGATAACTGGCATCCCCATGGGAAGAAGGTTGTTGAACAGCTGGTAACTGATCCCGTTTTGTGACCCGGAGAGACCTACCGGCAGACCTGTGCCCCCGCTGCAATATTCCCCTCCACCGGTTACGTTGAAGGCCGCCGGAAGCGGATTGACCGTCACCGTGACCTGGTTCGTGGCCGTATTGAACCCATCGTTTACCACAACAGTATAAACTGTATTCTGCACGGGATTTACGGTTGGGTTCTGCAGGGTCGAAGTAAATCCGGCGGGAACTGATGTCCAGCTGTAGGTGGCCGTAACCGCACTGTTTCCACCTGCCGGTGAGGCGCCCAACTGAACGGTTGCCCCGTTGTTGCAGATAACCTGCGGGGTGGCCGTGGCCGTTACAGCCAGGGCGCTGCCATTGAGGGTAACGACCATCTGGTCGGATGCTGTGCAGCCTTTACTGTCAATGATATTCAGGGTAAAGGTTACCGGGCTTGTGGTAATATTCTGGGTGATAACGGTGGCCGTGGTATTCGACCCGTTGATATTTGCGGATGGAAGCCAGGTATAAGAATAACCGGGAGTGCCTGCAGTGGCAGTACCCACCAGGATTGTGGAGGTTCCGAAGTTGATCGTCTGGTCGGTTCCGGCATTGGCAACAGGCAGCGGGTTTATGGTCACCACGGCGCTGCCGGTCATATCCCGGTTGCAACCTGTCGCAATGAATGTGGCATGCACGATGTAGGTCCCGGCCGCGGCCTGGTTCCCGAAGGAGACCGGCGATCCGTTCCCTGTGACTGGCGCCCCTACAGGCGAGGCTCCCAGCATAAGCTGATAGTTGACACCAGCCTGGGAATTACTTAACCCGACGGGCAACCCGGCACCCCCGGCGCAATATTCTCCTCCGCCGGTAACGTTGTAAAGTGAAGGTAATGGGTTTACCGTAACCGATACCTGGTTACTTGCAGTATTGAACCCATCATTCACCGTAACCGTATAAACCGTTGAAATAACAGGATTTACCGTGGGATTTTGCAAGGTTGAGGCAAATCCGACGGGAACCGAAGACCAGCTGTAGGAGATGGAAATGGCACTGTTTCCTCCGGTTGCCGTGGCATTAAGCTGAACCATGGCGCCATTGTCGCAGATAACCTGCGGCGTTGCGGCCGCAGTAACTGCCAGCGGGCCGCCATTCAGATGAACAATCATCTGGTCACTGCTGGTACACCCTTTGTTATCGGTAACATTCAGCGTGAATGTTGTCGGGTTTACGGTAAGGTTTTGCGTAGTAACCGTGGCCGTTGTGGTTGACCCGCTGATACTCGCAACAGGGATCCAGGAATAATTATAGGGGGGTGTCCCCGAACCTGCTGAGCCTGCCAGCGTCGTTGAAGTACCATAATTGATGGTCTGGTCAACCCCTGCATTTGCTAAAGGCAAGGGATTAATGGTAACCACTGTGTTACCGGTCATTGTCTGCGTACAACCCGTTAAAACAACGGTGGCCTGTATGGTATAGGTTCCTGCAGCCGTTTGATTTCCAAAGGATATGGCTGCGCCGGAGCCCGGTACCGGGGCCCCCGCAGGCACCGCGCCATTCATAAGCTGGTAATTAACCCCTGTTTGGGAGTTCGCCAGGCCGACGGGAAGACCGGCTCCACCGGAACAATATTCACCGCCTCCGGTAATTGCATAGGCAATAGGTAAAGGGTTGACCGTCACCGCAGCGGTATTGGTGGCAGTGTTGAATCCGTCGTTTACCGTAACCGTGTAGGTTGTTGTAACGACAGGGTTTACGGTCGGATTCTGGATGGTTGAAGTAAACCCGGCAGGGACCGATGTCCAGCTGTAAGAAATTGAAATAGCGCTGTTGCCTCCCGAAGCCAGGGCATTCAGTTGAACCGGGGTGCCATTGTTGCAGATAACCGCTGGCAATGCACTGGCGGTTACAGTCAAAGGACCGCCGTTGAGGTGAACGATCATCTGGTCGCTTCCTGCGCAGCCTTTACTATCGGTCACATTGAGCGTAAAGGTGGTGGGGTTGACTGTCAGATTCAGTGTATTGACTGTTGCCGTGGTATTGGAACCATTGATGCTGCCGGCAGGGGTCCATATATAGTTGAACCCGGGTGTGCCCGAAGTGGCCGAACCTGTTAGGGTCGCCGGGGTTCCATAGTTTATCGTCTGGTCAGTTCCTGCATTTGCAACCGGCAGCGGGTTGATCACGATCACCGCGTTGCCCGACATATCCAGGTTACAAGTTGTCAGCGCATAGGAGGCGTGCACCGTATAGGTACCAGCCGAGGTCTGGTTGCCGAATGTGATCGACGAATTGGTTCCCGGAACAGGTGCTCCTTTCGGTGAGGCTCCCAGGTATAGCTGGTAATTAACGCCTGCCTGAGAGTTGCTTAGCCCGATGGGCTGTCCGGAACCCCCTGAACAATATTCACCACCGCCTGTAACAGCATAAACCACAGGCATAGGGTTCACCGTTACGGTCACCGGGCTGCTTGCATAATTGAAACCGTCAAAAACAGTAACTGTGTAAATCGTAGTAACCACAGGGTTTACCGTTGGGTTTTGCAGGGTTGAGGTGAACCCGGCCGGAACCGAGGTCCAGCTGTAGGATATCGAATAGGCGCTGTTCCCTCCCGAAGCCAGGGCGTTGAGCTGGACACCGGAGCCGTCGTTACAGATCGTGGCCGGGACTGAAGAGGCTAATACGCTTAAAGGGCCGCCGCTCAGGGTGATCCTGACAAGGTCACTTTGGGAACATCCTTTGGAATCAGTAACACTAAAGGTATAATCTGATGGTGAAACCGTCAGGTTAATGGTCGATACCGTAAGGGTGTTATTAGGTCCTGTGATACCTGCAACAGGCTGCCACAAATAGGTATAACCGGGCGTCCCCCCCCCGGGAGTGCCGGTCAGCGTGGTGCTGGTTCCGTATGGAATAAACTGGTCAAGTCCCGCATTTGCAGTCGGTAAGGGGTTGACCGTTACATTCATCACCGAGGAAGCTTGCGCCTGGCAACCTAACAACAGGTAGTTAACGCTGACAGTCTGCGGACCGGGGCTATTCCAGGTAACCGTAACCGTGTTCGATGTGGTGGTTCCTCCCGAAGTAATCGAACCCCCGGCTGAGACAACCCATGAATAGGATGACATACCCGGCTGGGTGCTATAGACGTTGCCGGTTGAATTCTGGCAGGCTTCCGTTGGGCCTGTGATGGTAGGCACAGGCAAAGGATTTACCGTTATGGTGAAACTCTTTGCAGTCCCGCTGCAAACTGTCAACCCGTTCAAGAACTGCGGG
Organism: Bacteroidota bacterium; assembly: GCA_037133475.1. Classification (GTDB taxonomy): domain Bacteria; phylum Bacteroidota; class Bacteroidia; order Bacteroidales; family FEN-979; genus CAIVAT01. Next base: position 26,088 of record JBAXOB010000035.1, read on the forward strand.
GTAACGGCAATCGTGGCCACTACAGGCACCGCACCGGTGCAGATAGCTGAAAACGCCGGGATATCTCCTGAACCACTTACTGCCAGACCAATGCTTGCATTGTTATTTGTCCAGGTATAGGTGGTGGTGCCCCCGGTATTGTTAGTTGTGAAGCTAACGGCTGCGGTGGAAGTACCATTACAGACTACCTGGTTAAGCGGCTGGTTTACCTGTCCTGCCGGATTTACCGTGATGGTAAAGGATTTTGATGGTCCCGGGCAGGATGTACTGCCGTTCGCAAAGACAGGAATTACGGTAACGGTGGCAATTACCGGAGAACTACCCGGATTTACAGCCACAAATGATGAAATATTACCTGTACCCGTGCCCGCAAGCCCGATGGCCGGCGTGTTGTTTGTCCATGTGTAGGTAGTGGCTCCTCCGGTATTGACCGTAGTGAAATTTATGACAGGACTTGGCCCCGGGCAGATGACCAGGCTCACCGGCTGATCAACCTGGCCGGTAGGGTTAACTGTTATAGTGAAGGTTTTGGTGGTTCCCGTGCAGGAAACACCTCCATTTGTAAAAACAGGCGTTACGGCTAAAGTTGCCGTTACCGGGGATGTGGTGGTATTCAACGCAGTGAAGGAGATACCGCCGCTTCCTGCAGCCGGCAAACCGATACTGGTCGTGTTATTGGTCCAGGTATAGGTTGTTACCCCCCCGGTATTTGTAGTGGTGAAATTAACGGTGGCTGTCGAATTATTGCAAACCGAAACATTAACAGGCTGGTTTACCTCTCCTGCCGGGTTTACAGTGATGGTAAAACTTTGAGGTGTTCCCTGACAGGAAACGGAACCATTTAAAAATTGGGGCGTCACCTGGATGGTCGCAACAACCGGGGCACCGGTGGCGTTAATCGCGGTAAAGGCGGCGATATTACCCGTTCCGGTGGCGGCCAGTCCGATGCCGGCTGCATTGTTCGTCCATGTATAGGTGGTAGTCCCGCCCGTGTTGGTGGTGGTGAATATCACCGGTGATGTTAAGTCCCCCGGGCATACAACCTGGTTTGAAGGTGGATTTACCTGCCCGAGGGGATTAACGGTGATTTGGAAGATACTGGCCGTTCCGGGGCATGAGACACCATTGCTTGTAAACGTCGGGGTCACCGTAATGGTGGCAGTAACCGGTGCAACTGTGATATTGCTGGCAACAAACGAGATATTTCCTGTTCCGGTTGCCAGCAAACCGATCGAGGGATTGCTGTTTGACCAAGAATAGGTAACCGCTCCTCCTGTGTTATTGGTTACAAAGCTGACGGCGGCAACGGAGTTATGGCAAACGACTATATCGGCAGGTTGATTCATCTGCCCGGTAGGATTCACGGTAATGGTAAAGGTTTTGGTTGAACCGGCACACGAATTCCCTCCGTTTGTAAAGGTAGGGGTTACAACCATGGTGGCTGCAACAGGAGAAAAAGTTGCGTTGGTGGCTGTGAAAGCGGGTATATCTCCTGTGCCGCTGGCAGCAAGGCCGATGCCAGGCAAACTGTTCGTCCAGGTAAAGGTGGTTAGTCCCACGCCATTGTTTGTAGTGAAGCTAACCGGGGCAGTTGTTGCCGTGTTGCAAACAACCTGGCTGGCAGGCTGGTTAACCTGGGCTGCAGGATTTACGGTAATGGTGAAGGTCCTGGGCGAGCCTGAACAGGGAGTACCTCCGTTTGAAAATGCGGGGGTGACGATTATGGTGGCAACCACCGGGTTTAGTCCTGTATTGACGGCGGTAAATGACGGGATATTTCCGGTCCCGTTTGCTGCCAAACCGATGGCTGATGTGCTGTTGGTCCAGGAATAGCTGGTGGCACCTCCCGTATTGACTGTGGTAAAGGTAATAGCTGCTGTTGATAGTCCATTGCATACTACCTGGTTAACTGGTTGATCAACCTGGCCGGTTGGATTGACGGTAATGGTAAACGTTTTGGAGGGACCGGGGCAGGAGGCACCTGCATTGGTAAAGGAGGGAGTAACAATTATGGTGGCAACAACGGGCGATGTGCCTGTGTTTGTTGCGGTAAACGAACCTATGTCTCCCGTGCCGCCCGCAGCCAGTCCGATACTGGTGGCGTTATTGGTCCAGGAATAGGTCGTTACGCCCCCTGAATTGTTCGTGCTGAATGAAACGGGTGCAGTCGGGGCATTGTTGCAAACCGACTGGTTTGGCGGCAGGTTTACCTGGCCTGAAGGGTTTACCGTAATGGTGAAAGTTTTGGTTGGACCCGGGCAGGAGATGCCTCCGCTGGTGAAGGTCGGTGTAACGACGACATTGGCAACTATGGGAACATTTCCGGTATTTGTTGCCGTGAAGGATGGCAAGGTTCCGGTTCCGGCAGCAGCAAGACCGATGGCTGAAGTATTGTTATTCCAGGAATAGGTCGTGACCCCGCCCGTGTTAACTGTCGTAAAGGGGATTGCAGCGGTAACGGCCCCGTTGCATACCACTACGTTAGCAGGCTGATCTGCCTGACCGGTTGGGTTCACCGTGATAGAGAATGTTTTTGTTGATCCGTTACAGGGGATGCCGCCGTTGGTAAACACAGGTGTTACAACAACACTGGCCGTAACAGGCGAAGTGGTTGTATTCACCGCAGTGAAGGAGATATTGCCCGAACCGGTTGCCGGTAAACCGATAGCAGGCGTTGAGTTTGTCCAGGTGTAAGTAGTACCACCACCTGTATTGACGGTAACAAACGAAACCGATGTTAGTGTTGTATTGCAAACAACCTGATCGGTGGGCTGGTTTACCTGGCCATTCGGGTTTACCGTAATGGTAAATGTCTTGGTGGGGCCGTTACAGGAGATACCACCAAAAGCAAAAGTAGGCGTTACGATCAGCGTAGCCGTTACCGGGGAGGTCCCCGCATTCAGGGCCGTAAAAGCAGGGATGTCACCAGTACCAGCGGCTGCAAGGCCGATGCTTACAAGGTTGTTTGTCCAGGCATAGGTGGTGGTACCCCCTGAATTACCGGTGGTAAAGCTGACCGGGGCGGTCAAGGAACCGTCGCAGACCACCTGGTTTGAAGGCTGGTTCACCTGGCCGGTCGGGTTCACGGTAATGGTAAAGGTCTTTGCCGGCCCAATACATATGATTCCTCCGCTGGCATAGCCGGGTGTTACGACAACCGTTGCCACTGTTGGTGCACTCCCCGTATTTGTGGCGACAAATGAGGCAATATTGCCTGTCCCGGTGGCCGCAAGACCTATCCCGGGATTATCGTTTGTCCAGGTATAGATATTTACCCCTGCGCCTGTGTTGGTGGTGGTGAAGGTAACCTGCGCCGTGGATGCGCCATTGCACAATACCTGGTTTGCAGGCTGATTTACCTGTCCGATAGGATTCACAATCAGCGGTATCGAGCTGACCGGGCTGCTGGTGCCGCATTCATTGGCTGCCGTCACGGAAATGTTATAGGATCCGGGGGTACTGTAGGTGATGGTAGGTGGCGGGCTGTTTCCCGTGGCGGACGCGGGATTGCCCCCGGTTGACGTCCAGGCATAGGTCATTCCGGCGGTGCCGAAACAGTTGTTGAAAACCACCAATGGGGTCACACTCTGGCCGGCGCATATCGGCGAGGCGGGACTAAGGGCAAAGCTATTGAGTGAAGGAGGGGTTTTAACGGTAATAATTTTCGTAGAGGTCGCAATTGAGCAGCTGTTCTGAACCGCCAGGGTAATCGTATAGGTTCCCGGGCCGGTAAAGAGAAACGAGGCATCCTGGGTGTGTGCATTGGTAGAATTGGCAAAACTCCAGGTTCCTGCAGCGGGTGTACATCCCAGAGATCCGTTGAAGGTCACATTCCAGGTATAAAGCAGGTCGAGACAAGGGTCGGGCGTGGTTGAGGTATTGGTGGCATTCACCGAAACCGGGCTGCATCCAATGGTGTTGTCAACGGTAAAACTTGAATTAGGGGGTGAATTGATACAGATGACCTTTGTATAGGTAGTCCCGGTAGAACATGGGCCGTTCGTGGCTGTCAGGCTGATGGTATAGGATCCTGTTGCGCTGTATGTATGACAGGGTGGTGTAAACAAGGTTGATGTATTGGCCGCGCCGGAAGCGGGGTCTCCAAAATTCCATGCATAGGTAGTATTGGGTGAACAGGCAAACCCAAACCCATTGTTTGTCGTATTGGTAAAGCATACCGGTGTATTGATACATCCGCTGTTCAAAGGGGTCGTCGTAAAGCCGGCAACGGGCGGCTGGTAAACCTTGACACCGCTGACCAAAGCCCAGGTTGAATCGCAGGCGTTGATGGCCGTAACCTTTACGTTGAACTGGTTTTGTGGCAACCCCTGCCCGCAGGAAGAGGTGGTGTAGGTATGCGGGACAATGCTGTCTGCCAATAATTCACTGTTTGTTTTGGTTATACTGGTTGCATCACCCCAGTCGATCCGGTAGGTGGTGCCGGGTGAATTGTTGCCTGCACCATTGATGGTAAACGACCATGTTGCCGGGAGACATCCTGAGGTTGTCCCCGGGGCGCTGATCCCTACCGCCGGGTTACTCTGGTTGGCAACGACATAGGTTGTACTTTTCACACAACCATTGAGAGAAGTCGCGGTTATCACCAGGTTAAAGGCTCCAAGGGAATTATAGATATGCGTCGCTGTCGTGAACCCGACAGGGTATGGAATATTCCCTCCGCCATCCCCCCAGTTTATGGTATAGCTGGTAATACATGCCTGGTTTTGGGTGATGTTATTTACGATCAGCGTAAAGGTCGGGTTCGACGGTGTGGGGTTATTGTCACAATTGCTGAATGGGGAAACAATATCCTGGTCCTGCAGCTGCGGGTTGGGCTGCTGGAAGATATTGGCTACCTGAATGGCAGATGTTGTGGAACATCCGCAGGGGTTTGTGGTTGTCAGGGTCACATTGTAATTGGATGTACCGCAGCCGTAAGTGTTGAAAATATGTCCCGGATTCTGCAGTGTGCTCGTGTTAGCCGAACCGGAAGCCGGATCGCCAAAATTCCACAAGTAGGTTACCCCTGTGACGGTTGTCTGAAAACTGACCGTAGTTCCGGAACATACATTGTTGTTGGTAATTGTAAAAGTTGAGGTCGGAAAAGGACTGATCGTCACATTCAGATTACCGGTATTAGAACAGGGCAGCGGACTCGTCTCTGTGACAAACACCGATGCGGGGCCGGGAGTATTACCCCAGCTTACCAATATCTGGTAAGTCCCCTGCCCGGCCGTGATGGTTCCTCCTGAAACAGTCCAGGCATAGGTATTGCCCACATGGTTAGGTGTGGTATACATAATACCGGTTGAATTGACACAAACACAGGTCTGACCTGTCACAACAGTGGCAGGCAACGCAGTTACCGTCACATTGTAGGAAGCACTCGTATAACAACCTGTAGCAGTTATCGTCTCCTTGACGGATATGGACCTTGATCCTGCAGCACCCCAGTTAACGGTAACGGGATTGGCGGTTGAAGATCCGCTTATGGTGCCGCCTGTAACGTTCCACTGATAGGTATTACCGGGAATGACTGGAGTAGAATAGGAGGAACCTGTTGAAAAGGCACACACACTTGAGGGACCTGAAATTGCTGGTACCGGCGCCGGGTTCACCAGCACACTGATTTGGTTGGATGCGGTACACGGCGTGGATGCCGCATCTGTTACCGTTACCGAATAGGTTCCTGTCGCACTTACGATGATGGTCTGTGTTGTTGCTGCTGTATTCCATAAATAGGTATAAGGCGAGGTTCCACTCCCCGGCGTAGCCGTTAACGTTATGGTCTGAGGGGAACATTCAACCGCAGAGGGTGAAGCGCCTACCGAGACGGTGCAGGTTTGCCCCATTACCAGGCCTGGCGCCTGGAATAATAATAGGGTGACAAGACATATCGGGAAAAGTAAAAATTTTTTCATAGACTTAAGATAAAATTTACACATGCTCGTTTTCATTCACCAACAATAGCAACTACCGAGTTTTTGCGAAAATCGATGCAAAGTAAGACATTTTTATTGATTTTACGAATATAATCAACTGTATATATTACATTTACATTTGTATTTAGTTTTAGAATAATTAAATATTGTTTCACAACTCATTTATATATACCGATTAAACTATCACGATATCCTAACATATTCCTAAATTGATGTGCCTTTCAGTTTTGATTGATAATGGGACAAATTTACACATGATTGCCAAATCCTGCGGTGTCTGTCTTTACCTCCTTCCTTTTCCCGGCTATCTCTCTTGGCCCGGGTAGGGACCTCCCGTTATGGTATGACCTCATTACACCTGATTCCCTTTTCCGGCATGCCTAAACCCGGAATGCACGGGAAAAAGGGGTGCCAGGTTACAACTTTGATGAGACAGGGGCAGTATGCGTGGCAGCTTCAGGAATTCCATCCCGCCAGGTTATTCAGGAGCATGTTCTGATGCTCACAACCTGTACAATGTATAAAACTCATTGCTGAAAATCCGGTTGTATGGCAACCCGGTATCCGTACCAAATAATTGCTTCATAATTAAAACATATTTGCAGCCATTTGATCTAAGTTCCTTCATAAAATGTTCATCATGGATCTGACTGTTTGTCGCAATCCATCCTTTCCGGTGGGCGAAATACATCACCGTGGGGTAATCCCCGCTGTTGATCACAATAAGGTCCCCTCTGCCGGTATATTTATTCATGGTTCCTTCAAGCGATTCAAACTGAACCTCTGCAGGTTTCAGGAAGAGATCATGTTGCTGGTTTAAAACACCCTCGACCACGATAACCGTAATAAGGGCTGTTTTAACGAACCAAGGCCCGCAGTGACTGATACCATAACCACAAACCAACGCCATCACGGGAATGAAGGGCACCATGTAATAGGCGTGCAGGGCGAAGGTGGCGCCTCCCTTCAGGATGACGACCATAAACGACAGAAAGCCAAGCAGGAGGATCAGCTGCAACCGCCTGTTTTTGTAAAAAAAACTCATCCCAACGCCCACAAGAAACAGGGCAAACCCTGAAAATTTCAGAGCGGAATCGTAAAAATTTGCGAGCGCCTTATCCAGGTTTAATACTATTTCGCGAGCCCCCTGGGCCATGTTCGTCCCCATGAAAAAATGCCAGAAACCATACCTTTCAACCAGGGCCGGGACCCAGTAAAAATACCACCAACCCACTGGTAACAAAAACAAAAGGGAGGTCATTGAAAAAATAAATATCCTTTTCCGGTCGGTTTTTTTGTCAAACAAAAAGAGAATGAATAACACCAGGATAAAGCCTGACGGTAGTTTCGAGAGTATCCCGGCAAACATCAGTATAAAATACAAGATCAGTTTCCTCCACCCACCGCCCTCAAGGTAGCTGGTCCCGAAATAAAAACCAGCCATCACCAGCGACATGGAAAAGGTATCGGGCATTATCTTACGTGCATAGGTAAACCAGATGGATGCCAATAACACGATGGTACCGTAAAGCGCTACCTCGGCACTGAAATATTTCCTTACCGTTTTAAAAAAGAACCACGTACCCACGCTGGAGACCACCAGGTTGATCAGCCTCCCATACCAGTGTCCATAGCCGGCCAGCAGGGAAACCAGGTAAATCAGGTAATTCAGCAGGGGGAACTCCATGCCGGTAATGCCTGACTTATTACCGGCAAAATCGATCCTGGGGTAAAAAATGTTGTTATCTGTTTCAAGAAAGTTACGGGCAACCATGGTTACGGTGGTCTGCCGCCAGTTGTGCCCCACCTCAAGCGGCGGATTGGTAATGCCGGTCAACCTGATAATAAAGAAGAGGAAAATCCAAAACCTTATATCAGAAAAAAGACTAACAATTACCTTTTTTTCAACACAAAACATAACCGTCCATTTTCAATGCAAAATTATGATAATAAAGCTTCATGGAGTACGCGGGGATATAACACACGATTCACATGCTTATCCGCCTGGGTAAGCCTGCATGAGAACAACCTGATCTTATGCCATTTCAGTTAAAGTTGACCTCAACGGGATATTCCTGTTTCGCGGTAAAGGAGCAAAATATCATCCATCGGAAATCCCCCGTAAATGGTTAAAAAAGGTTCAAATAATGCAGGAATACTCTGTTCAGCTATGGACAACCCGCAACGGGCTATGGTTGCCTGAATTTCAGGATTTTGAACATCTTTCTTGCTGACCACTAAAAGCATGTGCTTTTTGGACCCTGTTTCCGACGTATCCCTTTCGCCTGATACCGGAAGGTTAACACTTGACAAATGTGGTTCCCTGTAAAACCTGGCAAGGAGTCCCCAGGGTTGATAGGGATTACTCCCGCCGAAGGTGATCAGCAGATACCGGCCCGGGTCCGCGATCCCATGGATCAGCCGGGTGATGCGTATTCTACCGATATCAGCGGGTTTCAGGCTTGCCGTTGCCAGCGCCGCGACATTCACCAGGAACAGTGCAACCAGCAGGACATATGCCATTTTCAATATATTTCCCCTCCTCAGGTTTACCGGCAACTCCTGGAAGGCCAGGAAAACCATCAGGGGGACCAGGTTTACCAGCGGGAAGAGAAACCTGAGTTCTTTATGGGGGATGCAGGAATGGATCACTACGAAAGGCAGGATTACCCAAACCAACAGACTAGCCGGCTTTTTTAAAACGAGTATGAAAAAGGAGAGGATGATAATGATACCAAACGGGAAGAAGGCAAAGCGGAAGACATAGTAGAAATAATAATACCAGGGAGCCGTTCCAAAGGTATCAGCGACGCCTTCCAGGAAATTGACCTTAAAATATCTCCAGGGTGTAAATACCCAACTGCCATAAAACCAGCTATCAACCAGGGTTCCCCCCGCGACCATCAGCAGGAAACCTGCCAGCATTACCATCAGCCGTGCAGCCGGCACCCTTTTAACTGCGATCATCCAGAGGAAAACGGAGATGGCAACAATCCCTGACTGAAACCTGAAGAGGAAACTGAGTCCCAGTAAAAGGCCTATTAAACCATGTTTTTGCCAGCTGATATGTTCCTTCAATGCGATTGCAACGACCGGCAACAGAAGCAGGCCGGACCAGGTTTCCGAAGAAAACCGTACGTTGAGAAAAGGTAAAAACCAGGTAAAAAATGAAAGGATGAAAAACAGTCTCCGGTTTTTCGCGGAAACAAGCTGGCTGCAAGATTTAACAAAATAGTTTATCAGGATCAATGCAAAGAATCCTGTTATCAGGCGCAGCAGAAATGCCTTTGCGTAAGGATCCTCCAGGTTGAACATCCTGCATGCCGAGAATATCGCGAAACAGACAGCCGGTTGCAGGGCAGGCCTGATCCTGGCCTGGTATTCCCATGCGAGGTCTGACGCAACGTTTGTACCCACCTTGATTCCTGAAAATTCGACGACCTGGTAGTGTTCATCTGCGTGATAATAGCCAAGGCTGTACCAGGCCGTAAGCGAATACCAGGTAATGGCAATGATAAAAACCAGGCGGTTGAATCCGTTATTCATCCCTATTTTTTCCACTTTTCCTCAATCCATTGTTTTTGTTCTTCGGGTCTAAGGAATGTCCAGGCAACGATACGGCTTGATTTGTTGCCCTGTCCCATGGGGATTGTTTTCACATCGGCTGCGTCGGCCTCGTGGAGCGCTTCGTAAACACCTTTCAGGTGCGATTGCTTTGAAACCAGCGTGGAAAACCAAAAACAGGATGCACCGAAGAACTTGCTCTGGCGAACCATGTCGCGGACAAACTTCTCCTCTCCCCCTTTACACCATATTTCATGGTCCTGTCCGCCGAAATTCTGGACAGGTTCTGTGACTTTGTCAGCCGTCAGGTTGGTCAGTTTTTTCACCGTGGCATTCCGGGCATCAGCCAGGGTAGCATAAAAGGGAGGATTGCAAACCGTCAGGTCTATCATTTCACCATCCTGCAGGATTCCAAAAAAAATGTCGTTGGGCTGTTTCTGCAACCTCAGTTCAATTTTATCCCGGAGAGCCTCATTTTGCCCGATAACCCGGTTTGCCGACTCAATGGCCACAGGGTCGGTATCCGATCCTATAAAGCGCCAGCCGTATTCATGAATTCCGATCAGGGGATAGACACAATTGGCGCCAACCCCGATGTCGAGACATTTTATGTTATCGCCTGTTGGCACCTTCCCGTAATTTTTACTGCAAAGAACATCGGCCATGTAATGGATATAATCGGCCCTCCCGGGGATGGGCGGGCTCAGGTACCCCGGAGGAATATCCCAGTTGACAACTCCGTAATAGTGTTGCAGCAGGGCCTTATTCAGCGCTTTCACTGCTTCCGGGTTAAAAAAATCGATCGACTCGTCGCCATAGATGTTCAGCTTCACGAATTCCGTCAATTCCGGGCAAATCTCAACCAGTTGCTTGAAATCATACCGTTCCCGGTGTTTATTGCGCGGATGCAGCCTGGTTTTTTCCTTTGGATGTTCTCTCTTTTCCTGAAGCATAAAAATCAATTTTAGGTCATACTGCTGATTATCATTCAATTAAAACTTACAAAAATTGAACAAACCGTTATCCGAAGGTAAAAAGAATCCGGGAAATATTGTTTCTATAAAAAAGGTTCCGGTAACGGCCAGGTTTACAGGCCAATGCAAGGGAATACACCGGGGATGGGCCATCCTGTAAACCGGAGCGTTGTTAAAAAAACGATATCTTTGCAATCCGGCCGGTTTTGGGGTCGTTTGCCTGTTATGACACGACATAATTTCGAACCATTGATGATCCTGGGTACTGCCGGGATCTTTCTTTTTCTGGTTTCCGCCTTTTTCCAGGATAGTTTTTCATCCGGGAGGCAGTCAAAAGCACCTGTAATTTCCAGGCCTGACACAACCGCGACACTTCCGTCCCAAACTGACGACAACCCCGGTAATCTTAAGTCCCTGCTGAAAGACCGCGACACTGTAGGGAACCTATTCACAGGGATGGAGTTGTTTTACAAGGCCCTTCAGGAGGTTGAAACAGATCGCACACTGCTCCACATCGCCTATTTTGGCGATTCGATGATTGAAGGCGACCTGGTTACCCAGTCGCTGCGCCGGGCGATGCAGAAGAGATTTGGAGGGAACGGGGTCGGTTTTGTCCCGGTGACCACGCCAAATCCGGGGTTCCGGATGACAGTCAGGCAAAGTTTCAACGACAGCTGGAGCATCTTTTCATTTATCCATCATGGAAAACCTGATCAGGAGTCCCCGGGGATTTCAGGTTATGTATATATTTCAGGCCAGGGTGCTGAAACAAAATATGAATCTGCAGCCGGTTATGGCCGGTTTCACAGGGCAGAGATTCTTTTCGGCGGCAAAAATGAGATCGATGTGGAGGTAACCGAAGATACGACAACCCGCTATTTATCGCTTGTTCCCGACCCGCAAAACGCAGTTTCCTCCATCGGGGTCTCGTCGGATTCTGCCTTTTCTGCTTTTGAAATGCAGGTTAAAAGCCAGAAACCGGGGGTGATCTATGGGGTGAATTTCGCAAACGGGCCGGGGGTATATGTCGACAATTACGCTTTCCGCGGAAATTCGGGTCTTCCCCTCAATTCGGTACCGGCCGGGGTATTTTCAGGGTTCAACAGGATCCTGAAGAACAAACTCCTGATACTCCATTACGGGCTTAATGTATTTACCCCAGGGGTGGAGGATTACCACTGGTATGAGCAGGCGATGACCCATGTCATCCGCCATGTGAAGGAGTCGTCGCCCGGCATCTCCATCCTGATGATCAGCATGCCCGACAGGAGTGCCTTGATTTCAGGTGAATACCAGACGCCGGCCGGTCTGCCTGAATTCATCCGCATGCAGCAGAGGATCGCCTCCTCGGAGCACATTGCCTTTTTCAACCTGTACCAGGCCATGGGGGGTGCCGGGAGCATGAAACGATGGGTGGAGGGAGAGCCGAAACTTGCCGGGGATGATTACACCCATCCCAACGGGGCGGGCGCCGCCAAAATTGCCTTCATGGTTCATGACTTCCTGATGAAGGGATATGAACGATTCCATAACCATCCTGATTCCCTTGTTTCCCTAAATTATCCGAACCCGAACCATGAGTAACTCCCGATACCTTGTACTTTTGTGGCTGTTATGCCTTACGTTCCGGCTGGCCGGGCAGGATACCGTGATCATCCCGGAACACATTCCCCCGTATGATTCGCTGAAGCTGCTGTATCCGTTCCTTGACATAAAGGAAAACCAGATCCGGGGCGACACCGCTTCCCTGATGCCCTTTTTCAGAAAACTCGGCCGGATTGAAAAGGGCAGCCGCGAGCAGGCTGTCGTGGTTCACATTGGCGATTCTCATGTACAGCCGGGGGTTTTCAGCCAGCCCCTGAGGGAATGGCTGCAGGGAGCCTTCGGCAATGCCGGGCGCGGGATGATGTTCCCCTACCGCCTGGCCAAATCAAACGGGCCTGCCGGATATATCACCCATTGTGACACTCCCTGGATCTATTGCAGGAACGCGACGATGAAACGACCGCTCCCCACCGGAATTGCCGGGTTCTCCCTGTGGTCGGACAAACCCTCCGCCAGTTTCACTGTGGAGTTCACCGCCCCTCTCCCCCCGTGCGATACCGCACGGCTCATCATCTTCCATGCCAACCGTGACAGTTGTTATGCCTTTTCGGTGAGCAACGAATTAACCGGACATTCCTATCCTGTGGCTGATTCATCATCGCCCGGGCAAACCACCCTGCTGATCGGCGACCAGCCGGAAAAGATCCGGATCAGGGCAGTGCCGGTAAAACAATCACAAAAATCAGCCACCTTTTATGGCATGAGCCTTGAATCGCTGAAACCAGGCGTCATCGTGCATACCATCGGCGTGAACGGCGCCATGTTCAGCAGCTACGTGGAGTCGGAACATTTTGTCGAGCAACTCGCCAGCCTGCATCCCGACCTGATGATCTTTTCGCTGGGCACCAACGAGGCTTTTGGCGTAAAAGGCTACTCCGCGGCGACCCTCAGGGGAAGCATTGATTCATTGTTCAGGCAGATACGGTTGTCGGGAAACCTTGCCCCTGCCCTGCTCACCACACCGCCTGCAATCTATAAGGCTACCCGGAAAAAACGGCATACCACCTATAAACCCAACCCGGTGGCAGGCGAAGTCAGCGAACTGCTCTGCAGGTATGCCCTTTCACATTGCATGACCGTTTGGGACTGGTACACGATCATGGGGGGCAAGGAATCGATGGCCAAATGGAAATCGAAACACCTTACCGACCGCCGGTATATCCATTTTTCGGGAAAAGGATATGGCATCCAGGGGACCCTGCTGCGGGAGGCGATGCATGGAAGCTATGATCATACCCTCAACATCAACCACAGGTAAACAGGCAGAAGGCGCAAACGATGACACATTTCATGGAGGGAATTTCAGGTTTTTCTGATTGGATCACAGCATCGGCGCTGTATGATCCCGCTCACCCCCTTTTCTTTACCGCGGGATTCTTCTTTGCCTTTTTCTCTCTTTTTTTCATGGTTTACCTGCTTTTCGGGAAATCAACCCGGAACCGTTCCCTGGTCATCCTCCTGTTTTCCCTTTGGTTTTATTACAAGTGTTCGGGATGGTTTACCTGCGTTATTATTTCCGCTGCAGCCCTGAATTATGTTGTTGCCAATATCGTGGGAGCGATGGAAAAGAGCCGGAGGCGCACGGGGGTGTTCACTGCCGGGCTGATCCTGAACCTGCTGCTGCTTGCCAGTTTCAAATACAGCCCTGTGTTCAGGGCCATTGCCAGCCAGATTGGAACAGGTCACCCGACTGTGTCGGCCCTTGTTTTCCCGGCCGGGATCTCCTTCTTCACCTTTGCAAACCTGAGTTATATCATTGATGTGAGGAAGAGGGCGTTGATCCCGGAACGCTCATTTTTACGATACCTGACCTATATCACCTTTTTCCCGGTTGTACAGATGGGGCCGATCGAACGGGCAAAGAGCTTCCTGCCCCAGTTGAACAAACCATTCCTGCTTTCCGGGGAGGATGTTTCCGAAGGATTTTACCTGATCCTTTCGGGCGCCTTTAAAAAAATGGTGATGGGCGATTATATCAATCTCCATCTTGTTTCCCAGGTATTCGGCACGCCGGAACGATACACCGGGATGGAAAACCTGGCTGCCATGGTGGGTTACTCGCTCGTGATCTACTGCGATTTCAGCGGTTATACAGACATGGCCCGCGGGATTGCCCGCTGGATGGGCTTCAACATCCAGCTGAACTTCAACTTCCCCTACAGGTCGGAAGATATCGGTGAATTCTGGAGGCGATGGCATATTTCGCTGTCGAACTGGCTGAGGGATTATATTTTCATGCCGATGGCCTTCAGGTTATCCCGTCTCATAAAACAGGAATATATCTTCGCCCTCAGCTTCCTCCGGGCCGACATCGTGATATTCGGCATGTCGGCCCTGGTAACCTTTACCATTTGCGGGTTATGGCACGGCATAGGTACGAACTTCCTGGTATGGGGATTATTACACGGGGCGGCGCTGGCCATCCACCGTTTATGGAATTATTCCACGCGCGGGTTCCGGAAAGGGATGGGCCCCATGTTCAGGAGGGTCTACAGGATAACCGGTATCATCCTAACCTTCTCGTTTGTTTCCATCGCCTGGGTGTTTTTCAGGATGCGCTCTCCCGAAGAGAGCCTGGTGGTTTTAGCCCAGGTTGCCGGGAATTTTTATCTCCGTGGTCTTCCCTCCTTTATTTCAGCCTATTACCCGGTTTTGCTGATGATGGCTGCGGGATATGCGCTGCATTTCATGCCTGGCGGGTATTATCAATACCTGCGATCGCGGCTCGTTCCCCTGGGCTGGCCTTGGAAAGCACTGATTGCCATTGGCATGATAACCCTCATTGTTTACTTTAAAACGCTCGGGTCGGCCATGCCCATCTATATCCAATTTTGACCATAGGGCGTAGCCTTGTTTTTGCCTATGGCTTATAAATGACCCCGAAATTCTTCCTGCCATCGATCTCAACCCGGACAGGTTTTTCAAACCTGACATGACGGATATATTCATCTTCATAGCAGGCCGGCTGGCTGTCGAGGAACGCAAGGTTATAGAAACCATCCCGGATAAAGGGATTGATCGTAAAATAGCCCACCCTGAAAGAGGTGAGGTTTTGGAAAAAGTGGGTTCCCTGGCTTGGATCGATGCGATAGTTGTCGAGTCCCGACTCGACGATCACGCGGGCGGCGCTGATCTGCGGCCATTTTACCGGGATGCCGAGCCACGGATCGCTTGAACCCCAACGGCCGGGCCCCACCAGGATATAGTTCCTTTTCTCCTGCAGGAATTTCTCATTAAGCCTGTCAAGCCGGTTCACCATCTCCATACTTTTGGAGGCATCGAACACGTCGGGCTTCACATATACAAAATCGTGAATTCCCTTGATGATCCCGTTTCCCAGGGCACTGTTCGAGATCATCAGGGTATCTTCATCCTTGATACTGGCGGAATCCAGGTTGATGGTCTCATCGTGGCGGGCAATCGGCCGGATTTGCAGCAGGCTGAATACCCTGGGCTCTCCTTTTGGCATATCGAGGTTCACGGCAAATTCGATTTCCACCGGTTTGTTCATCTCGCGCTGGCCGATTTCGAGCACCATTTGCAGTATCTCTGCCAGGGGAAAGGTTCCATGGTTGAGCAGCGGGGAAAATGTAACGACCCGTTTTCCATCGCCCAGCATGCCATCATTGAGCTGGTGACTTTCATAATCGAATGTGGAGGCGACCAGCCTCAGGGCATGGTCGGTCTCTGCATCCTTGATGCGTAATTTCAGCAGGTTTACGGTGTCGTTGGTATCGGGAGAAAAACTCTCAGGACGCAGGTCAAGGGCAAAAAAGTATTTCTGGGTTTCGCTCAGGGCGAGTTCCGGGGTTGACAGCTGGAGGATCTTTTTGGGATATTTCGGCGAGAACCGGATACCGTTGCCTCCATCGACAATGTATTTCCCAAGGCCAAAGGCGATATTGGCAATGCCATCTTCGGGTTTTTCCGGTGCGATCGGGTAAAAATTGATCGACCGCGCCACACCTGAGATGGCAGGATAAAACCTGTCGCCATACTGCCGGCCGGTCACCTCCTGGAGCACGATTCCCATTTTCTCCTCGTCAATCATGTTGAGCGTGGCTGCCATGTACGATTTACTATCCTTGAAGTAGGCGGAAGCATAGACGCTTTTAATGGCCTCGCTCAGCTTGTCGATCATCACCCGTTCATTAAATTTAATGTTGGGGATCATGTAGGTTGAATAGATACCGGCAAATGGCTGGTAGTGGGAGTCTTCCAACAAACTCGACGATCGTATGGCGATCGGGTTGTTGATACAGGAGATAAACCTGTAGAGATCTTCATGGATCCTGAAGGGGAGCCGCGATTTGACAAACCGGGTAAGGATCTCCTTATCGCTCCGGTCGGAAAGTGCAAATTCAAAGAGGTTGTTCTCCTCCATAAATTCATCAAAGATGTCGGTGCCCAGCACTACGGTACGTGGGATGGTAATAGTCACATCCTCATAATGGTCGGCAAGCCTGTTCCGTTTGATGAGTGAATCGAGAAATGCCAGTCCACGTGCTTTTCCACCGATAGATCCCTCGCCGATCCGGGCAAACTGGAGGTACTCATCATAGCGGTCGCGGTCGAAATCGGCAATCACCCCTTTGGCTTTGTTGATGCGGAATGCGGTAATGGCATCGAAAAGGTAGCGTTTCGCCTCATCCATATCATTGGCAAAGGCGTTGACCGACACTTCCCGGAACATCTCCGCAATGGGGAAAAGGGCCCGGGCATTGAGCCATTTGGAAAAGTGATTCCGTTGCATATGGTAGAGCAGGGAATCATCGGGAATCTCGAAAATTTTATCCTGGAGCGATTTCAAATCGACGGCACGGGTGATCTCCCTGCCATTGTTCGGGTCGATAAAGATAAAATCGCCGAATGAAAAATATTCGGTGATGAAATTGCGCAGTTCGATGGAGAGGGTTTTTGAATTCTTATTCAGGAACCCTACTTTCATTTCATGCGCCAGTGACTCATATTCAACATCGGTCGACTGAAACAAAACCGGCATATATTCATCCTCGGCCCGCACCTTTTCAACGAATTTTATACCTGCCGTTTTGTCGGTCTCACCTGCCCGCATGAAGGAGATATCGGTGATAATGCCAAGGAGGTTGTTTTTATATTTTTCCCACATATTCACCGCCTCTTCGTAATTGGTGGCCAGCAGGATCTTCGTGCGTCCGCGCATGCGGAGCATTTTATTGTGTTCGTTCAACCCTTCTGCCATGAAGGTTTTCGACTGCTTAAGCAGGATTTTATAGATATTGGGAAGGTATGAAGAATAAAACCGGATGGAATCTTCCACGAGCAGGATGGCCTGAACCCCCTCCTTCACATCCTGGTCGATGTTCATTTTATCTTCAATCAGCTTGATAATAGCCAGCAGTATGCCGGCATTGCCCAGCCAGCTGAATACATAGTCGATTGCGCTCAGATCCTTTTCGGCAAGCTTCAGGTTGACTTCGCGTGAAAAGGGGGTCAGTACCACGATCGGGATTTTCGGAAACTGCTTTTTAATCCGCATGGCGATATCGAAGGTGTCGGTTTTTTCAATGTTAAGCATCGAAATCACCAGTTCGATCCGCTTATCTTCAAGCACTTCAAAAGCCTCGGCTTCCGAGGTCACCTTGATGAATTGCGGAGGATAACGGAGGTTCAGCGATACATACTCCATGAAGATCGTTTCATCGATGCGGCCATCCTCCTCCAGCATGAAGGAATCATAGGTGCTGGAGATGAGCAGGATCTGGTAGATCCTGCGTTTCATCAGGAGGTTAAAGGAGGTATCGATGAAATAATACTTCTTTGGGTTGAGTACATTCTGGGTTCCGGACATATTACAAATCTAAATGGAGGTCAAAAATAAAGATCTTTTCCGTAAAATGCAGAATCTCTGATTAAAGAAAATCAGGTTTCGCCTTATTGTTTTAACAGCACCTCCAGCATGCCGTTAAAGGCTGGCAGGTTATCACCAAGGGAGTGAAAAAACAGGTCGTCAAATGATTCTACAGACTTTACGGCAAGCATGGCCATCTTTTCCCCGCTGGCAGTAAGGCCGACTGTTTTTGCCCTCGTATCGGTGATATGTTCATGCCTGCTGATCAATCCTTTTTTTTGCAGTGTACGCAACACCATCGAAGTAGTCATCGGGTCAATTTTCGTATGCGCCGAAAGCAACGTTTGGGTGATATCCTGGTTTTGTGAGGTTAACCAGCTGATACTTGCCAGTAAAACAAACTGGGAATGGGTCAGGTCATATTTTTCCAGTGCCTTCCTGATTTCGCGTTGCCACAAATTTGTTACCTGCCATAACATAAAGCCCGGACTTTCCGCGGCTTTTTCAAACCTGGATGGGATTTTAGACGCTTTCACAGGGTTCTGGCTTTTGCAATCAGTTGCTGTGTTTGCTGCGGACCACCTTCTATTTGTTTTTGACCGATTACCTTGCTCCATAAAAATGTCAGCAAACCCGAAATTTCAACATCAACCCGGATGGAAACGCCATGATCTGTTTGGGTAAACGTGTGAATGGTATGCATTTTTGCCAGGGGGAGATGGGCGACATCTGCAAAAACGCCAGGTTTGTCCATCGCCGTGATGGTAAGCCTCGTTTTTGGCCCGCCCTTTGGCTTAAGAAAGAAGCTTGCGCCTGGCTTAACCTCTCCCTTGAGTTCAATCCACTCCAGGTCCTTATCCCAATCTTTCCAATTGTTGATACCGGTAATCACCGACCATAACTGAAGTCTGCTGACCTCCGTTGTTTCTGTTGAAAATGATTTATGCCACATATATTCAGGTTTTGTTTGTTAATAATCGGTGCAAATATAATATGTTCACATAATATACACAATAGTTATTATAATTTTACTTATTAAAATGTAATATTCAATCCCAAACGGCCCATTATTAGTAATAGAAAATAAAAAAAAGCCGGGAGACAGGTCAAAGGTGACCAATCTCCCGGCTTTTCATCAATAGCGTGGCTTACGCCATGCCACTATTTTGCAAAGACCATCTTATTGACTTTCACATAGGAATCAGTCGGTGTGTCGTAGATGATCTTATAGAGGTAAACGCCCGCAGCCAAATTAAATTCAGTGGCATTTACCAGCAGTGTATGTGTACCCGCCTTCTCCTGCTGGTCAACCAGCGTCCGGATAATGTTCCCGTAAAGGTCGGTCAGTACCAGTTTTGCGTGTCCGCTAACCGGGAGTGAATATACGATGGTCGTCGTATTGGCGAAGGGGTTGGGATAGTTATAGAGGGTCAGGTCCTTCGGAGCATCACCCGTAATGAGGTTGGCCATTTTCAGGCTGTAGTCATCGTAAGGCCTTGCAAGGATATCGGCGAATTCACTTCCCGCCTTGATATCAAACACCCTCAGCGGTTCCGTAATCCTGTTCTTCACCCGCATATTGAGGCTAACCACCTGATCACCGGCTTTCACCTTCACCGGTTTGGTGTCGGCCCAGGCAATGGACAGTTTACCATTCGTGTTTGTGTATTTCAATCCATCCTGTGAACTGGCAACATCCAGCACTTCCACACGATCCTTGTCATAGCCAAGGAAGAGGGTCATAGCGCCAAGATCTGCCTCTTTACTGCTATGGATATTATACATAAACGGTTCACCGACAGGCACGGTCATCAAGCCATCCTCAATGATCGAGAGAGAGTTGGTTTCCTTAAAGCTGCCTGGGACAAAAGATCCATTGACATCGCCAACGCAAAGCACTTTCAAATCAACCGTTATCGGCGTACCGGCCAGGGATACAGTAGTATCCGTTACGGCCCAGTCACCTGCAGGATATGAAGTGATTGATCCGACAGTTCTGAGTTTTATATAGAGTGCATCCAGGGCTGTGATCATCAAACTTGCGTTAACATCTCCGGCAGTCCATCTCACGCCGGCAAGCGGATAGGAGCCGATGGCGTTCAGCTGAACGATCAAAGCATCCGTTGCGTTGTTACCTCCCCATGTCCCGTTATAGCTGCCGGTTAATGTATAGGTGTCGTTCGGAAGATCGGTGAAGGAGTAGTATCCCGCCTGGCCTGTGTTGGTATTGTTCGCAGTGACGACAGTTCCCACGCTGACATTGGCAGAATTCTTCAAATGAATGGTAACCCCGTTCATCTTGGTGGCAGGAGTATTCAGATAGGATACATAACCTGAAATTTTCACGTTGGCACCCGGGATAAGGCTTACCGGGTAAACGGTTGTGCCTGTACAGGTACTGTTGCTTTCTGACACCGCAACTGAGCCGCATCCACAAGCCGGATAAGGACCCCAGTCGATCGTAATACAACTGGTTCCCTGGCCCGAGATTAAACTGCCTCCGACCACCGACCATGAGTAGAGATGACCTGCCACAAACGGCGTGCAATACTGAGCCGATGTTTGTCCTGATGTGACCTGGACAGGACCGGTAATGACAGGCACCGGCGCCGGCGTGACCGTTATATTTCTGGTCAGTGTCAGCGTGCATCCATCTGATTTGGTCACCACCAGGGTAACTGTGCCCTGGCCGCAGCAACTCCAAGTAACATTGATACAGGATGTGTTTGCACCACCGTTTACAGTTCCGCCAACCACAACCCACTGATAGGTAAGCGGGGTTGAGTAGGTACCACTGACAGAAGCACAATACTGAACCGGGGCTCCATTGGTATTGCAGCAACTTAAGGCTGGTCCGGCGATATCCACCGACCATTCCGCCGGCTGGGTCACAACCCAGCTATGCGACAAGGTACACAAATGGGCATCGGTTACGGTAACCGTATAGGTTCCGGCTGCCAGCCCGAGCAGGCTGCCAATTGTCTGTCCATTGCTCCACTGATATGAATAGGGAGTAACACCACCACTGTATATGACGTCAATATCGCCCGTACTGTATGAGTAACAGGGGATATTGGTCACAGAACCAATCATAGCCAATGCCTCAGGTTCTGTTATCGTTGTGGTGGCACTGGAGGTACAACCATGTGCATCAGTTACCGTTACCGAATAGTTACCCATTGGCAGCGAACTGATCGTTGGCGTTGTCTGCGAATTGCTCCAGAAATATGCATAACCGGAGGTCCCGCCCGAAACATTCACCGTAGCGCTGCCGTTGTTACCGCCATGACACGAAACGTTGGTTTGGGCGCCTACATTGGCAACCAGGACAGCTGATGGTTCGGTAATCACATCCGTTGCCGTAACCGTACATGCATGGGTATCGGTGACTGTCACCGTATAGCTTCCCGCTGTCAGGTTGCTGGCCACACTGGTGGTTTGTGCCGGGGTTGTATTCCACAGATAGGAGTAACCGGCGGTTCCACCTGAGGCGATAACCGTCAGACTGCCATTGTTTTCACCGTGACACAAAACATTTGAATGTGCAGCGATTGAAGCAGCCAGGGAGGCGGATGGTTCCGAGATCGTAGCCGAAGCCGTCGTCGTGCAGAAATGCATATCCGTTACTGTTACGGTATAGGTTCCTGCAACAAGTCCGCTGGCAACTGCCGTCGTTTGGGCTGGTGATGAATTCCAGAGGTAGGTATAGGAAGCAGTGCCACCCGAAGCGGAAACAGTCGCACTGCCATCATTACCACCTTTACAGAATACCGAATGACTTTGTACAGCAGAGGCGGTTAATGCCGATGCAGGCTCTGTTATCGATATCGCGGCAGTGGCGGTGCATAAATGGGCATCGGTAACGGTCACACTGTAGCTTCCGGCTGTCAGTGATGTGGCCGTTGCCGCGGTCTGGCTGTTGCTCCACAGGTAAGCATAGGATGTGGTGCCTCCCGTTACGCTCACCGTTGCGCTTCCGTTGTTTCCATTATGACATTGCACATTTGTGTGTGCACTGATATCAGCAACAAGAGCTGCGGAAGGTTCCGTTATGACATCGGTGGCGGTTACCATACAAGCATGCGAATCTGTAACGGTTACCGTATAGGTTCCGGCTGTCAGACCGCTGGCCACATTGGTGGTTTGTACCGGGTTGGTATTCCACAGGTAGAAATAGCCCGGAGTACCTCCCGACACACTGATCGTCAGGCTGCCATTGTTTTCACCATGGCATGAAACATCAGTATGGCTTGTAACTGCCGCTGCGAGCGATGCCGAAGGTTCGGTAACCATGGCAGTAGCAACAACCGTGCAGAAATGCGCATCTGTCACTGTTACCGTATAGGTTGCAGCGGTAAGACCGGTGGCAGTCTGCCCGGTTTGGGCGGGAGTTGTATTCCACAGGTAGCTATAGGCTGGGGTTCCACCGGAAGCTGTTACGATAGCCGTTCCATCGGTTCCACCCTTACAGTAAACGGAGTGTGATTGTGTTGCCATCGCTGTCAGATCTTCTGCCGGTTCGGTGATGGAAATGGCTGAAGTTCCTTTACATCCAAAGCTGTCGGTAACGGTAACCGAATAGGCACCTGCGGTAAGGCCGGTGGCAGTAGCCGTCGTCTGAGCAAGGTGGTCGCTCCACAAATAGGTATAGGCCGGGGTACCGCTGACAACGTTGACTGTGGCGGAACCATTGCTGAACCCGTGACAGCTTACATTGGTAACAACAGAGGCCGTCGGTACTGGTTTCAGGTGGATGATGAGTTCCATTGCATCGCTGGTATTCGGACACGGTGAAGTTGCCGTCAGCGACAGGGTCAGGGTAACATGCCCAAGGGCGATATCTGCAGAACCTGGCGTATAAACGGGATGCAGGATCTTGTTGTTATCAAAAGTACCTGTTCCGGAAGTGGTCCATGTGAGATCTCCATAGTATTGTGCGGTCGCACCATTGAGCTGATAGGTGAATCCCTGGCAGATAGAGTCATTCGGTCCTGCATAAGCCAATGGAATCCGGTTAATGCACAACTTCATGGTATCGGTAACATTCGCACATGGTGCGTTTGCACTTACATGCAACACCAGGTAAACACATCCGTTCGAAATATCCAGTGCACTTGGCACGTAGATCGGGTTCAGGATATGAATATTGTTAAAGGTACCGGTTCCGGTCGTTGACCAATAGAAGCTGGTGTAGTTTGTCGCAGTAGCGTTGCACACATAGTTGGTGGATGTTTCGCAAATAACGGCATCCTGACCGGCGTCGGCCGTCGGACTCTTATGAATTGTCAGCCTCATGGCACTGGTTGAAGCAGTACATGGCGAAGCGCTGCCGGCTGAAAGCGTCAGGTCGACATGACCAAGTGCCTTGTCAGCAGTTCCAGGTGTATAGATCGGGTGCAGTGTTGCGGCATTGTTGAAGTACCCGTCTCCCGAGGTGTTCCATAGCAGGGAAGAGTAACCCGAAGCAGTAGCCTGCATCAGGTAGGAAGATCCTTCACATATGGTGTCATTTGCGCCAGCATTCACTGTAGCCGGTTCAACAATGGTCACCAGGGCACAGCCTGAAATGAGATCATTGCAGCTATAGCCTGCCTGGGAAACAACAACCCGGAAATAGGTGGTTGAAGTTACTGAAAGTGCTGTGTAGCTGTTGCTGGTCGCACCGGGGATATTGGTCCAACTGGCCGGATTGGCGGAGCAGTTGTTTGCCGACTGCCACTGGTATGACAGGCTGCTGCTTCCACCGGAGGCGATAACCGTCATGAGATGGTTTGAACCGCTGCAAATGGTTGCGCCGGCAGGTTGCGAGGCAATCACCGCATTGGCTTTGAATTCAATGGTTGCCTGGTCGGAAGTATTACCGCAGACGCCGTTTCCGACTGCTGTCAGGGTCAGCGTGACAAGGCCGATCTGGCCAGCAGCAGGTGTATAGGTCGGTGTAAGGTTGTTCGCAGCATTGGTAAGAACGCCGGGTCCGGGGGCAGTCCAGACAAAGGATGCTGCATTGGATACCGAGGCTGAACCTGCGGCAACCGTGAATGGCTGACCTTCGCAGATAGAACCTCCGGGGCCTGCATCTGCAACCGGCTGACCTGTGATTGTAATTACCATGTCATCTGTTGCAACAGGGCAAGTTCCGCTGCCCTGCGGGGTTGCCGACAGGGTTAACGTTACAGTGCCTGTTTCACCGCTGCCCGGGATATAGGTTGGCGTTAAGGTATTGGCGTTCAACAACGACCCTGTGGCTCCAATATTCTTTGCCCAGGATACACTTGTATAGTTAACCGCACTGGCACCTGTCACGACATAGTTGCTGCCGGTACAGATTGATGCATCGGGTCCGGCGTAGGCGATTGCAGCCTTCCAGACAGTAAGCACCATGTAATCGCTTACGCTTCCACATGAACCATGGCCTGCAGCGGTCAGGGTCAATTGTACCTGTCCCGTAGAAATATCACTTGCACTTGGTGTGTAGGTTGTTATTGCATGGGCAGGATTGGCAAATGTTCCTGTTCCACTGGTTGACCAAAGCACTGATGAACTGTTGGTGGAGGAGCCTGTCAAACCATAGGCACCCGAGGAAGAACAGATATTACCATCGGCACCTGCAGACACTGTCGGGGCACCTGTAATGGTAAGTACCATGGCATCTGTGGAAGTTCCGGTATTCCCGTAACCAACAACGGTCAGGGTAAGGGTAACGGCACCTGCAACGATATCGTCCGGACTTGGAATATAGGCCGGGTTGAGCGAAGTATTGGTGATGAAGGTACCTGTACCGCTGGTCGACCAGCTAAGGCTGCTGTAATAGGTAGCCGAAGCGCCCGTGAGCGTATAGGAGCTGCCCTGGCAGATTGAAGCATCCGGTCCGGCATTTGCAGAAACCAAAGGATATATGCTTAGTACAACAGGATCGCTGGTACTGCCGCAAGGCGTGTTCCCGTATGCAGTGAGAACAAGCTGTATCTGTCCGGCAAGAAGATCTGCCAGGCTCGGAGTATAGGTGGTGGTAGCCTGGGTTGCATCAGCAAACGTTCCGCTGCCGCTGGTTGTCCAGAGCAACGATGTGTAGTTGGAAGCAAAACCGTAGAGGTTGTTGGGTCCTGCCGTCAGCGTTGCATTGGGTCCTGCATACACCGTTGGTGCGGGCACGATGGTCAGCACCATATCATCCGTAGCATCGCTGCAGGTTCCAGCACCGAAGGCGGTTAATTTCAATGTGACGGATCCTGCAGAAATATCATTGGGACTCGGCACATAGGTTGGATTCGGGGAGGTATTTGTAATAAAGGTCCCAGTTCCACTGCTTGTCCACAGCAGACTTGCATAGTTGGATGCGGTGGCACCGGTAAACACATAGGTACCTCCCTGGCAAATGATGGCATCGGGTCCCGCCTGGGCGTTTGCCGAGGTCCAAAGGTTCAGTACCATAAAGTCGCTGACAACCATGCAGGTGCCTGCGCCATCGGCCGACAGGGTAAGCTGTACCTGGCCTGTAGCAATATCGCCTGCACTCGGGGTATAGGTGGTTATCGCCTGTGTGGCATCTGCAAAGGTTCCTGTACCGTTTGTTGACCAAAGCACCCAGGAAGCGTTTGAGGATGATCCTGTCAGGTTATAGGATCCCGTTGCAGGACAAAGTGCACCGTCGGGTCCGGCATTTACAACCGGTATATGGTTGATGGTAAGCAGCATCGAACTGGTGGCATTGGAGCAGGTGCCTAAACCTCCGGCAGTCAGCGTAAGGGTGACCCATCCTGTCGAAATATCGGCCTGACTGGGGATATAGGTAGGATTCAGAGAGGTACTGGTAACAAAGGTGCCTGTTCCGGTACTTGACCACAAAATACTTGAATAATTGGTGGCAGTCGCCCCCGACAAACTGTAGGTGTTGCCCTGGCAGATAATGGCATCGGGCCCTGCAGTGGCAGTAGCGGTTTTCAGGAACAACAGGTTCATGTTATCGCTTACACTCGCGCAATCCCCGTTACCAGCTGCAGTCAGTAATAGTTGTATATGTCCGAGGTTGATGTCTGTCAAACTTGGCGTATAGCTGGTTATTAACTGGGTTGCATCTGCAAAGGTCCCTGTCCCGTCGGTTGTCCAAAGTACGGAACTAAAATTGGAAGCAGTTCCTGTTATGGTGTGTGATCCATCTGATACGCACATATACTCATCAGGTCCAGCCTCAACGATCGGGGCTGTCGTGATCGTAAGAATCATATCATCCGACATACCGGAGCACGGACCAGTACCAGACGAGGTCAGGGTCAGTGTGACTGTCCCTGCTGTAAGATCAGCAAGGCTGGGTGAATAGGTCGGGTGTAACGTATTGGGATCGTCGAAGATGCCAGTTCCCGAGCTTACCCAGGTCAAACCTGAATAATTGACGGCAGAGGAACCTGTAACTACATATTTATGTCCTGAACAGATGGTGGCATCCGGACCTGCATTGGCTATGGCAGCCTTCCAGATCGTCAGTACCATGAAGTCGCTTACGCTTGCGCAGGCGCCGTTGC
>JBAXOB010000036.1:0-51786 GCA_037133475.1 Bacteroidota bacterium
TTGGGGGGTCAATTTGAAGCGTATAAGAGGGGTCAATTAGAGCGTAATATCCAGAGAAGGTAAAGCGATTTATGAAACAGCAGGATGCCTTGGAAAAGGTGGGGTATTGTTCATCACTGCAAAGCTCCCAAAGGAAATTGTTATCGGCAGAGATGGGCCAATTGAAAACTTCCTTATTCTATGCAGTTCACACGACGGCTCAATGGCTATTAATGCATTCTTTACACCGGTGAGGGTTGTATGTCAGAATACGCTCAATGCTGCCTTCAACAACAACACTAACCGGGTATTTATCAAGCATACCCAGAATGTTAAGGAACGGTTTGTGGAAGCAGCGCTGGTCATGGGAATGCACTCTGAATACCTGGATAACCTGGAATTGGCTTTTCGCCAACTTTATGATAAAAAGGTATCGGATCAGGAGATGAAATCCATCATTACAAGAGCCTTCCTGAGTAAAGAGGAAATCAAGTTATTGGCTCTAACTGGCAATGTTGACCTTTCAACACGGAAAACGAATATAGTGGAAGGTGTGGTTCAATACTATCATGAAGCATCTGAAATTGATACCATACGTGGTAATGGTTATGGTGTTTACAATGCAGTGGCCGGTTACTTCCAGAATTTGAAGAATTTCCGCAATGATGAAGTAAAGATGAAATCAATCGTTCTGGGAGGATTGTCAGCGCAATATACACAGAGGGTGTTTGACAGGCTTATCAAAGCATGATATTGAACGGTCAAAGGTTCACGGAGTGGGTTAATTTCACTTCGGGAATCATTCTCTGCTGGTGCTTATGATTATGACCAGAAGAGGATACCAGCTAGGAAAATGAATAACCTCTTCAATTTCACATAATGAGAGTTTGTTAATCAGATTAGGGAGTTAATAAAAAAAATATCAGATCAACTGTACAGAAGGTTAAAAAAGACCTTATATTTACTTTGTTAAACAAACTTCTATGACGTAAGAACTGTATCACCATAAAATATAGCATTAGCTATTGTTCTGATTCAGAAAACCGCCAAAATTTCAACATCACAGGATAATAAGCGAATGCTCATGCTACGGCGTGGGCTTCCTTATTTGTGATGTGGGCACTTGGCGGTGCCTCTGAATCAGGTGGGGTTAGTGCCACGCCTATTTTTTCTAATTAGTATTGAAATATTTTTAGTTATGAAAAATAATAAATCAAGCAGAACCTTCTATCCGTATTTTATTTTTTGTATATGTGGAATAATGATAGGGTGCCGGAATTTTTTAAATAAAGAAAATAACCAGGATAACTATAAAGATAAAAAAGTAATTGACACAACCAATATACTACCCAAAGAAGTAGTTATAGATTCCACTTATGAATTAACTATTCAACAGAGGCAACAAATCAAATTATTAGAAAGAATCTACGGATTGAATTATTTTTCAATCGACCGCATTACTAATTTGTCAATTTTCGAGGCTGATGCAAACGAACAATTAATTACATCAGAAATGTTTCACAAAAGCAAATCTGTTATTAATATTAAAAAAACAAATTGGTATTATAAACCAAACGATTCATCTTCCTATACTTCAGAATACTGTTATTCTTATGACAAGAATGGCTTTATTCACAAAATAATAGATTTACAGGATTTCAATAAGCGGATTGAATTCGACTATAAGGACAAGTTGTGTCATTCCATGAAATATTATTCGTATTCAACTCCCGTAACAAAAAGCACACCCAATACTGAAACTTATTATGGGAATAAACCAATTTGCCATTCATTTAAATATGGATATAAAAACAGTGTAAAAAAAAGTGAGATTTCATATAATGGGGATGAAAGAGTTATTGCAATAAATTTCTATAGAGACTTAACTGATAATAAGAAAGTATATCTATATTATGATTTTTATGATTCAGAAAACCTCCTTAGAAAATTAAATAAACAAATAATTGTTTGTTTTACTGGAGATCAAATTAATTATATTTTAATGTATTACCCAAAGCCTGGTGGAGGATATGTTAGTCCATCTGTCGCTAAAGATATTGCTAAAAAGACTAAGGATAAACCAAAAGAAACATTGGAAGAAAGATTTATAAAGATTCATTCTAATATATCTAATAATTTGCTCCCAGAGGTCCAAGTTCCAGGCACTAGGTTTGCTGAAAAATCACAATTGGATTTGTACAGTATTGCTCAAATCTCAATGCAGGATAATTCCATAAAAATAAATAAGTTTTACCTTAACAAGACAAGAGAATTTGAATCTGAATATACTATCAATATTCGACTTGGGATGGAGGGCAGGTTTGAACAGATTAATAGAATAATGGGTACGGATAATTGGGGTGAAGAATATCTCTACCGCTATTATTATAGTGATGACACTCTTATTGGATTAGGGATTTTTAAGACAAAATATAAAGTAAATGATGAAGGCAAATCAGCAGAGCATTATTACAGACCACAAGTAATGTACGAATTATCTGACCATAATTAAAAGATGAATAAGGGATATTTGTAAATGCGACAATGTTAATAATTACTGCCGAGTATTCCATTAGGGGAATTGGATTCCTAATCAGAATCCCAATAACAGAGGACATTATTGACCAGTTGTTAGAATCTGTTTATGAGGAATTTGAAGCGTACTCAATTTTTATGGATTATAATGGGGAATTAACCGATTACTTGTTTAATAAGTATCAGAGCTATACTTTCTTGAAGGATGGTTATTTCATAGGAAATGAATTCTGTAAGTGTCCTAGAAGCAGGTCTAATGGTGATCTTACAGTTAACCTGATGAATATTTATAAGGGGTTTGGTGTTGATACATTTATCAAATGCAGAAAGATAGATTTTTCAGGTGAAGTAATGAATTAGTTAAGGCTCAAGCGATTATTTGATTTTATTTAATTCAGGAATTGATGATTTTGCCCAATATTCGGCTCTTAAATTACGTCCACCCTCCACGGTTCTCCTTGCGGCACAATAAAATAGCTTGGTTATGTTATCAACCCATGGCCCTAAAAGCAGCCCACGTCCAAGTTCAAAGTCAAGACATTTACTTAACAATTTTGGGTCATAATCATCTAGTCCAAACACATGACAGGTTAAATCAAGAACGGATTGAGAACTCAATTTCATTAAAACTTTATTTTCACATTCTGAAAGGATAAGAGGATCTAATTTATCTGGTCGTTGACTTGCGATGATTAAAAATAGTCCATATTTTCTGCCTTCAGCAATTATTGTCCTAAATTGTTCCCTTAATGCATTGGCAGCCATTCCCCTTGGTTCAGCAGGTATGAGATTATGAGCTTCGTCAATAACAATGAAAGTCGGAACTCTGGTATCCTTTTCTTTTTCTTCATTGAGTGCAGAAGTCCACCTTTCACGGGCGTTTTCCCATTCTGAAGATACAATTGCATTAATTGATAATAATCTAGTCCTTTGGTCAGTGATTGAAGGCAAATTAATTACAGTAAGTCTTTTTATATTTTGTTCTTCCTCCGTAAACCATTCATTATTTGGCTTTGTAAACTGTACTTTAGATTTATATTCTTGTGCCGTCCCAAAATAATATTTAACCGCATCAATTGTTACATATTTAGCAGCAAATATGGCATCCTCAATGTTTTTCTCAATAAGGTATTTAGCCACATAAGTTGTTGATCGCATAATAGAACCATACGCTTTCACAAGTTTTTCTTCAACAGGTGCAATAAGTTCTTTAACAACAAACTCAGCTGAAACTTCCTCCCTTAATTTTAATCTTGATTTCCTTAGTATCCTTTCGGCGATTTCGAGGAAATCAAGATTTTTATACTTTTTATTTAAAGTTTTATAGGACACAAGTTCGGCAATGCATTGTGTGAATTTATGGCAATGGTATACTTGTGTTCTAAAGGTAGAGCTAAGATCTTCTATTAAAAAATCTATCGAAACTGATTGCCAGTCAATTTTAAGCTCTTCTTCGGTTGAATTAGTCTGAGCAGGAATAGTTTTGATTGTTTTTGGAACACCTGACCAATACTTTGTAAAAAGAGTTCTTGAAATATCTGGTAAACGACCTTCACTGCTTTTGGTATTATACTTTGCTTCAGTCCAAAGTTTCTGTTGTTCGACAACATTAATTTTTTTAAAGTCCGCATTAGGATCAAGAATTATGCATCTCGCTTGCGTCTTAATCATAATTTCTTCAATTAGTCTACCAAGAAAAAATGATTTTCCTGATCCAGATTGAGCAATTATTGCCGTATGTGCTCCAAGTTTACTTGCAGGGATTTGTACTATGTCATTCTCTTTTTGGGATCCTATTTTTGGTTTATCAGTTAACCAATACTTTGGATTTAAGTGCGCATCAACCTCCCAACCTAAAGTTAAAAATGATTGATTTTCATCTGTTTTTTTAGCCATATCTATCTTGCAATTATTTTTAGGGTTAATCTTGTGAACAACAAGCATTTTAATACTACAGCATTCTGATCATATCCTTCGCCTGCGTGATTGTAAAAGAATCGGTAATGGGTTTGGCATCAAACACCATAAAGTAACTGAATCCTGAACCGGATAGCTGCTGCCACTGGTTCCCAAGACGACACTTTGCTGAGCTGTCAGTTCCATCAAGATGATCACCTTTTGTTTCCAATAGAATAACATTACCAGTCTTCGTATATAGAATGAAGTCAGGATAATGGTTTGACTTAAAGCCGTTAATAGCAAAGCCCTTGCGCGCAATGTTCCGATGCCAGAAGTCGATGTTAGAGAGGCTTGACAATTCAAGGATAACACGCTCCTCAAAGCCATTCATGGAACCTTCACGTTCGTATAGTGATTGTCCAATAGATGGGCCAAGGTTTCCAGGACTGATTGATTCCGGAAACTTCCACACGTGCTGAACCTTGATCTTACCCACCTTGATGTATTTATTGAACTGCTCTTCAGCATATACATCTGCAAGTATCTTGATCTTTTGTTTGATCTTATCGACGTAAGTGTATTTCCGTGCGAGAAAATCAGCGATCTGCTCTTGGGTGAAGTCATTGAAGACTGATTCAACGTAGCGTTTTATGGAGCTGTCAGGAATCGGGTACATGTCTCCTATGAGCCTGATCACCACCTCAGCAAGGTCTCTGAGCTGGCTCTCCTTTGGCTTAGCGAGAATGTAATCGACCAATGGCTCTTTAAGCATCCGGTCTTCAATCTTAGTGAAGGAGGGAGAGTACTCATTCTTCCGTGTTTCTTGTAAGTCAACCTTATAGAGATCAGAAGAGACATCATCAAAGGCGATGTTCTTATCACACTTCTCCAAGGCGAATCCAGTCAGCAGGATGGTGTCATCTAATGGTACAAGTCCTGACCCGGTTTCAAAGAGGTTGTTACGTGGTACATCAATGTAAAACCGTGGAATAGTGATCCTCTTGACTTGATCCACCAATATTTCACGGATTCGATAACGCTTAACTTTAGTTCCCATCTCTGCAAAATAGTTGTCGTCAATAACCTCAGGCTGCTTGTTGATCTGCTCTTCCAGTTCACGATTCTGTTGTTCGGCAAGACCGGCGATGGTGTTGATTACCGTAGTTGCTGCCGGTGCATCTGTACCATCAGGGCTATAGTTGACCTTCCTGGCGTCAATGCCTTCATCTTCCGGCTTTTCTTCCGGAAACAGGAAATTATCGAGTGACTTTGTGGTGACCTGCTGTTTTTCGACTTCGGGCATATCATCCTTCTGCCGGTAGTCTTTATCGCTGAATCCTGAATTCAATAGGCTCTTGACAATGTTTTCTAAGGTATCATTGAACTTTGCGGATGACGTGAGCACATACGAAACATTCAGTAATATATCGGCATGTCGAATAACGTAGGGCTGTCTTAGCACGCGTCCAAGAATCTGTTCTACGTCAACTGCCGACGACTTGTCGGCAAGTGAAGCTAGGATATATGCGAACGGACAGTCCCAGCCTTCTTTCAGTGCATTAATCGTGATGATGTACCTTACTTGACAGTCTCTTGACGACAGGTCAATACCGGTTAGTTCGTTCTTATAGGCCGTTTTGATTTTGATCTGCTCCTCCTTGATCCCAAGCTTTAATAGTTCGGCTTTCAGTTTCTCAAAGGTCGTGTTGTCTTCATTGGTCGCTGATTGTGCCTGAAACAGTACAATCGGGCGAATATACCGGCCTGTGACCTTCTCTTCTGCAAGTGCTGATGCTTCTAGTTTCCGCTGGAGATGGAGCGCACTACTGATCACATCATGCTTGTCCTTGTGGTTATAAACTATCACAGGTAGTTTAACCATGCTGTGCTTCTTCAACTCAATAGCAGGAACCATGCTTACGATGTTGCTATTGTCTTTGGGGGTGGCGGTGAGATCAAGTATGAAACAAGGATTGAGAGCTTTCAGCATCTCGACGCTGAGGTCTGTTTCCGCATTGTGGCTTTCATCTACAACGACGATCGGGTTCAGATTCCTGATCACATTGATCAATGCAGATTCATCCGTATTCTTATATGCTACAAATGATTCATTATATGTTGAAACGAACTTATCAAGTTCTCCATTTTGCTCATATATCTTGCGGTCTTCCTTCTTTGCAGCACGGATGGACCCAAAACTCATAACAAAGATGCTCAACTGTTCATTAACCACTGAGGGGCTGAAATTCGATCCCTGAAGCAGGTCTTTCTTCTCGTAAACGGCCACACGATGGTTAAACAGGGCATTGAGTTTCTGCCGGTAAGGATGATCTGGGTTGCTCAGGTTCCGCACTGTCTGTTCAAGGAGGTTACTCCAAGGAACCAGCCATACAACTACTTGCGCATGGCTGGCATCAAATGCGTTAAAGATAGTCTTCAACGCGTTGCAGGCAATAAAAGTCTTCCCACCTGCTGTAGGCACCTTAATACAAACATGCGCTGCATTTGGAACATTGTTCTGATACGGTCGCATTCCTTCATCGGTAATTGGGTTGTAAGGACCTACCTGATCTTCCCAAAAATGCTTAAACGCAACGTCGGTAAGCTTGTATTTCTGAACGTAGCCAAGATAGCTTTCAAGGTCTTTAATTACTTTGCTCTGATAGGGTTTGAGTTCCATACTATAACCGGCTTATGTCGCGAGGAATCTTCTTAAAAGTGATGTTGTTATTCTGCATGAATGTTTTCGAAAGCAGGCAGTTGTCAGCATAGATAACATACTGCTCTGATTTGAGGTAGATTGTACTAAGAAATTCATAATCAAGGGTGGTTAACTGTTGCTGCTCATAATAGAAGTAATAGCCAGTATCCTCTTTAATACCCAAGAAATAGGGATTTCGCTGTTGTTCATTAGTCAGTTCAATATATGCAGACCGGGTTTCGGAGTACCATACATACTCTCTGATCCTATGCACTGGTACCTGGTCGTTTAGGTTACCGCCATTATCAAACAATACAGACCCTAACTCGTAGTAATCAAAACTGCAACTGGTTCCCTCGCGGTCAGAGTATCCCTGAATTACACGTTTAACACGCTCTGCGGTAATTGTTTCTGCGTAGTCTTCCATTTCAACAAGAATGAATCTACGGTTACCACCATCTAAATTAAGGTTAAGTACTGCGTGTGCAGTTGTGCCGGAACCTGAAAAAGAGTCGAGTATAAGATCATTGCCACTACTCACCGCTCTCAATATTTCAGTGACAAGTTCTAATGGTTTTGGATAATTGAACTCTTTCTTCCCAAAGATGGTGTTGAGTAAGGTAGTGCCTTTGACTGTATAGAAAGACTTTTCAATCCATATAGTGGGGACTTCTGATCCGACGGTCTTGTTCTCTCCAAAAGAGAGAGTAGGAGCATTTACTTCGGTTCCTGTAACCACTAATTCCCCAGTTATGATCTTCTTTATAACTCCTTCTGGTAAATACTGTATGCTATACCTATTCAGACTATTGCTCATCCTATTAGGGCTAATCTTAATATACCCTTTATTCCAGTCACTTAAAAGTCGCGAGGGTATTAATCTCCATACGCAGTCTTTTCCTTTGCTAGTAATTGGCCATATTGCAACAGTACCTTCTGGTGCTTCGTCAAAGTTATAAACGAAGTCTTCCATTGGTCCAACGTAAGTTCCTTTTTTGATACGTTCTTGCAGTGATTCACCTACACCTACGAGGCTATTGTCGAGGGTATTGACGAATATCGGATACGTTTGGTTTGGTCGTTGTGTTTTATCGAAAGTTGCCAGAGTAAGCCCCTCAAAGGGAGTCCTCTCATTCCCACCAGCATATAGTAAAGGATTGGGATTAAACGTATTTGGTACTATGAAAATCAGGTATTCATGCTGATAGTTAAATCCACCAGCAGGTTTCCCACCAGATGTTTGAACAGTGACGCATACGATCTGTTTATTGGCAAAAATTTCTTTACATATACACATGAAATTGAACACCTCTTGGTAACCAATACTAATCACGATGGCACCATCTTCAGTAACCAACTTACGCAAAAGTTGTAGCCTTGGATACATCATGCACAGCCACTTATCGTGTCTGCTTAAGTCTTCACCTTCCTTACCTACAACCTCATGCAACCACTTCATCATCTTGGGATCGCTGACATTATCATTATACTCCCAACCTTCGTTACCAGTGTTGTAAGGAGGGTCAATATATATGCACTTAATTTTCGCTTCGTACTGTGGTAGCAAAGCTTTCAGCGCTTCAAGGTTATCACCGTGGATGATGAGATTCCCACTGTTAACAGGTGCATCTTGTTTGCCATCTGGTGTAAAACCGTATTGATGGTCAAGTACACGGAAGGGTACGTCTTGATGGTGGTTGATGACTTTGTCTTTGCCGATCCAGTTGAGTGTAGGCATTCGCTTAGGTAGTTAGTAATTCACCGGTAAAAGTAGCAAAAGGGAACCATACTTCAACGTAAGGCAGGCAACTTTCGGTCGATGGTTCAGTGGTGAGTTCAACAGGATGTTATTTTCAAACACATTGAACGATCATGCCAGACTGTGTATGGGAGGCATGAAATAATACTGCAACCAGGACGGTTGCTTAAATGTTTATTGGACTCTGAGAATCAAGTATTCTTGTATCACAAAGCTTAATATGCCATTTCGTGACATATGTCAGTGTGTTGTATGATAAATTTCTCTGAATGGCATCCTTTTGCGCCAGAATGTCATGTAAATATAATAAAAAATCCCTTGGCATCCAACTTGTTATTATCAACCAATCATGCGCTGATGGCTGGTGGGAAAAGTTGAATTCGAGGGGAGAAATTAAAGCGGTGTAAAAGTAAGCATTTCTCCAACACTACCAACTTTTTCTGTCTTCGTCGCTGGTGCATGTGTAATTCACATAGTACTAACTAATACGCATAGCATGAAAAAGAATGTGCATGTAGTCCCACATGATGGGAAATGGGCTGTAAAGACGGATAATGCAATCCGACCGGCAAGGGTAACAGAGACCCAAAAACAAGCGATTGATCGAGCAAAAGAAATTGCAACGAACAATGGATCAGAGGTAGTCATTCACGGGCGTGATGGTAAAATTCGTGAGAAAAATTCTTACGGGAACGACCCATATCCACCGCAAGGTTAATCTCCCGACTATGGCTGATTATCACTTATCAATAAACCAATTAGTTGAATTCAGGGTTGCAACAGATGCGGGAAAACGAAGGATAATCCGGCAGCAACTGAATCCAGATCAATTTAGGGTGCAATGGTACCAGCTGGCTAAAGCATGTATTAGAGCAAGCATTCGGCAGAACTGTGATCCCAAGCCCATTTACGAAGGTTTGAAGGCACTTGCTGCGAGGAAGGCAGTTACGAAGCATCAACAGTCTGACAAGGCTACCTCCATTGAAGCACTTGAGCGCTTTCTTGACTTACAACTGCCATCAACTCTCCGTTCGATGCATTATGCGACCATCAAGCCACTGGATAAAACAGTGGAGATTTCTGATGTTGAGATTACAGTAGCTCCTGAAATCGTAATTCGTGGCGAAGTAGGAGGTAAGAAGGTTGTTGGAGGCGTGAAAATCCACATCAGCAAGGGGAAACCATTCGATTACGAGCAGTCTTTACAAGTAGCTGCTGTCATTTATAGGTTTCTTGAAGAAAAGGTGGCATTACCTGGTGAACTGGTGATGCCCGAACTGTGTTTTTCATTAGACATCTTTGGTGATCGTATTGTTCAAGCTCCGTCTGATTTAACGAGAGTAATCAATTCGATCGATCAGGTGTGTAATGAGGTTAAAGTTCACTGGCTTGCTGCTTGATCTGTAATGATTTATCTGTGCCACTTTTAAAGTGGTCGACAAGCCAACTGTAATTTAGTACATTGAACAGAGGAGGGTGCCTATTATAGGCGCTCTCTTCTGTCATTTATACTTTTGGAAAAACAGTCATGGATACAGGACGCTGATTCTCATCCTGGAATCAATCTTTTATAGCCGCTGCTGATGCTTGCGAATTCAGGATAAAATTACAAATCATGAATTGGAAAGGATATGATTGTAATGAATAGAATCACAGATTGTTACCTGTTGGCACTAAGGTTCAACATGGATAAGTGACAGATAATCAAGTAGATAATGATTGTTGTACCTATGTTGTGCCAAGAAAGAAAAAAGGCTAACATCATGTTGATTGTCAGCCTTCTATATAATGATCTGTAGCCCCGGCAGGAATCGAACCTGCATTTAAAGTTTAGGAAACTTCCGTTCTATCCATTGAACTACGGAGCCTGAAATGGGTAAGCGTTAAAATGAAACTTTGCGCAGTAAAAGTTATGCTTCGCGCAATTCAGGGTGCAAAGATAGATAAATTTTGAAATCCGGGGTAAAAACAGCAGCTAAGTGTTAGAATCCACTCTTGAAAACTAAAACAGCCGGGTGCAGTTTCCTGCCCGGCTGTTTTGAGAATTGATTTAATACCTATTTCAGGATTGACCTGAGTTCCGAGCTGTAATCCTTTGTGATATCGGTCCACTCGGTGATCATCGACTGCCAGCTGCCCTGGCCGAATAGCTTTTCGTAGGCCGGCCTGGTTGAATCATCCTTCGACCATTGGTCATAGCTGCTGAAATTCCATAGGAGAGAAACATCGGCCATGTTCGGGTCATGCACCGGGTTGTTGAAAACGAGCATGCTGGTTGTTCCGATTGACTCATAGGCTTTTTTCAGTTTTTCAGTCAACGCCTTGAACCGGTAATAGCTGCCTGGTTTCAGCTTCACGCCCCACACTTCGTAGTGGCTGCTCTTCCTGAAATTGTCCATGCCGGTTGAGAGTTCGTCGTTGTAATCCCACAGGGAGGTTGGACCGTACTGTTCAATAAGCGGCTCGACGTTGGTGCTCCAGTCGGCATCGTGACCGCCATCCTTAGCCGGGCGGTGGTCGATGGCGGCATAGACCGTCGGGCCCAGGACCCATAGGTACCAGCCCGCTTTTTCACCATATTCAACCTTATGCAACGCGGCCACATTGGGCCCGTCGGGATGGAACTTAAGGTCATGGGCCTTGATGGCAGCCTCCATCTTGTCCTCCATTCCCCGCTTTGGCTGCAGGTACATGCTTTCCACGACAAGTGCCGGTTTGTCGCCGGGTGCTTGTGCATAGACGCCAGCCATAAAAGCCAGCGCCGCAATCGTCAATACTATATTTATTTTCATTGATTTGGTTTTAGGTTTATAGAAATGCTGACTCCATTAACCTCGTACAAAGTATTTTGACAGGCTAATCGCGGCAAATATAATCTATTATCAGACTAAATCTAAATAAATCTCATGAACCGGGATGGCAATTAACTTCAGAAGAATTATAGCTCCAGCCATTTTTCGATAGGCCCGGCATCCACTTTTCTTTCGTGGCAATGGATGAAATTCCCCACATCATCGAACCAGCCGATAACTGCCTCCCGGCGAAGATGAGTAGGCTTTAGCGAAATGCAGCTCAGGTAGGAGGACCAGGGGTAATCCTGAGGGTGTTTGCAAAACCTGTGATGTACCGGGTTCGTATGGATATAGAGGAGTACCCGCCTGAGGTAGGCCTCGTTATGGATATGTTTCCTGCGGAAATTCTTTTCAAACAGGCTGCCCGTCCGGCTGTATTTTTTGTTGTAAGCCTTGGTATAGGCGTTGAACAGGTTTGAAAAGTACTGGTAGGGAGGTTTTTGTTTCAGCTCCTCAGGGCTGGCAGAAACTGGCAGATTTGAAGCGGCCGGGAGATCCTTGATTCTCACCAGGAAATGGAAATGGTTTTTCATCAAAACCCAGGCATAGGTATCGGCAATGGGTTCGATATGTTTGAGATACAAATCGAAAAAGTATTCGTAGTTGGTCGTTTCCCTGAAAATATCACATCCGTTGATACCACGGTTGTATAGGTGGTAGAATTTGCCATGTTCCAGGGGTATTATGTGGTTCATGGGGAAGGGTTTTTTTATTTTTTTCAGACCTTCCAGGTTTTTAAAACCTGGAAGGTCTGAAAAAAAAATCATCATCACTTCACATCAGCCCCGTTCACCGCTCCTTCGCCGGGGGTGACAAAAAACAGGGTACCGTCGGGGTTCTCGGCCATCAGGATCATTCCCTGCGATTCGATGCCCTTCAGCTTGCGCGGGGCGAGGTTTACCAGGATACATACCTGCCGGCCGATGATGTCGGCGGGGTTGAAGAATTTAGCGATACCCGAAACAACGGTGCGCCGGTCGAGACCGGTATCGATCGTCAGCTTCAGCAGCTTGTCGGTTTTGGCTACCTTCTCCGCCTCCACGATGGTGCCCGCGCGGATGTCCATCTTCGAAAAATCCTCGAAACCGATGGCCTCCTTGCCGGGCTTCACCGGGGCTTTGGCCTGCAACGCCTCATTGGCCTTGCGTGTGTTCAGCAACTTCTCAACCTGCGCTTCGATGGCACCGTCGTCGATCTTCTCAAAGAGCAGTTCCGGTTCATTGATGGGATGGCCGGCCGGGAGCCAGTTCAGCCGGGTGCTGTCGGCCCATTTATAGGAACCCAGGTTCAGGGTATGCCTGATCTTTGCCGCCGAAAAGGGAAGAAAGGGTTCTGCAACGATCGACAGCTGCGCACATATCTGCAGGGAAAGGTTCAGCACCGTGCCCACCCGTACGGGGTCGGAGGTATAAACCTTCCAGGGCTCGTTTTCGGTGAGGTACCGGTTGCCCAGCCTCGCCAGGTTCATCATCTCGGCAAGGGCCTCCCTGAAACGGTAGCTTTGAATGCTCGAGGCGATACGACCCGGGAACAGTCTCATCTCCTCCAGCATGAGATTGTCACTGTCGTTAAGTGCGGCTGCTGCCGGAACCCTGCCTTCGAAATACTTATGGGTAAGTACGATGGTGCGGTTTACAAAGTTGCCCAGGATGGCTACAAGTTCGCTGTTGTTCCGGGTCTGGAAATCCTTCCAGGTAAAGTCGTTGTCCTTGGTTTCCGGGGCGGCCGAGGTGAGCACATAGCGCAGCACATCCTGCTTGCCGGGAAAATCCTCGAGGTATTCGTGCAGCCACACGGCCCAGTTGCGCGAGGTGGAGATTTTCTCCCCCTCCAGGTTTAAAAATTCATTGGCAGGTACGTTCTCGGGGAGGATATAGCTTCCTTCGGCTTTCAGCATCACGGGGAAGATGATGCAATGGAACACGATGTTGTCCTTGCCGATAAAGTGGACGAGCTTGGTTTCGGGATCTTTCCAGTATTTTTCCCAGTCAGCCGTCAGTTCGCGGGTGGCGGAGATATAGCCGATGGGTGCGTCGAACCATACATAAAGCACCTTGCCGTCGGCCCCCGCAACAGGGACCTTTACGCCCCAGTCGAGGTCGCGGGTAACGGCGCGGGGCTGAAGCCCCTGGTCGATCCACGACTTGCACTGCCCGTAAACATTGATCTTCCAGTCATCCTTGTGGCCTTCAAGGATCCATTCGCGCAGCCAGGGCTCATACTGGTCGAGGGGAAGGAACCAGTGCCTGGTTTCGCGCAGCACGGGCTGGTTGCCGCTCAGCACCGATTTCGGCTCAATCAGGTCGGTGGCATTCAGGGTGGTGCCGCATTTTTCGCACTGGTCGCCGTAGGCCTTTTCAAAACCGCAGTGGGGACAGGTCCCTGTGATATAGCGGTCGGCCAGGAACTGCCCGGTGGCCTCGTCGAAATACTGCTCCGAAACTTTTTCAATAAATTGGCCTGCCTCAAACATCTTGCGGAAGAATGCCGAAGCGGTTTCATGATGAGTCTTGCCGGAGGTGCGGGAATAGATGTCGAACGAGATGCCAAAATCCTCAAACGATTTTTTAATGATGCCGTGATACCTGTCAACGATATCCTGTGGCGTTACCCCCTGCTGCAATGCCTTG
The DNA here is from genome assembly GCA_037133475.1 of Bacteroidota bacterium. Taxonomy (GTDB): domain Bacteria; phylum Bacteroidota; class Bacteroidia; order Bacteroidales; family FEN-979; genus CAIVAT01. Next base: position 14,356 of record JBAXOB010000036.1, read on the forward strand.
ATGGTAATCGGCACGCCGTGCTCGTCGGACCCGCCGATGAAGATCACATCCTCATCGTTCATCCGCAGGAAACGTACGTAAATGTCGGCAGGAACATACACCCCGGCCAGGTGACCAATGTGGATCGGCCCGTTTGCATAGGGCAGGGCGGAGGTGACGGTATATCGTTTATAAACAGGTTTGTCGCTCATAGGATCTGGGTATGGGTATCTGCTGAAAACAAAGGGCAAAGATAAGAAATATCTGCGGGAATGCGGGAATGCTGGAATGCTGGAATGTTGGAATGCAGGAATGCTGGAATGCAGGAATGCAAACAATGCAGGCAATGCAAACAATGCAAACAATGCAGGCAATGCAAACAATGCAGGAAGTGCAAAGAAAGAGGGATAAAAATTGGCTCCGTTTTTTGGTGAAGCACTGATGCTGATACTGGAAAAAATTAAATCTGATACCTGTTATTGCTTCTTTTCCAGGTGGTTGTGGGAGGAGGTGTTTTGTTATGCCGGATTTCCTTGCCTTTATCCCGGAAAACCATATATTGTGTCCGCGATAATGATCAGATTTTAATCAGGGACTTGCTTCCCGGCTTGTCGCCGGAAGGCTGCTCGTCCGCCTGGATTGACAGGCAGGGGCAAGGGGCACGGGTTCTGGTTGGCGGTCGAGATTGAGTTGAAAAAACAGGAATAGCAGCCTTTGGAAACATTAAACAGTGATGCCGCGAAGATGCCATTGAAGGAGATAACCGTAAAATCGGCGCTTCATTACCATGTAAACGAAATGCCCTGCAACTGGGATGTGAATGTTTACAGGGGATGCGGTCATGGCTGCCGTTACTGTTTTGCCCAATACTCACACGAATACCTTGGTTCGGGAAATTTCTTCGGGGAGATCTATGCCAAAGTCAATGTGGCCGCCATGCTCGACCGCGAGCTGAGCCGACGCAAATGGCGCCATGCCCGCATCAACCTGTCGGGGGTGACCGATGGCTACCAGCCTGCGGAGGCAGAGATGAAACTCATGCCCGGTATCTGGAAAGTATTGATAAAACACAAAAATCCGGTGGTCATCACCACCAAATCAGCCCTTATCCTGCGCGACCTTGACCTGATAAGCGAACTGGCAAAGGTAACGTCGGTTTATGTGGGAGCCAGCATCACCATGATGGATGAGAAACTCCGGCAGGCTGTCGAACCCGGCGCAGCGCCGGCAGCAGAACGGTTCAGGGTGCTGGAGGCGTGCGGCAAGGTTGGGTGCACCACCAGCGTCATGCTGACACCGGTACTGCCCCTGATCAACGATGACAGGAAAAACCTGGAAGAGATCTACCTTCGTGCTGCGCGGGCAAAGCTGTCGGGCCTCTCAGCCTGGCCGCTGAACCTTCGCGGCAGTACAAAGCAGAAGTTCCTTCGTTTCCTGGGGACGAATTTTCCGGAACTGGTGGCCCCCTACCGGGAATTGTATCCGGGTTCGGAGCTAAGCATGGAATACTGGGAAAAGGTCAGGGCGCTGAAGGCGGAATTACGCCAGAGATACAATATTCCTGAAATCTCCTTTCCAGTCTCCGACAACAGGGAGGAGGTCGTCCAATTGGCCCTGTTCTGAAAGAGCGGGAGAAATTTTGGGATTGTTCACCAGGGGTGATTCATTTTCGTTACTTTTGATCCATGATTCACCCTTCCTACCTGGTTAAAGGCGACAAGATCGGGATCGTATCCCCGGCCCGCAGCATCACATTTGATGAAGTTCACCCGGCCATCCGCTTTTTTCAGCGGCACGACCTGGAAGTGGTACTGGGCACGCATGTCTTCAGCCGCCACCAGCAGTTTGCCGGCACCGACGCACAACGATCCCGCGACCTGCAGATGATGCTTGATGACGACCAGATCAGGGCCGTTATCTGTTCACGGGGGGGCTATGGTACCGCACGGATTATCGACAGCCTCGATTTCACCAGGTTCAGGCAGAATCCGAAATGGATCGTCGGCTACAGCGACATCACCGTGCTGCATGCCCATATCCACAGGCAACTGGATGTCCAGACCCTGCATGCCACCATGCCCGTCAACATTAAAAGCGACAAAACCGACCCCGCGGTGGCTACCCTGATGAATGCCCTGTGCGGGGAACCTATCGCCTACTCCCTGCCCAAAACACCCCTGTCGCGCGAAGGCACCTCCCAGGGTCTGCTGGTCGGGGGAAACCTCTCGATCCTATACAGCCTCACGGGCTCTGCCTCAGAACCTGACACCACCGGGAAGATCCTCTTCCTGGAGGATGTGGACGAATATCTCTACCATATCGACAGGATGATGATCAGCCTGAAAAGGGCCGGGAAACTCCACAACATCCGGGGACTGATCGTTGGGGGCATGGGCAAGATGAACGACAATGTCATCCCTTTTGGAAAAAGCGCCAACGAAATCATCGCCGATGCCGTAAGGGATTACCACTTCCCGGTTTGCTTCGATTTTCCTGCCGGCCACCTTCATACCAACCTTGCCCTGGTCATGGGCAGGGAGCTGCGCCTCAGTGTCGGAAAAGAGATTGTGGTGGAGTTCCTCTGATCCTCTTTTTTTATCAACACCCCATTTACCTTTTACGAAAAAGCCGATTAACCAGGAAAAATACCTGGCTGCCATTGTGCCTGGACCGGTATTTCCCCTTGGCCTGAAAATAGAGCACCAATCGAAAATGCCCGGCCATCGGCGATGGTGGTGGCCCTTCGGGTCAGCAAAGAATCAACCAGTTTTCTGTATCAAACAAAGGGGTAAAATATGAAAGATAACATCGGAATGGGCAAAACAGGCGAGGATCTGGCCGTTGCCCTGCTGGAGAGAAAGGGATATCGTATTCTTGACCGGAATTGGCGCTGGGGGAAGGAGGAGCTCGATATCGTTGCCATCGATGGCACCTTCCTGGTAATCGTTGAGGTGAAATCCCGGAGTTCGGCGATCTTTGCCGATCCCGAAACTGCCGTGACCAGGAATAAGCAAAAGATCATGGTCAGGGCTGCCAATGCCTATGCCAGGTACCGCAGGCACCCGGGGGAGGTCAGGTTCGACATTATCACGGTGCTGAACGGGCCGGGGGGGGAGCATGTAAATCACATGGTGGATGCCTTTTATGCAACGTTATGAAGTTGTGGCCCGGCCTGACCAGCCAAAACCGGCCCATAACACGTGGCACGCCTGGGAGGGCTATTTCCTGCCGAAATCGGCGGGGATCTCTCCCCAGTATTCAGTTTCCCACTTCAGGATCCTGTTGGGCCATTGGTTTTCCTTCAGCCATACGAGGGCACGGTTGACAAGTTCGAAAAGTTTGGCATTCTTCGGCGATACGGCCAGGTTGGTGTTGATGGCCTTCTTGCGCACCCAGGCAATGGCTGTGCGGGAATCGGAATAAACCGGCCAGTCGATGTCGCGCTGTTTCAGAAAGGCCAGGGCATGAACGATGCCGAGAAATTCCCCCAGGTTCACAGTCCCCTGTGGAAAGGGTCCCATGTGAAAAAGCTGGGCCCCCGATTTCGTGTCGACCCCGCGGTACTCCAGGATACCCGGGTTGCCAGCACAGGCAGCATCCACACAGATGCTGTCGGCAATGGGAACGCCGATGGCAGGGTTGGAACAAACAACTTTCCTGGGTCCTGCCGGGTTTTTGGTCATGTGCCGCCGGGGATCATCATTCAGGGCGCTTTTTGCCAGCTCCAGGGTCGGAAACCCTTTGTACTTTGCTCCTTCAAAACCGTCGACCTGCTTCTTGCAGTCGGGCCAGCTTTCATAAATGCCGGGCCTTTTGCCCTGCCACACTACGTAATATTTGTTTTTAGTCACGGGGCAAAAGTAAGGAAAATGCAGGAATGCTGGAATGTGGGAATGCAGGAATGTGGGAATGTGGGAATGTGGGAATGCGGGAATGCGGGAATGCAGGCAATGCAAACAATGCAGGCAATGCAAACAATGCAAACAATGCATGCAATGCAAACAATGCAGGCAATGCAAACAATGCAGGCAATGCAAACAATGCAGGCAATGCAAACTATGCGGGCAATGGAAAAACCAATATCTTTGCGTCAATGAATCCTTTTAAGAAGTTGGCAGGGCAGACGGCGGTGTACGGTGTTTCCAGCATCCTGGGCCGGGTACTGGGTTACCTGCTGGTTCCGCTATATACCAGGGTATTGCCGCCGGGGGAATATGGCACGGTAAGCGTGTTTTACGCCTATGCGGCCTTCCTGATGGTCATGCTGACCTATGGGATGGAGACGGCCTTCTTCAAATTCAACGAAAACGCCGCGGATCAGGAAAAGGGGAAGGTATTCAGTACGGGAATGATCTCCCTGGTCTTCTCATCGCTGGTGTTCCTGGCGCTGGCCTCCCTGTTTTCAAAAACCATTGCGGTATGGATTGACTATGGCAGCCACCCCGAATATGTCCTGTGGTTCGCCTGGATCCTCGTCATGGATGCCCTTTCCAAGATCCCCTTTGCCAGGCTTCGGGCGCAAAACAAGGCGGCAAAGTTTGTCTGGATCAACATGACCGGGATCCTGGTAAACTTCGGGCTGAATATCTATTTCATCCTGTTCTGCCCCTACGCCCTGCGGCACGAATCGTGGAGTTTCATCCATGGCTTTATTAACCTTTTTTACCGGCCCGGCTGGAGTATCGAGTATATCTTTATCTCCAATGTCATCTCCTGTTCGGTCACCCTGCTGCTGCTGACCCCCCAGTTTACGGGGATGAAGTGGCAACTCGATAAAAAACTGCTCAGGGCCATGCTGATCTATGCCCTGCCGCTGCTTTTCGCAGGTATGGCGGGAATCGTCAACGAAACTTTCGACAGGCTCCTGCTGAGGTACCTGCTGCCCAAAGACATATCCTCATACCAGGTGGGAATCTACAGCGCCTGCTATAAGATTTCCATCCTGATGACCATCTTCATCCAGGCTTACCGGTATGCCGCCGAACCCTTCTTTTTTGCGCAGGCCAAAGAGAAGAATGCCAAAATCGTCTATGCCCGGATCATGGACTATTTCATCATCACGGTCTCCTTTATCTTCCTTGCGACGATGGTCTACCTCGACGATTTTGTCATGCGGTACCTGATCGGCGAACGTTACTGGGAAGGCAAGGTGGTAATCCCAATCCTGATGCTGGCCAACCTCTTCCTCGGTGTTTATTACAACCTGTCGATATGGTATAAACTGATATCAAAAACCCTCTGGGGGGCATGGCTCTCTGTGGCAGGAGCCATCATCACGCTGATCCTGAACTTCTGGTGGATCCCCCTGGGGGCCGACCACCTGATCCATGGTTACCTCGGATCGGCCTGGGCTACCTTTATCTGTTACGGCATGATGATGGTGCTGTCGTACCTGGTCGGCCAGCATTTTTTCCCGGTAAAATACAACCTCTCCAAATTCTTCGGATACCTGGGATTTTCGCTCCTGTTATACATTATCAGCATTTATGTCGTTATAGATGGAACGATCCTGCGCATTGCCTTCCATACGCTCCTGCTGGCAGTGTTTGCCGGCGGGGTTTTTCTTGTGGAAAAGCCAGGGCTTGCCCGTTCCCGGTAGCAGGATTTTTATTACCTTTGCCGCCAACCATATCACTATGAAGATCAGGATTGTCAACCATTCCAAACATCCTTTGCCCGCCTATGAAACCCGGGCATCAGCCGGGATGGACCTGAGGGCCGAACTGGATGCCAGCATCGTTCTGAAACCACTGGAGCGCAGGCTCGTGCCTACCGGGCTTTTCATTGAAATTCCCGAAGGGTATGAAGCACAGATCAGGCCCCGCAGCGGACTGGCCCTGAAACGGGGAATCACCCTGCTCAACACGCCGGGGACGATCGATGCCGATTACCGCGGCGAAATCAGGATCATCCTTGTCAACCTTTCTGACCAGGAGGTGACAATCGACGACGGGGAGCGGATTGCCCAGATGGTCATTGCCGCCCACGAAAAGGCCGACTGGGTGGAAGTGGAGGAGTTGGTGGCTACTGAGCGCGGAGCTGGCGGTTTCGGACACACCGGGACCAAATAAGTACTAATTACGAATTAAACGTTACGAATGAGAATATACAGCCTTATCATACTTTTTGCCCTGTCGGTCGGCTTTACCGCGATCGCGGGGGAGAAGGATTTGCCCGGGACCCTCCCATGGGTTACGAATCCCGGACATCAGAAAAAGGAGAAGAAAAAATCGAAAAAGGAGGAGTCTGTTGCACCAAACCCCGGCAACCCGTCGATGCTCATCGACGCCAAAAAAGAGGCCATCATGGGGAATCTCCAGGGGGCGGGTGAGATGTTCCGCAGGTATGTTGGCCGTTACCCCGACGACCCGGTAGGTTGCTTTGAACTGGCCCGCATCGAATCGATGCAGAAACATGCCGACGAGGCCATCCGGCTGGGCAGGGAGGCTACCCGCCTGGATCCCGGGAATGTATGGTATGCGCTCTTCCTGGCCGAACTTTACCAGACCGCATCCCGGCCGGCCGATGCCATCGAAATCTATAAGAAGATCGTGGAAAAGGAACCCGGCAACCTTGACTACCAGTACCAGCTTGCCGCACTGTATCTCCAGGTGGAGAAATTCAGCGACGCCATCGCAACCTACGACAAGGTGGAGGAAAAGGCCGGGGTTTCGGAGGAGATGTCGATTCAAAAAGAAAAAATCTACCTTCATCAGAATGATCTGAAAAACGCTGAAAACGAGCTCCGCAAGCTCATCCAGGCCTTTCCCGGCGAGAGCCGCTACAAGTCGATCCTGGCCGAATTCTACATCTCGAACAATATGCCTGCCAAGGCGCTGGAGATTTACAAGATCATCGCGGAGACAGATCCTGACAATGCCTACATCCATATGTCGATGGCCGACTATTACCGCAAAACCGGCGATAAGGCAAAGGCGTATGAAGAACTTAAACTGGGCTTTGCCAATCCCAACCTCGATGTGGATACCAAGGTAAATATCCTGCTGTCGTTTTACAACGTAAACCAGATTTTCAATGACCTGAAAGACCAGGCTTTTACTCTGTCAAAAATATTGATCACCACCCATCCGAAGGATCCCAAGGTATATTCCATTTACGGGGATCTGCTTACGCAGGATAAACGGTACGCCGAAGCCAGGGAGAACTTCCTCAAGGTGCTCTCGCTCGACAGCAGCAGGTATGTCGTATGGGAACAGGTGCTCAGGCTGGATCTGCAGCAGGAGGAATATGCCCACCTGGTAACCTACGGGAACAAGGCCATTGAACTCTTCCCCGAGCAGCCTATCCCATTCCTGTTTTCAGGACTGGCGAACCTCCAGCTTAAAAAGAACGAAGAGGCCCTCAGGCTGCTGAATTCCGGCGCCAAGCTGGTGGTCGATGACAACGACCTGCTTTCACAATTCTACATGTACCAGGGTGATGCAAACCATTCCCTGAAGAATGAGCAGGAGGCGTTCAGGGATTATGAAAAGTCGCTGTCGCTCAAGGAGGATAACGCCTATGTTTTAAACAACTATGCCTATTATCTGTCAATTCGCGGAACCGAACTCGACAAGGCCGAAAAGATGGCCAAAAAGGCGGTAGAACTGGACCCGCAAAATGCCTCTTTCCAGGATACCTATGGCTGGGTGCTTTACAAACTGGGGAAATACCGGGAAGCGGGCGACTGGATCTTAAAGGCGGTGGAAAGCAAGGAAGCACCCAGTGCCGAAGTGCTGGAACATTACGGAGATGTGCTTTTTAAACTGGGAGATGAATCAATGGCCCTGGAATACTGGAACCGTGCAAAGGTAAAGGGACCGGGATCGGACCTGCTCAACAAGAAAATCGCTGATAAAAAACTTCATCAATAATTCATGATCCGAAATTCAATTTTTACGGGTAGGATTCTCATGCTCCTCCTTGTCCCGCTGCTCATTCTCTCCTCCTGCAGTCCCGCACGCAAAGCATTAAAAGCACCTCTCAAAGAAGAGGGCGCTGATTTTCTCTTCGGAAAACTGAAAGAAAAAGAGCTTAAATTCGACTGGTTTTCTGCCAAGTTTTCGGCAGAATATTCGAACAAGGGAAAGAAAAACTCCTTCAGCGGGCAGATCCGTATCCGCAAGGACAGCCTGATCTGGATTTCACTTACCCCCATGCTGGGCATCGAGGCCATCCGGCTGATGATCTCGCAGGATTCGGTGAAGCTGATCAACCGGTTGAACGATACCTATTTTATCGGCGACTACGAATATGTCAACCAGTTTCTTAACACCAACATCGATTACGACCTGATGCAGGCCATCCTGCTCGGCAACGACCTGCAGTTTTATGAGGGAGGGAAATTCAGGGCCTCCATCGACCACGGTGAATACAAACTGGCCACCAGCGAACGCCTTAAATTGAGGAAATTTGTCCGCAACAGCCAGGAAAAACTCAGGATCTTTATCCAGAACATCTGGCTGGATCCCGAAAATTTCAAAATAACCCATGTCGACATTAAAGAAATCCGCCGCGACAACATCAAACTCGAATCAACCTATAACACTTTTGAGAAAATCGGCGAGCAGCTTTTCCCAAAAAAGATGACCTATACCATCTGGGCGGATAATACGATCAGGATCAAGGCCGATTTCTCAAAGATGGTGATCGATACGCCCCTGTTATTTCCTTTCAAGATCCCGGCAAGTTACGGGCGATCTAAATAGAAAAAGCAATACCCATGAGCAGAAGGAAATACCTATTCAGCAAAATTACATTTGTCAACCTTCTGCTGATGGTATTTTGTGCCAACCCGTTCCTGTCGGCCCAATCGCATACTCCAAAGGAGCGGGAAAAACTGCTTCAAACCAGGAAACAGCTGGAAAGCGAGATCCGTTATGCCACTGAACTGCTGGATAAAACGCGGAAAAACAAACAGGCTTCGCTGAACAAACTCGAAATCCTGGCAAAACAGGTCAGAAGCCGCCAGGCGCTGATCAATGCCATCAATATGCAACTCGATGATGTGGAGGTGCAGATCTCGGTCGAGAATCTCCGGATCGAACAAATGTCGAAGCAACTCCGGGATTTGAAAAACGAGTATGCGCGCATGATCTACTACGCCTACAGGACCATGAACGGCCACAACAAGATGATGTTCATCTTCTCGTCGCGTGATTTCAACCAGGCATACCAGCGCCTGAAGTATTACCAGCAATACAGTTCCTACCGCAGGAGCCAGGCGGCCAGGATTGAGTCGACCCAACGGGCCATTGCCAGCCACCATAAGGAACTGGAGGCCGAAAAAACCAACAAGCTTACCCTGGTTCAGTCGCAACGCGTGGAAAAGCAAAAGCTGGACCAGGAGAAACAGGAAAAGGCTGATGCCGTCAAAGCCTTCTCCTCCAGGGAAAAGGAGTTGCTGGTCACCCTGAAAACAAAGCAGCAGGCAGCGCAAAAACTCGAAGCTGAAATTGAAAAACTGATTGCCGCTGATATAAAGGCTTCAGAGGAACGCCTGCGAAAAAAAAACGCCAAAACGAAGACCCTGGCAAAGGGCTCCAAAACGCCGGCACACGAGGAAAAAATGGAGCTGACCCAGGGGGAGCTGGTCTTATCATCATCCTTCTCGGCCAACCGGGGCCGGCTGCCCTGGCCCTGCGACCAGGGGATCGTCTCAGGCAGCTTTGGCGAGCACTTTCACCCGGTACTCGAACATTATAAGGTTCAAAATAACGGCATCGACATCATGACGGGGCAGGAGTCGCTGGTCAAGGCTGTTTTCAAAGGACGGGTAAGCCGTATCGTCTCCTTCCCGTTGCTGAACAACGTGGTGATCATTCGTCACGGCGATTACCTTACCGTCTATTCCAACCTCGGCGAGGTGCGCGTGCATGAGGGCCAGGAGGTTCAGGCCATGCAGGCGATCGGCAAGGTACATGCCAATCCCGGCGAACTAAAATCCGAGTTGCATTTTGAACTTTGGCGGGGTAAGGTGATCCAGAATCCGGAAGAGTGGCTTGCACGAAAATAAAAAGGAGGAAATAGTGTTGATGAATCATACCGGCGAATTAGCCGCTTTACTGACCGCCGTTTTCTGGACCATTACGGCACTGGCGTTTGAAGCCGCCAGCCGGAAGATCGGTTCGATGGTGGTAAACCTGCTGAGGCTGGCCATCGGCTTTTGTTTCCTGACCATCTTTGTCTATTTCTACCGGGGTTACCTGTTGCCATGGGATGCAACTCCCCGAACCTGGCTGTTCCTTGGTCTTTCCGGGCTGATCGGCTTTGTCTTTGGTGACTTGTGCCTATTCCAGGCCTTTGTGGTCATCGGCGCACGAATCTCCATGCTGCTTATGGCCCTGGCTCCGCCCCTGACAGCCCTCATCGGCTGGATCGTGCTGGGTGAGACCCTCTCGTGGAAAAGCTGGATCGGGATGATCCTCACCATCACCGGCATCGCCCTGGTGGTGCTCAAACGGCATACCAAGGCCGAGAGTAACGGGGGATTCAGAAAGGTGAAGTTCAGTTACCCCGTATGGGGTATCCTTCTCGGGCTGGGAGGCGCAGTAGGCCAGGCAGCCGGGCTTGTGCTCAGCAAAGTCGGGATGAGGGACTACGACACCTTTGCCGCCACCCAGATCAGGATCATTGCCGGGGTGGCCGGCTTTGCCATTTTATTTACGGTGATGGGATTCTGGAAACATGCCTACCGGGCCCTCAACAAGCGCAAGCCGATGCTGCAGCTCTCCCTCGGCGCATTCTTCGGCCCCTTCCTCGGGGTCTCCTTCTCACTGATCGCCATCAAATATGCCGATACCGGGATCGCCTCCACGCTTATGTCGATCGTGCCGGTTCTGATCATCCCGCCGTCGATCCTGCTCTACAAGGAGAAGGTTACCGTAAAGGAGGTTGCCGGTGCCCTGATCGCCGTTTTGGGGGTCGTCATGTTCTTCGTGTAAAAACCTGTCGCTAAGGTTTCTTGCACATCACGTGCCAGGCGTTACCACGCACGATATCGGAAAAACTATTAATTTTGCAAAATAAATTACTGCAATGTTCATTCATCGTCCCACCGCATCAGAAATGAAGAGACCCGAAAACCCGGGGATCCGTTTTTATGTCGGGTTGACCGTGTTTATCTTCTCTTTTTTCATGCTTCCCACAGGGCTGATCCTGAAGGGTTTTGTGGTAAATCATTTCTGGAAGGGGTTTATCCTGGCCGCTTTCTGGATCAGCGCCCCGCTGATGAAGATTGCAAGTATTGCCATCCTCGGGAAATCCTCCTATGTCTGGATCCAGTATAAAATGCACTATATTTATCACCGGGTGGCAAAACCCCACCAGGTTACGCCGCTGCGTTACAACATCGGGCTGTTCATGTTTGTGCTTCCCTTCCTGCCCAACTACATGATCTCCTTCATGCCGCATCTCATCCCCATCAGCCTGCAGACAAGGTATATCATCATCGTCGCCTCCGATGTGGTTTTCCTCTCAAGTTTATTTGTCCTTGGCGGCGATTTCTGGGATAAACTCAGGGCCCTGTTTATCTACAAGGCCAAAGCCCGATTTGAAGAGGAACCTGAGAAGGACAATGCGTAATCCCTCATTAAAAAGCCCCTTATCGTTCACCCTGTGACCACGGCAGTTTAAACAAACCGCCGTGATCGCGAAGGAACCATAAAGGGCCCCGGGGAGGTCCTCGTTGAACTGGTATCAGCCAGCGCCGTGGTTATTCAGCTATAGCTTCAGTCGCAGGCTTACGAAGAATTCCCTGCCAGGAGCGGGCTGGAAGCTGTTGTAATCAGGACCATTGTTGGGCTCGGTGAAGCCAAAGTACTGTTCGTCGAACATGTTCTTGCAGAAAAATCCAAGGTCGCCCTTGAGGTTTCCAAGCTTCCATCCGTAATTCAGGCTGGCATTGAACACGGTGAAGCCATTAACCCAGGAACTACGGATTTTACCGTTTTCATTGAAATGGTTGTATACAGCGCTATCTGATTGGATGCACCATTTCGACTGGTATTGTGCATTGACTGTTACAGTAAAATGTTTCAGGAACTTCACAGATGCCTCTGCTGTGAGCATATGCTCGGGGCACTGGGGGATCCAGTGGCCATTCACGCTGTCGGGGGCGGTGTACTGAAAATGGGAGTAGGTATAGGCGACATCAAATTTCAGGAAATCGAGCGGTGAATAGGATAAGAATGCCTCCACACCCCACCTGTTGCTTTCGCCCATATTACCATAAAAGGCAGTGTTGTTGCCCCTTCCGGGAACACTGTAGCGGTAGAATTCATCTTTGGACCTGATGCTGAAGCCGGTTACATCATAATAAAAGTTCTTGCCGATTTCTCCCCTTACGCCGATTTCTCCCCCAAAGGAGGTTGATGGTTTGATCAATGAGTTGAACCCGCCGTATTGCAGGGGATTGTTATACAGCTCGTCTTCGGTGGGAACCAGGAAGCCGGTACCAACGCTGCCATAGATATTGGCTGCTTTTGCAAGGTCATAGGCCAGTCCGAAACGGAAGGTGGGTTTTTCAAAGGTCTTGCTGTCGCTTTGGGAGGCTGAATCCAGCTTATTGTAAACATAATCATAGCGAACATTCAGGGTTGCAAACAGTTTTTTGAAAAGGTCAACTTTGTCGATCAGGAACAAGCCTGTACTCTTCTGGCGGATGATCTGGTTGATCAGGATCTTGTTGATGTCAAACGATTCTTCACTCCAGTGGCTGTCAACCCGGTTGTTTTTGATGGAATCCCCGCTGGGTACGGCAAACATGTGTTCGGTCATGGTCATCGACTGGTAATCGACTCCAAGGCTGAGGTGGTTGAACACCTTTGCAGAACCGAAATGGAGGTTGTATTGTGCCGAAATGCCCGGGTTTACGTAGGGCTTGTAGTCGTCGCCGTTGTTGGAGGTTTCGCGGTAGTTGTTGAATCTCATAAATCCCTTTACCGTGATGTCCTGGTTCCTGGCAAAATCATATTTTACCGTGGTTGCCCCGGTCAGTCGCTGGGTTTTGTGGAATTCGTTGTACCGGATGGCATCGGTGTTGGCTGCGGTATGACCTATGGTATCATAACGGCCCAGGTTGATTCCCTCGGAGTTCTGGTTAAAGTAGCTGGTATAGGTGAGCAGCTGGGTGACCTTTAATTTTGCGGAGGGTGTCCAGGTGAGTTTTTCGCTGAAATTATCGCCCATGTAGGCCTGGTGAATGCGATACCCGGTGCCCTGCATGTGGGAATAGGAGACCCGGTAGTTCACATTTCCCTGGGTGCCGTCGACCTGCCCGAGGACCTTCCAGAAGCCGTTTGAACCTGCAGAGGTATAAAGACTGGCGTTAAAGGGTTTGTCGCCGCCATCCTTGGTGGTGATGTTGATGATCCCGCCGGTGGAGCCTGCCCCGTACATGGAGGCGGCCAGGCCCTTGACAACTTCGACATTTTTAACGGTTTCCCAGTCAACATCGTATAAGTCGGGGGCAAAGCCACCAGGAGTGTTGATGGAGATGCCGTCGATAAAAACGCCGACTCCCCTGAAGCCGCTTTCGGTCAACACACCCTGCCCGCGCACATAAACGTGGACCCTCGAACCGCCGGTGCCATTGTCGATCCTCACGCCCGGGACGAGCCGCAGGGCGTCGTCGGCGGCGATGGTTTTGGTAAGTGAATTCAGCTGCCGTGGGGTCACAACCGAGATGGCTGCCGGGATCTCCTTAAGAGGGATGTTGATCCTTAACGCAGATACGACGATCTCGTTCAGGAGTTTTATGGTTGTGGTATCCTTTGCCATTTTAGGGGATTCTTTTTTCCCCTGGGCCATGCCTGTGAAAAAACTCAATAAGATAAAAAGGGTAATAAGGTATATCGATTTCATGGATTGATATTTTTGAATTAATAAAAAATTGACTTTGCCTGCCTGTTTGCTTTGCGGTCACTTGAGGAACCTTTCCCAAATGCTCCCTGCGGCATATGGAATGCAGGGGGTCAATGACAAATAACACAAACCCGGATGCAGATCCCGGCAGGTGAATTGAAGGAAGGAATGGATCAGGCGGTTTTCGGGGGAGGGGCGAAATGGACCAGGTAAACCGGGATGATGATCGGTGTGGAGGCCGGAAAATGAAAAGTTATTCCCTGCCCCTGGACGGCGGGCGAGGGTTGCTGGATGAGCGCCTGGGTAAAAAGATTGTATAACAGGGCCAGCATGGCATTGTCCTTGTGGGAGGAATTCCCGCTGCGCCTGAGGAACCGTGAATAATCGGCCAGCAGTTCGTCTTCCCGCGTATCCTGGAGACAATAGAACAGGGTGGTATCGCCGTTTTTCCGCTCGGCAACCAGGTCGTACATCCTGCCAAAATAGGAGAATTCGGAATCTTTGATGCGCCGGAACTGGCTTTCCCGCTCGGGATGTAAAATTTTCAGGATGACGATGTTCTCCTGGAAGGTCCCGCACCTGATCCTGGCAACCATCTCCTGCTGGATCCTGTACTGGTTGAACCTGAAGGCAATAAAACAGCCAATGGTATTAACCAGGAAGAGGATCAGGACGGCGATGACAGCAAGCTTTTTCAAGCGTTTATTTCCGGATAATCAGTTTATGCAGCGAGGTTCCGCGGGCAGTTGTTAGGTTCAGCAAATATACGCCATCCGGGAGAAAATTCAAATTAATTTTTTTCCGTTCATGCTGTGAAATCAACGGGTCTTCCTCATCATACACCGTTTCGCTGAGGCTGTTTTTAACGGCCAGGTGTAAGGGTCCCGGCCCGACGCCCTTCAGTTCGAGCTCAAAGATGCCATTCCCGGGATTCGGGTATATGCGGGTGGTGTAAATCTCATCTTCGGGAATCCCCGTACAGTCTTTAAATGTAATATAGGCCGAATCATGGTTGACGCATTGAAACCGGTTGGTAACGGTAAGCCTGACCAGGTGGGTGCCCAGTCCGCCGGCAAGGGCAGAATCGTAGGCTGATTCATGGGTCGCCAGGTTGCCGGGCATCCATAACCAGGTTTTAATGCCGGCGGTGTCGGTCGAAAGTACGATGGATTGTCCTCCGCAAACAGTGTCGTGGGGAGAGACCGATATCGCGGTTGCCGGCAGCGGGTTGATCCGGATAACCGTGTTCCTGCTGGTATTGCCATAAGTACCGTAACCGGTGATCCGGCAGGTGACATGGCCTGCAAGCTGATCGGCTGTTCCGGGCGTATAGGTCGTCACAGCCAGGGTGTCGTTCTCAAAAGCGCCATCCCCGGTGGTGATCCATTTCAGCGAGTCGGTTCGCTGTACCGTAGCCTGGAGCGAAGCCTTCATGCCTGCACAGATGGTGTCGCCGGCCGTGGCCGTCACCAAAGGCAGGATCGGCGGAGGGAAGACAATAAAATCAACCATCACGCGGTCTTCACCCTGGTAAAAGGAGAGGTCTTTCTGGTAGTACCATTTGAATTCATGCTGGCCTGCTGCAACAGGAAAGGCGACCCGGCTCCACGGCGTTTCACCCGACCACTGGCCCTGTATCACCCCGTCGAGGTAAAAGAGCAGGAAGTCACAGCCATCCTCGGTGGAGGTACGCAGGTGAAAGGAGATGCTGTCGTCGACAGCCGAGGTATAGGTGAGGATAAGCCGCGAAGTGGTATAATCGGGGATGGCTCCCGAACGTGCCGTATATATTCCCTCCCAGGGAATATCGGTGGTGATCGTCCACGGCAGGGTGCCCGACAGTTTCCACGGGTATTTGGTAAAGGTATCCGATTCCCAGTCCTCGATCATGACCCCGATCATCTCGCGGAAGGAATGGTCAAGATGGTATAGGCCCGAATGAAGGTCGTAGAAAAGGTCGGCGCCGCTGCCCGCGGGAGTATCCTGGTTGACAGTGGCGGTGAACACCGCTTTCCTGACCTGGCCGGGAGCGATACTGTCGAGATAGAGACTGTCGGAATCAAAGGTCAGAAAGGGGGATGTGGTGGTGAGCTTTGCGTAAACCCCCTTGCAGGTAAAATCGCCGGTGTTGGTGTTCGAAACCACGATCTGCACGGTTTCACCGGGATCAAGGCGCCCGTTATGATTCCCGCTGAGGGTGTCGATAATGGTAAGCCCAAGCAACTTCATGGCCGGTGCATGCGATTCGATGGCAAACTCGCTGTACCAGACCGAATCGGTGCTGGTAACCCGCAGGTTGAACCGGATCAGCTGGTTGTCGGGGATGGTGTCTGAAACTTTTATGGTAAACCCGTTGGGGATTACCTTTACCGCTGCAGAGTCGATGGTGCCATAGGCAGCCATGCTGTCGGTTATGGTGACCCAGGGTGAACCAGCCGACAGGGTCGCGTTGACGCTTAAGGCCTTCTGATCACCCACATTCTTCAATCCCAGCGAGAGATAGAGCGAATCGCCGTTGTTCATGGTCACGGGAGGGCCGCCCGAAACGGGCGACAGGCTGTTGGAATAGTAGGTAACCCACGGCTGGTTTGGATTGGGACCCAGGTTAAAGGGTGAGGTATAGCTCATGGGCAGCCCGTTGTTGTGATTATCGGTCCACACAGGGTAAACCTTCATATTGAGCGACTGGATGCCGATATAATCGCCGAAATAGCTGTAGGCCAGCCCCGCAACAGGCTCAGGGGTAAAGGAATAATCGCTTACCTGCAGGTCGGTCCACGACAGTCCGCCGTCGTACGACCAGGAGACGAAGACGGCTGCGTCGGTTGAAGCCAGGTTGCGGTCGTCGTAGTAGATCACGCATAACCCGCCTGTTACCTGGTCGCAGGTGATCCACGGGGTAAAGTGCTGTTTCCCAAGTCCTGCGGGATCCTGGTTCACGCGAACCGGCGACGACCAGGTGGCACCCCCGTCGTGCGACCGGATCAGGTAGACATCGATGTCGGTACCGGTATTGACGCCCGGGATGCCCACGTTCGACCACACGATGTAAATTGTTCCACGGTTCGGCCCGGTGCTGTTGTCGACCGCCATTGATGGAAAGGAGTTGACCCGCATTGCCTTTCCTGTCATGGTCGCCCTGATGCCCTTGATATTGCTGATAATCCTGGTGGCGGGAAAAAACACGCTGCCGCCGTTGAGCGACTTTGTGAAGCCAATGGCATTTTCATCGGCGGGCCAGGCGTCATAAATACTCCAGGCAACATAAACCTCGCCGTTGGGGCCCGAATTGATATTGACCCCGTGGTTCAGCTGCAGGGCTGAAGCCGCTGCACTGATGTTCATGGGGGAGGACCAGCTGAGGCCATTGTCGGCCGACCTGACAATTTGAACCTGGTTGGTGTCGGGAGAACCGGGGATAAAATTGGTCCAGGCGTCGTAAAGGTTCCCGTTGAATGGGCTGGTTAAGGTGTTGTCGATCCAGAGATGATTTTTATCGAGCAGGCCGTTGCCCCAGGTTGGACCGTTTGCAATATTGACCCTGGTCCAGGTTTTCCCCTGGTCCTGGCTGTAGGAAACGGCCTGGCCGTTGTTGGCGGTGATCCTGCCGACATAATACCAGCCGTTGCGCCCGATGGCCGTGGATGGGTCGCCGTTGTTAGGACCATTGGTTCCCAGCGTCGATCCCGACCAGTCCTGCCCCTCGTCGTACGAGTAGAGGGCATCGGCGCCATAAACATCCTGTGCGGCTCCAAGTTTCCAGCTGGTCGAATTGTTCGAGTTCAGCACCACGGCCTCATCCGAAGGGTCGATAAATACCGAATTTTCAGTCTGCGTAATCCCCGCTTCCGCGGTTACAGGGATATCGGGCGAATTCTGCGGTGTAAAAGGGGAATGGTTGTGCCAATCCTGAATGGTTGTTGCAGGGGATGTCATCCCCTGGCCCGGTTTAACCGGATTTCTCCAGGGCCTTATCACCGACCCGGTGTGTTTTGCATCAGGAACCGTAACGACCGGAGCGGGATTCACATACCCAAGCTGAACCATGCGCGACCAGTACCCGATGTTGTCGACCTTGGTGTTTACCTTTCCCTTCCCTGCAGGGGTGATCCCGGGCAACATCCTTAATGGCTGCGGAAAAGCCTGCGAAGTAAGCAGGAGAAGAAAAAATAAGGGGATGATGATATGATTTTTCATGGGATGGGCATTTAGAGACAAAGTTACGATAAAAGAAAATATACATGGAGAGGGGCGGAAGACAGTAATTTTTAGGCAACAGGCAACAGGCAGCATGCAACAGGCAGCAGGGAGAACGGTTTAGCAGAGTTTATTCGTATATTTGCCTGTAAACATAAACTTTTTGATCTCATGATATCCGCAATTATCATTTTATTGATTCTTTTTTTGATCAACGGGGCCTTTGTCATGTCTGAAATTTCGCTGGTTTCGGCGCGGAAAACCAGGCTTGAACTCGATGCACGGCGTGGCGACAAACTGGCACAGCTGGCCCTCGACAATGCCAATTCACCCTCCCGTATTTTGTCTACCATGCAGATCGGGATTACCCTGGTGGGGATTTTAACGGGGGTCTATTCGAGCGACGAGATCGCGCACGGGATGGCCGGCCTGTTGCAAAGCCTGGGTTTCAATCCCGGTTTGAGCCATTCGCTGGCCCTGACCCTGGTAGTCATCGTGGTGACCTTTGTCTCGATGCTGATCGGTGAACTGGTGCCAAAACGGATCGGGCTGATCAACTCCGAAGGGATCGCCAAGGCGATGATCCGCCCCCTGCTGGCGCTTACCTATATCACCTATCCATTCACCTTCTTTCTGTCAAAGGCCGGCGATGTTATCCTGGGCCTGCTGCGCATCAAACCTTCTGAAGAGTCGAAGGTGACGGAGGAGGAGATCAAGGCGATGGTACAGGAGGGCGCTGAAGACGGGGAGGTCCAGGAAATTGAGCAGGACATCGTCGAGCGGGTGTTCCATCTGGGCGACCGCAAGGTCTCCTCGCTGATGACCCACCATTCCGACCTGGTATGGCTGGATGTGCATGAAACGACGGAGGTGATGCGAAAAAAGATGAGGGAGGAGCTTCATTCGGTCTATCCCTTATGCGAAGATGACCTGGATAATGTACTCGGGGTTATTTTTATCAAGGACCTTTTCCTGGGCAATATCTGTGACGAAAATTTCGACATCAAGGACCAGGTGAAACCGGCCCAGTTTGTCTTGGAAACGCTCACAGCCTATGAGACGCTTGAAATCTTCAAGATGAACAAAATCCATTATGGCCTGGTGGTCGATGAATATGGCTCGACGGTGGGGCTGGTCACCCTGAATGATATCCTGGAAGCGCTGGTGGGCGATTTTAACGAACCCAATCCCGACGAACCGCAGATCAACCTGCGTGACGACGGAAGCTGGCTGGCCGACGGCCAGATGTCGTTCTACGAGTTTGCCTATGAATTCAATATCCAGGGATTCGATAAAAACAAGGTTAAATTTGATACGCTTGCCGGACTGGCGATGAGCATCCTCAAGCATATTCCCAAGCCGGGAGAAAAGTTTAACTGGAAGGAGTATGAGTTTGAGATTGTCGACCTCGATGGGAACAGGATTGATAAACTGATCATTAAGAAAACCAGTTGATCCTTGTCAGGTTCGGGTGTGTTGAGGCATTTTTCACCACAACAGGCAAAGTAGGGCACAATAGAAATGTTGGTTGATCCAACGATAAAAGCAGGCCATAATCGGGAGGACGTTTGATTTTTCCGCTAGAGTTCAGATACGAAAAAAGGAGGCTGTCCCACGATTTTGAGACAGCCTCCTGTGCGTTATCCTGTAATTGAAAAAACAACCGCTTACCTGACCACCATCAGTTTGGTGGTTGTGGTGTTGTCTTTGGTGCTTAGCCTGCAATAGTAGATCCCGGCGGTGAATCCTGATACATTAAATGAAAAGGTGTGATTTCCTGCCGTTTTTTCGTCGCAGGTGGTGGTAGAAACCGTCTGCCCGAGTGCGTTTAAGAGGGTGATGGTGACCACGGAGGGGTTTCTTAACGAATAGGCCAGGTTCACCTCGTCGGTGGCGGGGTTAGGGGAGAGTGAACAGGCGAGGGCGCCGGCCAGTTCGCGGGTCCCGGTAACGGGATTGTCGATCCAGACCTTCAGTGCAGGATCGCCCAGCACGTTGCAGTCGTAATGGCACCAACGCTGTGCACCCGGTTCGAATTCGCCGGGTAATCCCACCCAGGGAGCCGTCTTGATTTTCGACATGGTGTGGGCTGATCCCAGTTCCGCAATGGCTGAGTCGGGATTCGGGTTGTAGAGGGCGCTGATAAATTCGCGGTGCAGGTGGGCCGAGGGGCCTTCTGTGGTTCCCTGGTCAAACCAGCCGTATCTTGAATTGAATACGCCGGCCACGAGGAAGTTTGAGATGGTGGTGCAGAGTTCGGCAATACAGTCGGATTCGTCGAAGGCGCCGCAGATGCATCCATGGGTGTACATCAGCTGGTAGTTGTGGGTCACCCCGTCGACCTGCGCAAAGTTCTGGTTGGTGATCTGGCTGTTCGACAGGCGCATCATATAGTCCCAGTTCGAATGGCCGCAATGGTGGATGAACGACTTCCCTGAATTGATCTGGGCGAGCAGCTGCCCGATGCTCCAGCTGTAAACATTTTCGGGAGGAGAAATAAGGGTGTCGTACAAGCGGGTTAAGTTATTCTGTGCAGAGGGGATACCATGGGTGAAATAGCCGTTATCGTTGTGATCGTTCACCAGCAGCTCCAGGTAATCGGATCCCCAGGTCATGGGAGCATTATACAGAAATTCTGAAACCAGCATCGGCGTTTTCATGGGTTCCTGCACAGGGTTTCCCTGGTAGGATACCGATTTATGCACCATGTTGGCCTGTTCCTGCGGAGTGCCGAACGACATCCGGCCTACCGAGAGTTCCGGCAACAGGTCATCTTCGCCGGGTTCGCCCCATTTGGCGTCGCCATTGGTGTTCCAGTTGCCGTCGAGCGCTGAATAATAGAGGTCGGCGGGGATATTGTAATCTTCATAGATGGAGCCGCCCGATAATGCCTGGCAGTAAAATCCCCGGTAGGGAACATACTCCACATCACCGCCCAGGATCACCTGTTCTATTGCGTTGGCCTGGTATTCACCGATGATGTAGTTGCGCATCTTTTCCTGCAGATCCTGGCCGCTCATCGTCGACCCGATCGTTTCGGTGGTGGTGATCTGCGAGGTAATCCCCTTGCTGCTGTAATAGTTTACCAGGTCCTGGAATCCTCCCTGGAACTGTGCCGGGGTAATGATCAGGATGTTATAATTTGTTTTCAGTCCGTTTTTGACAGGGTATTGGCTCATCATCTCCGGATTTTGGGCAAACAGCCTGACCCGTTTCAGGGCATTTGCCGAGGAGGTGAGGTTTTTCAGGGCGTTGGCGGCTGCAGCATCCGGCTGCGTGGTAATATGGACCGTGATCTTTTTATAATAGGACACCGACTTTCCGGCGGGGTTATAGATAACCGGCGTGAAGGTCGAAAGGGCAAAAGCGTAGCCGTTCAGGTAGGAATTGATCAGGTGGCCGGTTGGGGTGGCAGGGTAGTTTACCGCTGAGTGGTAAACCTCATCCTTTTTGATGAACTGCCCGTCGGGGCCTTTGGAAACAGGTCGCATGGCCTGCTGTGGGAAAAGTTCATAGGTTCCCGGGATTGCCGTCAGCTCCTCCCCGGTGATCCGGATATCTACTGCTTTTTCCCCCGGTGGCAGCATCAGGGCTACCTGGTGATAGGGCAGCATCGGTTCGCCGGTAATGCCGGCCAGCATTGTATTGTCAAGAAGTACCGATTGATGCTGGCCGTTCTGAATTATTTTCACTCCGGAAAAGGTGAAGACTTTTTCAATATTTCCCGCCACCAGGTTGATTGCCAGGGCGCAGGAGAAGAAGAGGATGAAGAACTTTTTCATGAGTCTATTTTATGAGTAACAAAGTTACAAATAATATCGTCGCCTGTCGGGGGCAAAAATAAAAAAAAGGAGGGCTGTCATGATAACCATCATGACAGCCCTCCTTTAGGAGTAAACGGATCAGGATTAGTTGATGATCAGTTTTTTAACGGTTTTGCTTCCCTCCTGGTCAACAACCACGAAATAGATCCCCTTTGCGACATTGCTGAGGTTGATCGTGCGGGTTAACCTGCCGGTGAAGTTGATTCCCTCTTCCTGGTATACAGGAACGTTGATGGAGTTGATCACGGAAACGTTTACCGTAATATTTTTGCCGCTGAAAACATCGAGGGTGACAATGCCGGTGGATGGATTCGGGGAAATTTTGGTAGCGATGACGGTTTGGTTTTCCTGAACGCCGACCGGGAAATTGGCTGTGATAAAGCCTGGTTTCACGAGCGTATCGATCTGGCCGCCCCTGTTCACGATGAGGGTGACATCATAGGTTCCCTGGTTGGCATAGCTGACCACAGGGTTTGCGTCAAAGGAGGAAACAGGTGTTCCGCCCTGGAAGATCCATTCATATGTTTCAGGAACGCCAATATAACCGCCGGTAGTGGTATTGGTAAATGTAACCGGGGTGTTGGTTACTACGGTGTTGGAGGCCACTGTGAAATCAGGGGCAAGGTTGATGGCACCCTGTTTGATGGTCTGAAGAACCTGATAGGCTTTGATGGGATATCCGCCTGTGGATCCGGTCTGGTTGCCCTGGCCGGCGTCCTTATTTTGAAGGGTGGCAATAAATTCACAATCGGCCAATGGCCAGGTGGGGTCCATGGCGTAGTTCAGTGTGACGGTTTGGGTATTCCCGGATGTAAAATCAACGGCAACACCGTTCTGATCCGGAGCCATCAGCCTGTTTACATGTTCCAGGTGGGTTTGACCTTCCCAGTTATAGGTAATACCGGATTGGGTTACGAAGAAATAGAGGATGTTGCTGGTGGAGGTGATCACATCGGTTTTTACCAGAGTAATTACAGCTGTGTAATTTAAACCGGTATGGCTGATAACCATCGTCATGTTAACGGGCGAGGGAAGCACAATAAGGGAGTTGTATAACGGCAGGTAAGAGGCGTACATGGTGCTGGAATGATTCCCTCCACAATACATTTTCAACCCGTCAAATCCTACGGTGGGGTAGGCCGATACGCCATACATCGAGTTCCTGGCAAGGGAATAAACGTTTTTGAAAGGATCGTTATTGCCATAATTGCTGTGTTCAGCGATTACCGCAACAAATTTCCCGTTTGAAAGGAGGTCGTCCATACCCATAGCCGCTCCCGGACAATAAGTACACAACGTACTTGTGAAATCTTCAGCAAGCACCATCTGGCGCTGTCCTGTCTGTGCAACGGTGATGAAAGTTGCCGCAAGGAACAATAAAGAAAGTACAATTTTTTTCATAGGATCGGATTTGTTTGTTTTTGTTAAAAAAAAGTATTCGATTCGCAAAGTTAAATAAAAAATATGGTCATTGACAAACAGAATTATAATTTTTGTTATGGGTTGTATTTAAGATTGGGAAAATGATCTCATGGTTTACGGTCAAGTTTCGCGAGGGCATATGCGTAGGCTCCAATGGAAACCGCTTTGGATGTGCCAAGCCGTGAAATTCCGACCCCGATTTTTTTGTTAGGGTCAAAGCTGACGGTCCTGGTTGAAAACGGCACCTGGATATCGACCGACGCGGAGTTTAGAAAAGCGGCCAGGCTAATTGGATCTTCAAGGTTATAGGCGACGACTTCCATCCTGTCGAGCGGTACTCCCGACATGGTGTCGTATGGATAGTTCATCTCTTCGACCAGCTTGGGGAGAAAAATCGGGTAGGCTCCCGACAGACCGCCCCCGATCACCACGAGCCCGTCAAGGAGGGTGATGGTATTGGCCAGGGCGTCGGCCGCGTCGCGTGCGAAGGCTTCAAAAGCGTGCACGGCCGCCTCCTGTTCGCCCTTGGCCCTGCCCATGCCGATCTCGAAAATATCGCGTGGCTCGGGGCAGGAGGCAATGTTCAACCCGGTGTTGTTGGCATATTCCCGTTTGATTCCACGGATACTGACGCTCTCTTCCGTATCCCAGTTCTTGAAGGTGCGGTTCCGCATCCTGTTGATTTCACCGCCGGCACAGTTGTCGCCGAGCAGCATCCCGTCGCGTGTGACGATCCCCCCGCCGAAACCGGTTCCAAAGGTACATCCGAAGAGGTTTTTATACCGTTTGGGGTTGCCGGCCTCCTCCAGTTTTTTGTTGATATCGGGAAGCAGTCCCGAGATGGCCTCCCCGAATGCAAAAAGATCACCGTCGTTGTTGATGAAAACAGGGATGCCGAATTTTTCCTCCAGCATCGGTCCCAGCGCTACGCCTCCCCTGAAGAAGGGCAGGTTCTGCAGGTCGCCGATGATGCCGTTTTCAAAATCGGCGGGGCCGGGAAATGCAAAGCTGATGGCTACCGGCTTGGGTAAAAGTTTCGCCTGCACCTGGTTGAATCCATCGATGATCTTATTTAAAACCCCTTCCAGGTTTTGGTCCTTTGCCGGCAAAATGATAGGTTCAAGGATCTCCTGTTCAGCCTGTACAGCGTTAAAAACGAAGTTGGTGCCCCCGGCATCCAGGGTCATCACCACTCGGATATCATTTTTGTAAGTCATCACAAAAAAATTAATTTATTGGCAGGGCAGCTAAATCCCTGTTACCAAAGTACGAAGTAAGAAAAAAAAGCGCAATAATCAAAGGAAATTGTTATCAAAAATTTAGCCAATAAACGCTTTCGTTCCCTCTTAGTGGGCCTCCAGCCAGTTTGCCCCGGTATTCATCTCGATCAGCACAGGGACATCGAGGTGGATGGCATTTTGCATTCCTTCGGCGACAATCGCCCGGATAGGTTCGATTTCATCTTTACAGACATCGAAAACCAATTCGTCGTGTACCTGCAGGATCATGCGCGATTTCAGGTTTTGCTGCTGCATTGCCTTAAAGATGTTGATCATGGCTATTTTTATCATGTCGGCAGCCGTTCCCTGGATCGGCGCGTTGATGGCATTGCGCTCGGCAAAACTCCTGATGGTGGCATTTCCCGAGGTGATGTCGCGAAGGTATCTCCGGCGTTTCATCATGGTTTCAACATAGCCGTTCTTCCGGGCCGATTCGATGGTTTGTTCCATATAGACCTTGATACCAGGGTACTTCACGAAATACTGGCTGATGATCTCGGCAGCCTCCTTGCGGGGAATATCGAGCCGTTCCGACAGGCCGAAGGCGGAGATTCCGTAAATGATGCCGAAATTGACCATCTTGGCATTCCGCCGCATATCGCGGGTCACCTCATCCAGTGGAATCCCATAAACCTTCGCAGCCGTCGCCGAGTGGATATCGAGACCCAGGTTGAAATCGGCGATCATCCCGGCATCCCTGCTCAGGTGGGCGATGATGCGCAGTTCGATCTGGGAATAGTCGGCCGAGAGCAACACGTGATCCGCGTCGGCCGGGACAAAGGCTTTGCGGATCTCCCGCCCCTTTTCGGTCCTGATCGGGATGTTCTGCAGGTTCGGGTTGTTGGAGCTGAGCCGGCCCGTGGCCGCCACCGCCTGGTTGTAGGAGGTGTGCACCCGCCCGTCGCGGGGATTGATCAGGGTTGGCAGCACATCCACATAGGTCGACTTTAACTTGGTAAGCGACCTGTATTCCAGGATCTTACGTACGATGGGGTGCTTGTGCTCCATCTTGGCCAGCACATCCTCGCTGGTGCTGAACTGCTTGGTTTTGGTCTGTTTCGGGTTGTCGACGATTCGCAGCTTTTCATATAGGATCTCCCCGAGCTGTTTTGGGGAAGATACGTTGAAGGTGGTCC
Organism: Bacteroidota bacterium; assembly: GCA_037133475.1. Lineage (GTDB taxonomy): Bacteria > Bacteroidota > Bacteroidia > Bacteroidales > FEN-979 > CAIVAT01. The sequence continues at coordinate 40,057 of JBAXOB010000036.1, forward strand.
CGGCATCCTCGTAAATGGCGGTTTCAAGAATGCGGATCTCCTTTTCCAGTTCAATGGAAAAATCGTGCAGGGTGACTGGGTCAATCCTGACGCCGTCGGCCTCCATAGAGGCCAGCACCGGTATCAGGGGGATCTCGATATCATCGAACAGGCCACGGGTGTCGGATTCCTGCAGCATGGGCTCGAAAACCTGCTTCAGTTGCCAGGTGACGTCGGCATCCTCGGCGGCATATTCCTTAACGGTTTCGATATCAACCGACCTCATGTTCAGCTGGTTCGGTCCCTTTTTGCCAATGAGGGTCTCAATGGAGACAGGGCTGTAGGAAAGGTAGGTTTCGGCCAACAGGTCCATGCCATGCCGCATGTCGGGCTGGATAAGGTAATGGGCCATCATGGTGTCGAACAGGGGGCCCTTTACCACAACATCATACCATCGCAAGATCGAAATGTCGAATTTCAGGTTCTGGCCGATCTTCTGGATCCTGTCGTTTTCCAGCGCCGGTTTGAACAGGGCGACGGTTGCCAGGGCATCCTCGTATTTTTCGGGGATTGGCACGTAGGCCGCCTCATGGGACTTCCAGGAAAAGGAGATGCCCACCAGCTCAGCCGTGTTCGGGTTGATCCCCGTGGTTTCGGTATCGAAACAAAAGGAGTCCTGTTTCTCCAGCGCGGCGGCGAGCACGGAGCGTTTTTCGGGAGTGTCGGCAAGGAGATAGTTGTGCGGCGTATCCGCGATGGTGTGATGGCCTGAGGAGGGGCGGGGCTCCTCGGGGAATCCGGTCCCGGGCTCCTTTTCCGCGGTCGCTGCGGGCGACGGCACATGAAAAGAATGGTCAGAGCCGGAAAAGAGATCATGCTGGGCTCCCGGCTCCATCTCCCGGTTTTCGCTTCCGGCTCTTGCCGGTTGCATTTTAACCTTCGATACGGGTGTTTCAGGTGTCTCCTGGTCCTTAGTGGCAAGCCAGGTGAAAACCCGCTGACCGAAGGTGCGGAATTCGAGTTCGTCGAACAGGGCCTTCAGCCTTTGCTCGTTGGGGTGTTCCATGATCAGCTTGGTCTCGTCGAATTCAACGGGAACATCGAGGATGATGGTGGCCAGCTGTTTCGACATCAATGCCTGATCCTTGAAATCAATGACCTTCTGGCGGAGTTTCAGGTTGGTGATTTCACCGGCCCTGGCGATCATGTTTTCAACAGAGTCAAACTCGGCCAGCAGTTTTTTGGCCGTCACCTCGCCAATGCCGGGGATTCCCGGGATGTTGTCGGCCGCGTCACCCCATAATCCCAGGATATCGATCACCTGTTCGGGACGCGAAATGCTGAATTTTTCACAAACCTCCTTCACCCCAAGGATCTCCACATCACTGCCGAATTTTCCGGGTTTGTAGATGAAGGTCTTGTCACTGACCAGCTGCCCGAAATCCTTGTCGGGTGTCATCATGTAGGTGGTAAATCCGTGCTTTTCGGCTTGTTTGGCAAGGGTACCGATCACATCGTCGGCCTCATAGCCGTCGACCGATAAAACGGGGATGTTAAAACCCTCGATAAGCTCGATGATGTAGGGTATGGCCGTGATAATGTCCTCCGGGGTTTCCTGGCGGTGCGCCTTGTAGGCTTCGAATCCCACCTTCCGTACCGTGGGCGCCATGGTGTCGAAGGCCACGGCAATGTGGGTTGGCTTTTCGTTTTTCAGCAGGTCGAGCAAGACATTGGCAAAGCCGAAAACTGCTGAGGTATTGACCCCCTTTGAACTCAGCCGGGGATTTTTATTAAAGGCAAAATAGGCCCTGTATATCAGGGCCATTGCATCGAGAAGGAAGAGTTTTTTTGGTGAATTCTGCATGATTTTGGTGAAAATTATCAGGATTAAAAATTGTTCAGATACTGATTCATTGCGCTCATTGAAACCGGAAGGCACAATCTCACAAAGAATATCGCGGTGCCTTTGCCCTGTATCACGGTGTCATGGAGGAACATGGCACATCCGCGAATCGGTTGGGGTCGTTTCCGGTTCAGAGCATAAAATTACCTTAATTCTGAGATAATTTGCAAAATCGTTGTATATTTGGGTAGTAAAATGCAATGAGACTAACTTCGCTTGACTACCCTAACAACATAATATCCAGTCTTATCCAGTCTTAAATGCCCTGAAAAATGAAAAAGTTATTTCTTGCCCTGACCCTTGTTTGCCTAACTTACCAGCTTTCTGCGCAACTCCAGGACCGCAACTGGATCTTCGGCAGGCCGATTACCGGAAACACCAATGCCACCCTTTATTTCGGCGATATTTTGAATCCTGTCGTAAACCTCCCGACAGGCCAGCCCAACCAGGTTACCACCAGCAATGGCGGCGAACAATGGGCGGTCATCTCGAATCCATATACCGGGTCGCTGATCTTCTATACCGACGGCAAGAATGTCTTTGACAACCAGAACAACCTGGTCAGTTCGGTCGACCTGGGGGGCAACCCCTCCAGTTCACAGCCGGTGGCAGTCGCCCCGATTCCCCACAGCGACACCCTTAAGTCGTTGTACCGGCAATACTTTATTTTTTCAAATGGCACGGGAGGCGTCAATGCCAGTTTTGATATCGGTAGGATAACCTGCCACATTTACGATGCCGTTTCACAGACCTTCAGCGGCAGCATGGCCATGCCCGGCCCATACGGGAACTCGCTGGTTACCGAAGGGATGAAGCTGGTGCCGAGCGACACCGATCCCGACGTGATGTGGCTGATCGTAAGCCTTTTCCCCGATGTGCCGGCCGACTCGTGCAAATATGTGGTATACAAGATCAACCGCAACGTTGTCACCTATGCGGGAAATTATGATTTTGGCCCGAAGAAACTCCCGTTACCCGGAAGCAGCGCATCACCCATCGTGTTCTTCACCAGTTCCAAAGCCGGAACATACACCGGCATTACCAACCTCGCTGTTGCAGCCCAGTACACCAGCGCGGTCTTTACGATCCAGTTTGACAATATCAACGGCGAATTCCTGCCGGCAACCATCAAACTCTGCGATCCGGGTTACCCCTCCTCCATCCCCTCCGTTTACAACGTAGAATTTTCCCCTTACGGCAACTACCTGTACTATACGGTTTACAGAACCGGCATGGATCAAAACCAACTGTTCCAGGTTGACCTCGGCAATGCAACCCTCTCTCACACCCTGATCCACACCTTTCCGGAGCCCTACGCCGGCGGGCTGAAACGTGGACCCGACGGACTGATCTACCATATTTCCGACGATGGGTATTACAGTGGTCATCTTCTGCTGGGCCGGATCCTGCTGCCTGAGGACAAATTCATCCCGGGAGTGACAACCTTTAGCGATTTCTACCAGGAGGATTTCGTAGTGTATAACAATGTTTTCGGCGCCGGGCTTTGCGAATTCCCGGTCCTGCCCGACGGCACCAAGGCCGGACTGCCGGATGCGGCGCCCGGGCAGCCCCTCACGGTTTACCCGAACCCTGCAAAGGATCTCGTGACCATCACCACCCCGGTGCAACTATCAGCATGGTGTGACCTGTCGGTGGTCACCCTGCAGGGGACCACGGTACTGAAAAGACAAATGCAGGCGGAAATTCATATGACGATGGATGTCAGCACGTTGGATGCCGGGGTATATCTCCTCTCACTGGAAAATCGTCATGATATCTTCCGTTGTAAGTTAATCATCCGGAAATAAACTGTTTTCGTGTCCGGAGACCCAATATTAACCTTAAAAACAGGCGTTATGAGACAATACGTTATCAAGCAGGGAAACCATTATTGTTCAATCAGTATTTTTGAACGGATCGCCGCCATCGGCTGGAAAGTAACCCGGTACCAGGTGCGTTTTGTACTGGAGAGCACCTGCTGGTGGGCCCCTCCGCGAAACAATGATGATAATGACCTGAATAAACTGACCGGTATTTCTTACGGAATCAACGACCACAGCAATTCGGTCAGGCTGACCTGGCAACCCGATTTCACCAGCAATGGCAAGATAAAAATATACGGGTATGTCTATGATGAGAAAACCACAGATCCGAAATTCACCTACCAGTATATTACTTCGGTCCAGACCGGGCAAAGCTGCGACGGGCTGATCGAAGTCCAGGGAAACAAGTACAAAATTACCGTCAACGGTGTCTCTGTCCTGATGGACAACCTGCATCCCGACTCCAGCCTCTGTTTCCGGCTCTATCCCTATTTTGGCGGGAATAATACAGCCCCGCAGGATATGGCCATCGATATCGAATACCTGTAGCGGTATTGGGTCACGGCCCTTCTTTTCGCTCCCGGCTTTCTTGTTTTGTCTCAAATTGGGAAATATATCCCAAATCGGAATCAATGAAAAAGGGAGGTTGTTCGTTAAACTACACATAATCACGGGCTTAAATAATTCGAAAATCATGGCATGGTTTTCGGATAGTAACCGGCATAACCCTTTAACACCACAACCATGATCTTAAAAGCAAACACTTTCTTTCTTTTTCTTGTTTTTTCGGTTTTCATTCTTGTCGCCCCCTCCTGCAAGAAGGCGGAAACAACCAGTACAACCGATACCAAGCCAGCCGCCACGATAGAGACGATGCATGTCCCTGCCGGTTTCTTATTTAAAACCACCCGGGATGTTGGCATCAACATCCGCACGCTCGATAACCAGGGCAATGTCATCCCCAACATCAGGGTTGGCGTATACAGCGACTACCCGGAACAGGGGGGTACCTGTTTTGTTTCAGGCGTTACGGATGTTGACGGTTATTATAAATTCGATTATATTTTCCCTGCCTATCTTGATTCGGTGGTTGTTGCCACCAATGCCATCGGGTTTGCCAATGCCCAGAAATTCAGTGTCAGGGATGGTTCCCTGTCGTGCCAGCTGGGGGGAAACCATCCGGTTATGAACATGAAAGACGGAGGGACTTTCAAATCGACCATTGCCAACGTTTACCCCATGGGAACCTATGATTCACAGGGTGTTCCCAACTATCTCACCCCGACCAATGATCCGATCGACGCCTCCATGCTCCAGGATATCAATGCCACGATGCCCGAATATATGAACATTACAGGCACCCATCCCCAGTATTTTGCAGCCGGCATCATCCAGGATATGATCATTGAACAAGCTTCGGATGTGTGGGTAACCTTTGTTCATGAAGGAGCCGGCTACCTGAATGTTCTCGGGTATTACAAGTACCCGACCGGTAATCCTCCCGCCACCCCGGCCAATGTCGATTCGATCCATGTGATCTTCCCGAATGTATCCTTCTCGGGCAGCGGCGGCGGTCTTCATTCAGGCAACAGGGTGCACCTGGGTGTAATGGCACCGGGTACAACCTTAGGCTGGGTGCTTATCGCCAACGGTTTCAGCGGCGGGAAGATCACCTCCGGAATTTCCACCCTCTACTCCGACAAAAATCTTAATCCGGAACCCAACGCATCGCTGAAACAGCACGTACTCCTGTTAAATGATATCGGCCGCGGTAAATTTTTACTCAGCTTTGAAGATATGCGCCGCGACGGTGGTTCGGATAACGATTTCAATGATGCAGTATTTTATGTAACGGCAAACCCGATCCAGGGGGTACAGACTGCGCATCTCCCGCTGCCCGATTACACCCAGGTTGATACCGACCATGACGGCATTTCCAACACATTTGACGATTATCCCAATGATCCGCTGAAGGCATTCGACAATTATTACCCTGCGAAAGGCACATTCGGAACCCTCGCATTTGAAGATTTATGGCCGAGCAAGGGTGATTACGACATGAACGACATGATCCTCGGTTACAGTTTCAACCAGGTCACCAACGGACAGAACAAGGTGGTTCAGATCAATGCAACCATCGTCCTGCGGGCTATGGGCGCCAGCTATCATAATGGATTCGGCATCCAGTTGCCCATCAGCCCGTCGGCGATCAGCAGTGTGACCGGTACCGACCTGAGAGAAAATTACATCGTGCGCAACAGCAATGGCACCGAGGCAGGACAGTCAAAAGCCACCATCGTCGTCTTTGACAATGGCTATAAACTGTTACCTTTCCCGGGAGGTACGGGAACAGGGGTGAATACCACACCCGGTATGACCTATGTTCAGCCCGACACGCTGCACCTGGTGATTAATCTTACCTCCCCGGTTGCACTTTCCGCCATCGGCACCCCTCCCTACAATCCTTTCCTCATCATCAACATGGAGCGCGGTAAAGAGGTTCATATGATCAACCATATGCCAACCGACCTTGCCAACCTTACATACCTGGGTACCGGCGCCGATGACAGCAATCCTGCGACAGGTCGGTACTATGTGACAAAGAACAACCTACCGTGGGTGCTTGACATCTCCAGCAGATTTGATTATCCCATTGAAAAAAGCGAAATTACGAAGGCTTACCTGAAGTTTATCCCCTGGGTTGAATCCAATGGCCAGACCAATTATGACTGGTTCCAGGACAAAGCCGGGTACAGAAGCCAGAGTTATATTTACACACATTGATCAGGAGTTGGTTTGTTTTTAGTGTTGAAGCCGCCCCGGAAGGGGCGGCTTTTGTTTCAGGCAACCGGCCGGGTTAACACAAACCTGTTTATATCTTCTTTGGCCATGTTGTAAGCAGCGGTATTTCTTGCCTTACTTTTGACCGACGTTATTCCCCCTGCCATGGTAAAAAAAGCGCTCAAACCAAAGAAAATCTTTGTTCTTGATACTTCTGTGATCCTTTACAACCACAATGCAATACGCAGTTTCGACGACAATGATGTGGCGATCCCCATCACGGTGCTGGAGGAGCTGGATAATTTTAAAAAGGGCAATGACACCATCAATTTTGAAGCCCGCGAATTTATCAGGATCATCGACAGGCTTTCGAACAAGGCCACGCTGACGCGCTGGATCTCGCTCGGGATGCCCAAAGGGGGCAAATTCAAGGTGGTGATGAATGAACAGAGCGAACTCGATGCCGTGAAGGTATTTGGCGAAAACAAGCCCGATCACAGGATCCTGAATGCCGCCCTGGTGATGATCGCCGAGAATCCGCTGAAAAAGGTGATCCTGGTTTCGAAGGATGTAAACCTCCGGCTGAAAGCCAAATCGCTCAATATCCCCGCCGAGGATTTCGAAACGGGCAAGATCAAGGATGTGGAGGGGCTCTATTCGGGCAAAACACTCATCGAAGGGCTTGACAAAACCATTATCGATATCATCTATGAGGCGGGATGGTGCCTTCCAGAAGATATCGGCGTGAAGAACCCGATCCCCAACCACTATTTCATCCTGAAAAACGGTAAAAGTTCGGTGCTGGCCTTTTACAACCCCATGACAGAACGGATCGAGAAGTTGGAAAAACACGGATGCTATAAGATAAATCCAAGGAATGCCGAGCAGGTCTTTGCCCTTCATGCGATTCTCAACCCCAATGTCAAGCTGGTCACGCTGCAGGGGATCGCCGGAACCGGCAAAACGCTGCTCGCCCTTGCCGGCGCCCTGGAACAGAAACGCAACTTCAAGCAGATCTTTCTTGCCCGGCCCATCGTGCCGCTCAGCAACAAGGACATCGGCTATCTTCCCGGCGATATTAAATCAAAACTTGACCCTTACATGCAGCCCCTCTGGGACAATATGAAGTTCATCCAGAGCCAGTATAGTGAAAAGGACAAGGAATACAAGGTACTTACCGATGCCGTGGAAAACGAAAAGCTGATGATCACCCCCCTCGCTTACATCCGCGGGCGAAGCATCTCGAATGTATGCTTTATCGTGGATGAGGCGCAGAATCTTACGCCGCATGAGGTTAAAACCATCATCACCCGGGCAGGGGAAAATACCAAGATCATCTTTACAGGCGATATTTACCAGATCGACACACCCTACCTGGATGCCCAGTCGAATGGCTTGTCAACGCTGATCGACAAGGTGAAAAAGCATGATATCTACGCCCATGTGAGACTTGAAAAGGGCGAACGATCGGAACTGGCCAACCTGGCCAATGAATTGCTGTAGCAGCGCCTCACGGGGCGCGGTTACGCAGCTACGCTGTCATTTTTCTTCAAAGATGACGGTCAGCAAAGTCTGACCCACAACTTTAAGGGTGGTTTTATCGATCTTGTCGAAGGTATCGCCTGTGGTGTGCCAGTATGGATAAAACCCTGTTTTGCTGTTTTTGTCGAGGTGGATCATATCGATGGTGGGCATATTCCTGATCCTGTTGATGGGAACATGGTCGTCGGTGATGTAGCCGCCCTGTTCAAACAGGAAGAAGGAGGAATAACCGATGCGGTTTGCCGTAGTCCATACCGATTTCACGATATCGGGGGCATAATCCATCGAAAACCCCTCCATCAGGAAGGTGGCATTTTTCGCGCCGATCATGTCGAGCAGGATCCCGTATTTTGCAAAGTAGTCGGTCTTATGCGGATTTGCGGCCCAGTATTGCGCTCCCTGACCCCAGTACTGCTCTGAATTCGGGACCTTGAGATCCTCTGAAGGGCCATAATCCTCCACATCGAAGAAGATGATGTCAACACCGATCGGCGGATTGGCCAGGCTGAGCTGCCGGGCTACCTCCATCAGCACCCCGACGCCGCTGGCTCCGTCGTTGGCCGCATCCACAGGTTTGAACCTGTTTTTGGGATCGGGATCGTGGTCGGCCCACGGCCGTGAATCCCAATGGGCGCAGAGCATGATCCGGTTGTTGGTGGCCGGTTTCCAGCTGGCGATGATATTCTTGAAATTTAACAGGGTGCCGTTGAATGCATATACCTTTCCCTGCTGCACAATTACATTGGGCGTATAGCCTTTGATCTTATCGATCAGGTAGGTGGCGCACTTTTCATGGGCAGGGGTGTTGGGCACCCTGGGTCCGAAGGCCAGCTGGATACGCGCTGATTCATATGCCGAGTCCTCGTTGAAGTTTGGCACCGCGCCCGAAGGTTTCACATTGGTTGAATCCTGTCGCGCTGCTTGCTGTTCTACAGGCTGGTTACACCCTGTAAACAGGAGAATGGCCATGACCGGGAGGAGGAGATATTTCATAAGGGTTTAATTTTGATCCGTTTTTGAAAATTGTACAGGCTATATTATATCAGAGGTTTTCCCGAATTTCCCACTGAAAACAATTTCTGTAAGTGGTTTCCGCGAGCGCTCCTGCAATTCACGCTGTTTCAGATTTTCAGGGAGGGTATCGGGATCTCCCCGGTAACCGACGGCAATGACGGTCAGGGCTTCAAAATCGCCGGGGATCTCAAACAGTTCGCGGATCTTCCCGGCCGAGAATCCACCCATCTGGTGGACAAATAATCCCTGGGATTGTGCTTCAATGCTCAGATGGGCAACCGCCTGTCCGACATCATACTGGAAAAAGGGGCTGACACCGCCATCCCAGGAGGATATCCTGTTACCGCAGGCCACGAGCAAAACCGGGACATCCTGGTTCCAGGGCTGGTTTCCGTCATTCAGGGCGGAGTAGATCTTATCCCATGTATCATCAGGTTTCTGACCTGCGATAAACCGCCAGGGTTGTTCATTGCCGCCGGAGGCCGACCAGCGGGCAGCTTCAAACAGGCTGACCAGTTTTTCCTGTTCCACAGGTTTTTTGAGGAAAGCCCGGGGGCTCCACCGGTTTGTCGCAAGATCGTTGATAGGGTATGTTGTTTTTGCAGTTTTATCCATTTCAGTTTAATTATTGTTTTCGTAAATTCTGAACTCCGGAAAAGAGGGAAAAGATTATTCATCTTCGTGGTGGACTTTGTGTCGTGGTGGCTGGCTTTTTTAACCACATAGGCACATAGAACACATAGGGAGTTTCACGGTTTATGTTTCGGGTTTAATTTTAAAATTTGACACTCCTGTATCTTTTCTGTACGAACACCACGAGGGCCGTGATCAGCAAAAGGCCGCCCAGGTAGGTTAAGATCCGCGCAATGTAATCGCCGTGTTCAACATAAAAAGTGATCCTGTCATTGGCATTCAGCGTACCCTTGATCACAGCGGGGGCCCAGTAGGCGGTTTCCCGGAAGGCGTCGCCGCGCTGGTCGATAAAGGCCGAGATGCCCGTATTGGCCGAACGGGCGATGCTCCGCCGTGTTTCGATGGCCCTTAGATGCGCAAAATCGTAATGCTGACGGTGCCCGGCAGTATTGCCCCACCATCCGTCGTTGGTGATGATGATCATGACGCGGGCCCCGTTGCGGACAAACCCTGCGAAAAATTCGCCAAAGATCGACTCGTAGCAGATGGCAGGTCCTGCCTTGACGGTTTTTACCGTTGTATATACCTTTCGCACCGAATCCATGCCAAGGCTGCCAACGGTTCCGCCCAGGTCGATGGCGAATTTCTCAAGCCAGCGAAATCCCTTGAAGGAGGGGAGTATCTCCACTCCCGGCGTCAGTTTTGATTTGTGATAAAGCTGCAGGGAGTCGCGGTTATTGATCATGATGGCCGCATTGTAAGCGTTGTAATATCCGTCGGTATCTGTGAATTTCCTTGACCAACGCTCCCGATTGTCGCCCGGCATGAGCTGGTAATGGGTGGATGCCCCCACCAGCATATTCAGCTTCGGCCAGGGGGCGACAGCCTGTTTCAGCAGCAGGATACTGGAGAATCCCGACAGGTGGTTTTCCCACATATCCTCCTGGATGGCCGATTCGGGCGCTACCAGGAAGTTGGTGTTGCTGTCGAGTTTTGTTTTTGCCAGCTCCATGATCTTTCCGATGACCACCGGCGGGGGCAGGGTATATTGTTCCGAATAGGGATCGATATTGGGCTGGACGACCACGAAGTTCACAGGGTCCTGTTGTTCCCTGTAGCCGGCGTAGAGGTAATATGAGAAGGTGACAGGGAGGACGATCCAAAGGAGAAGAGACACCAAAATGACCGAATGGCGCAAGGGTGAAATGGCGGCGACGGAGGCCACTACATTGACATTTTTCCGTTTTAACCGCGCTTTTCTGAGGAACAGGTTGTCGATGGCCATGAAGGCCATGATATTTCCTGCCAGCACCCACAGCGTTCCTCCCGGCGCACCGGTAAATTCATACCATTCGACCCATTTGTAATAGGAGGCAAAACCGTTGCCCAGGTTGAGCCAGGGCCAGTTCAGATCCCAGTTCAGGTGCAGGTATTCGAAGGCGATCCAGTAACAACAAAGGGCCACGAAGGAGGCAAACCTTAAACGAAGGTATTGTTTCGACCAGTGAAACAGCTGGAAAATGACCGACATGAACAGGGCGTTCAGCACGATGGCCAGGATGGCCCCTACCAGGGTTGAATTTACAATCCACCAGGTGGTAAGCAGGTTCCAGAGGAAAAAGCCGGGATAGGTGTATATAAAAACACTGAATCCTGCAAATTTATGGCGGTGATGGCTGATATGATCTTCAACCACCAGCAGGGGAACCAGCCCGAAAAAAAGAAGCAGCGGGAACCCGCGGTGGGGCCATGCCAGCGACAGGATAACCCCGCTGAGCAGGCTTAACAGGATCAGTTGAAATCTGGAGAATTTCACGGGAAATAAAGTTAAAGGAAACGCAAAGGTAAAAAAATTACCATCGAAATCCTTCCGAACGAATATCCACTCAGGAGAATTAACCATTTTGTAATACAGCCTCCTCCCCGGAATCCTTTCACCCCGCCACAAACCAACCCGTTTTTAGATTCATCCCCTCTCCTGCATTGTTTGTATTGTTTGCATTGTTTGCATTGTTTGCATTGTTTGCATTGTTTGCATTGTTTGCATTGTTTGCA
>JBAXOB010000037.1:0-51739 GCA_037133475.1 Bacteroidota bacterium
ACGATTATATTGTATTGTAAAAATATGTTTCTATAGGGTTTTGAACACTCCTAATAATGAATATCGAATACTGAATATCGAATAACGAATAACGAATTACCGGTTGAGATGTGGATAAAGCTGGCCGGGGGAAACAGCCAGGTGTTAATCATGACATGATCAACATTCAGAGTGTTTTCAGCACCGATTCAACCTTGGTGAGCATTGCATCGGTAAAATCGAGGTGTGTCACAAACCTGACAGATTGCGGATCGATGGGAAGCGCATGGATATCGTGTTCCTTCAGTTTTGCAAGGAATGATGCGGCCGAATCCTTTTTCACCAGGCGAAAAATCACAATATTGGTTTCAACGGGAAGTACCGATTCTACAAACGGAAAGGTCGACAACAGTTTCCCCATGTACCCGGCCCGTTCATGGTCAGTTTTAAGCCGGCCCGTATTGTGCTGCAGGGCATAGATCCCGGCAGCAGCCAGGTAACCCGCCTGCCGCATGCCGCCACCAAAGGCCTTCCTGACCCTGCGGGCCCTTTTGATGAAGGGTTTGCTGCCGATGAGCAGCGAGCCTACCGGCGCTCCCAACCCTTTCGACAAACAAACAGATACCGAATCGAACAGGCTGCCATATTTCAGGGGATCTTCACCGGTTTCGGCAAGTGCGTTGAACAAACGGGCGCCATCCAGGTGATACTTTAATCCATACTTTTTGCAAACCGCTGCAATAGCCTCCAGTTCATCATATTGGTAAAGGGCTCCGCCACCCTTGTTCATCGAGTTTTCCACCTCAACCAGGGAGGTAACCGGCCGGTGGATATCATCAGGATTGATATGGCTTTCCACCTCCCCGGCCGTGATGAGGCCGCGGGGCCCGTCAAGCAGGCATACCGATGCCCCTGAATTGCGCATCACGGCGCCCCCTTCATAATAATAAATATGGGAGAATTTGTGGCAGATCACCTCGTCCCCGGGCCTGGTATGCACATTGACGGCGATTTGGTTGGTCATGGTACCCGAAGGGCAGAAGAGAGCGGATTCCATGCCAAACAGCCCGGCAGCCATCTCTTCCAGCCGGTTTACCGTTGGATCATCGCCAAAAACGTCATCACCAACCTTTGCCGAAAACATGCATTCAAGCATCTCCCGGGATGGGCGGGTCACTGTATCACTTCTTAAATCAACCATAACACTACTTTATCAGGTAAATGATTATTCCGTGGCATTTTCAACAGCTATCGTCAGTTGGGAAGGTACCTTTTCAACATGCTGACCAGCCCCTCCACATGGATGGGCTTTGAAAGATAGTCAACACAACCCGCCAGCAAGGCCTTTTCACGGTCGCCCGCCATGGCATATGCCGTGGTTGCAATGACCGGAACCTGCGGTCTGACGCCCAGGATCCTTTTGGTCACCTCCTGGCCCGGGATATCGGGAAGCTTGAAATCCATCAGCACCAGGTCGATCTTACTGTTTTCCGCGTATATCTGTATCGCCTCCTCCCCGTTCCATGCATGCAGAACCTTTAGGTTGAACCGGGTCAGGATGATCTGGAGAAATTCAAAATTATAGCCTTCGTCTTCCACGACGAGGATGATTTTTCCGTTGAAGTCGGCGGGGAGACGATGGCCTGGTGCCGGGGGGCTCATGATATGCCCCGATTTCCGGTAAGGCAGGTCAAACATGAACCGGGAACCCTTACCGGGAACAGATTCAAACCGGATCTCCCCCCCCATTTTTGTAACATAGGCCTTTGAGATGGAAAGTCCAAGCCCGGTACCACCATATTGCCTGGCCAGCCCCTTTTCAACCTGCCAGAAACGATTAAAGACGGCTTCCTCATGTTCAGGCGCTATTCCGATGCCTGTATCGGCAACGAAAAACTGAAGTTTTTCGCAAGCCAGCTGATAGCCGAAACTGATCTCCCCATGTGCGGTGAACTTCAGGGCATTGGTAAGCAGGTTATCCAGTACCTGCCTGATTTTGGAAGGATCACCGGAGATACTGCATGCATCACACTCAAGTTCCTTGAAAAGAGTCAACTCCAACCCCTTTTCAAGGGCTTTTGGCTGGTAATTTTCCAACAGGGAGTCCATCAGGTCGTTCAGGCAAAAGTCAACCGACTCAATGTCGAGCAGGCCGGTTTCAATTTTTGAAATATCAATAATATCGCTGACGATATGAAGCAGCTGCTGGCAGTTGTCGTTGATAATCTTCCCGAACCGGCCCCGTTCCTCTGCATCAACGTCTGGTTCGGTCAGCAGTCCTGAAAAACCGATGATACCATTCATCGGGGTGCGAATCTCATGCGACATATTGGCCAGAAAGGCCGATTTCAGCCGGTCGCTCTCCTCCGCCTTCTCTTTGGCGCTGACAAGTTCGGTTTCAAATTGTTTACGGACCTCCATCTCATAGCTGAGGTCTTCCAGGAGGTTCAGGGTGGCTGCCTGTGTTTGTTTCAGCTTGATGTTGGCCTTTTGAAGTTCCCGTTCGGTTTGCCTGCGCTCCTCCAGCTCCTTTTCGATGGCAAGGGTACGGGCCAGTACGAGGGAGGTTAACTCGGCCTTTTCACTTTGCTGCATCACCGCTGCCGCCTTAATCCTGATCATCGCTTTCACCTGCGCGATCAGCTCAACCGCTTCGAGCGGTATCGACAGGAAGGCATCAGCCCCGGCCTCCAGCGCATCGACACGCACCTGCCGTTCACCGGCAGGATCGGTAAGGATAATCACGGGGATATGGTGAAGATTCTCATCGGCTTTTAACCGGCGGCAAACCCACAGCATATCATGGCCTTGCATGACTGCATCCAGGATAATGACATCCGGATCATTTATTGCCGCTTCAACCCCGGCCTGCCCGTTCGCAGCAATGGTGAGGCTTGCTGCCGGAAAAGCATCGCTGACCACTGCCCGGATGGTATCCAGGTTGGCGGTATTGTCGTCGATTGCAAGCAACCGGAGATTTCCTTCTGCCATTATTCCAGGTTAATATAGGAAATCAGGTTAACGGGAAACTACTAAAATTTTAAAGGATCCGGGAACGATACTCCGTTTGCCGTTCTCTGTTGTTGCCTCTGCCGACGGGAGATAGATCTTCCCGGTTGTGTCGTCGTAGGTGATCGTGCGGGCGCTTTTGCGGGTTGGGACCGTTTGCACAACCCTATAGGCATCCGGGCCATCCTGGTGCACTACGGTCAGGGTACCGTCTCCATTGGAGGAGATTGCGTTGTGGTCGGATGGTATGAAAATGATGCCGTCGCAACGGTCGCCCATGGGCAGGGTGGCCACTATCTTGCCGGAGGTAGCGTTCATGACGACAATCTGCTTCGAATCACTGCAGGCTGAGAACAACCGTTCGTTTTTAAGGTCATAATCCAGTCCCGAAGGCTCCTTGCCCGGTTCCAGGGGCCATTCCGCTTCAATTTTAAGGGAGATTGCATCAAATTTCACGATCGTCGATTTATCCTCGATGTTGCAGAAAATCGTTCCTTTCCCATTCGTAACTGCAGCTTCAGGTTTTCCTGAAACAGGCAGGGTTCCTACCACCGTATTTGTTTTCGCATCGATAGCGGTGACTGAGTTGTCCCTGCCATTGAAGGTAAAGATCCTGTTGCTGAAAGCGTCATACAGGATGGCATCAGGGTTCTTTCCTGTTTTGATTTTATCGGTCACCTTCAATGTTTTCAGATCGAATACGATAACCGAATCAAGGCGGCCCGCGGTGATGAAACCTTTGTTCAGCGCCTGCACAATGGCAATGCCATGAACGCCGGCAGTGCCGGGAATCTGGCCGATGACCTTGTCGGTTTTCAAATCCACCACATCCACGCAGGTGCCATGCGAAATATAGAGGTGCTGGGCTGTCTTGTCCACTGTTAAATAGTCCCACGATCCGTTTCCCTCCACGGGAATGGTCCTGGTCACTTTATATTCCCCTGTCTGGCCCTGGGCCAATGAGAATTGCAGCGCCAGGAGGACCATTGCGAAAACAGTAAGGGTAGTCTTTTTCATAACTTTGTTTTTTACGGTTGGATTTTTTTGACCAATGAACGAAAATAGGTAATTTTCTTATACCGAATCGGCTTTTTCTTACATTTACAAAAAAAAGCAAATGGCAAAATTCACAACATTGATTTTCAGCTTTTTGATGATTTCCCTGTGTTTATCAGCACAGACCCCACGGACCACGGATTCGGTGGCTGTAAAAAAAGTATCGTCAAATACGGATACCGTCGGAAAAAAGGAGCCTGCCAGCGCTGCAAAACAGACCCAACCAGAAGTGAAACATGTGCGCAAAGATACCCGTCCGCTGAAGAACCGGATTGACCTGGATGTAAAAACCGATTTCTGGGTCAATACCAGGCAGGTTTTTGGCGAGATAACCCTGCTTGTTACTTACCGGTTTCCAAAGATTCTGAGTATAGGTGCAGGGCCGACCTACATCTATAATTACCAGCGGGGCGATAAGCAAAACCTCAACGGCTGGGGCGGGAAAATCGTCTCGAGGGCACAGTTGCTGAAGTTTTTTTACCTGTGGACCGAATACCAGGGTATCAGCAACCAGTATATCAGCGGGTATAACGCTGACAACGCGCCCATCCGCAGTCATACGTATGTCGGATCATGGTGTGTCGGGGCCGGTTTAAATATCAGGATCGGACGCAAATCAGGCATCAATTTGTCGGTTATGTACGACCTCCTGCAGCCCAAACATTCCCCCTATTACAACAATACCATGTTCTGCTTTGGATTCACCATATAACCGGGGCCTGCCCATCTCCCGGGAAACCCATGACCCGGAACCTGACGCCGGGATCAAACTGAAACAATGAACATAAAAACTTACCTGGCCCTTTTGCTGGTTACCTGGCTGAATATCCACCAGCCTGTTTGTGCCCAGCAGCCGGAAGACAAGGTGAAAGCAACATTGAATCTCTTGATGGATCAATGGCACAACAATGCGGCCACCGGAAATTTCGAGGCCTATACCGGTGCCATGAGCCGGGGGGGAGTATATATCGGGACCGATGCCACGGAACACTGGACAACCGCCGAATTCAGCAATTGGTGCAAACCCTGGTTTGACCGCGGACACACCTGGTCATTCAAGGCTGTCAACCGCCATATCTACCTGAATGCCGAACTAACAACAGCCTGGTTTGATGAGGTCCTTACCACCCAGATGGGGCTGTGCCGGGGCTCCGGGGTAATCAGCAAACAAGGGGGGGAATGGAAAATTGAACAGTATGTGCTCTCGCCCACGGTTCCAAATGAGTTAATGAAAGGTGTGACGGAAGAAAAACGGATAGCCGACTCGATCCTTGTTCCCTATATCCGCATGGGTGTGAAGGAGCCTGCCGCATCGCATAAACTGCAGGCTCTCTTTGACAAATACCGGATGACGGGCACCATCCTGATTACCGATACTTCGGATCAGGAATGTTATGGTTATAATCCCGCCAGGTGGGACAGCGGGTACCTTCCTGCGTCGACCTTTAAAATCGTGAATACCCTGATCGGCCTGGAAACAGGTGCCACCGACACCACTTATGTTTTCCCCTGGAAAGGGGAGGCCCGCCAACTCCCGGAGTGGGAAAGAAATCTGAAATTGAGAGAGGCTTTCAGCCTTTCCTGCGTCCCTTGTTACCAGGAGCTGGCCAGGAAGATCGGTTCTGAAACGATGAACACCTACCTTGCAAAACTGGGCTACGGCTCCATGGATGTGCATCCCGGCAATATCGACAGGTTCTGGCTTGAAGGTCGTTCAAGGATCACGCCGCGGCAGCAGGCTGACTTTATCAGGCGGCTTTACAGGGAGACGCTTCCGCTTTCGTATCCCGTCATGAAAGCCGTAAAGTCGATCATGGTTATCGAAACCACTGACAATTACAGGCTTAGCGGAAAAACCGGGTGGGCAGTCCGCGATGGCAACAATTACGGTTGGTTCGTGGGATACCTGGAAACCGGCGGCAAAGTCTATTTTGTGGCAACCCTGGTTGAACCCCGTGAACAGAAAGATGTTACGGATTTTGCAGCCGCACGAAAGCTGATCACCATGGAAGCGTTCAGGATCCTTGGGTTCATCGGCCGCTGATTTCAGGTCAGCCAGCTTGGCCGGCGAGGGGAGATCATCCGGAAGGCGGGAGCATAAATAATGTGGTACGGTTTTTGAATATTCATTGACTGGTCTTAAAAAAAGCTGTCCAACCTGCCTTTTAAAGAATAACCGGTAAATATCCCGGGAACCCTGTCGGTCCATTCATATTTATCCCAATAAAATCAACACATGAAGAAACTTCATATTCTGGTCATCATCGCGGGATTGATGTTAATCATCCTGGCCAGTTGTCACAAAAACATCACCACGGAAACCGATACGGTAACTTCGATGGATAAGCTGAAGGTCGCTGCCGGTTTTGACTGGGAATCGAGCCGGCTGATCACCCTGGGTATCGGTGTTGATCTGCAGGAGGCGAACATCGGTTCGTTGTGCCGGGTTTCGGTTTACGATCAGAATCCTGCCATGGGAGGGAACCTTTTGGTTATGGGGGCAGCCGGTTACCTCGCCCCCTTTGAATATGCGCTGAGAATACCAACCCTGCAGCAGAAAATATATGTAGTGGCGGAAGACGGCACCGGCTTTTCAAAGCTTGACAGCATCAACGTTTCCGACAATATCAGTTATACCTTTTCACAAACCCTCTTCAAAAGCAGCCAGAACAGCTCATCCGATCCTGACTGCAGCGGGGCGACTCCCGCCAAAACACTTTCAGGAAGCCAGAGCGTTACCATCAACAGCGGCACCTGGTATGTAACCGGGAATTTCACAGGTTCTGTCAATTTTGGCAGCAGCGGTGCATCCATCAACGTTTGCGGCACCTTTCACCCGCAAAACATCAACAACATGGGAACAGGCTGTAACATTACCGTCACCCAGGGAGGAACCTTCCAGATGGACAACAGCCTGGTCATGGGCAATGGCTCCAGGCTGACCCTGTACAGCAATTCGCACATCCTGCTGGGAGGGTTAAACATGAACGGTACGACTCCCAGGATCATCAACTATGGAACCGATTTCGTGATCAATTCCCAGTTCTCCCCCAACGGGTCGCTGGAGAATTACGGTGCGATGGTCATGAACGGCGGGCTCAACGTAAATTCAACGGCAACCCTGTTTGTCTCAACGGGATCGCTTGCCATAAACGGCAACTTCAACCTCAACACCACCTTTACCAACAACGGTTCCATCGACGTTACGGGCCAGTTTAACCTGAACAGCGGTGCTACCCTGTATCACAACTGCAAGATGACCGTTCACCAGAACATGAACCTCAACAGCGGCAACCTTACCCTGAACGGTGCCTACCTGAAGGAGACAGGTTCGCTCACGATCAACAGCGGGGCAACTGTGCTGCTGAAAAACAACTCCATGCTGTCAACCTCCACCTATATGCAGAATACCGACGTGCAGGGTACGGGAGGCAGGAGTGAGATCAAGGTCAGCACTTCGGGCACCATCAACGGGCAAAGCAAGGTAACCGGGTCAATTGAGATGGTAACCCCTTCGGGAACGCTCACCAGCGGGACCAGCGCAAATTTCATCAATGGGGCAAAACTTTTTAAAATAACTTCCGGGACCAATGTCATCCCCGTCTCAACCTGCAACCCCGAAGGGATTGGCGGCACTCCGCCCCCCACCGATACCGATGGCGATGGTGTTCCAGACAATCTCGACAAATACCCCTCCGATCCCACGCGGGCTTTTGACAACTACTACCCTTCCCAGACAACCTATGGCACACTGGCCTTCGAAGATTTATGGCCATCAAAGGGCGATTATGACATGAATGACCTGGTGGTGGATTACCAGTTCCTGGTCGTGACCAATGCCCAGAACAAAGTGGTTGATATAAAGCCCAGGTTCTATGTCAGGGCAGCAGGCGCAGGTCTCAGCAATGGTTTTGGATTCCAGATCGACGGTGTTTTGCCGGGGCAGGTGGCCTCTGTCACCGGCCCATCGCTGCTGCACGGTTATATCTCCAACGCTTCCAACGGGGTCGAAAATGACCAGGCCAAAGCCGTTGTGGTCGTTTTCGACAACTACAACAATGTCATCCACCGTGAGGGAAATAACGGCTATTACAATACCGATCCGGCGCTACCCAAAAGGACGGGGGATACGGTCAAAATCAACATTCACCTGGCATCGCCGCTGGCGCAGTCGGTGGTTGGATCCCCGCCCTACAACCCCTTCCTGATTAAAAACATGACCCGCTCTGTGGAGGTCCACCTGCCGGATCACCCACCCACCTCCAAGGCGGATATCACGCTTTTCGGAACCGGAAACGACAATTCCAGCGCAGCAACCGGACGGTACTTTAAAACATCCTCCAACCTGCCCTGGGCGATTAACCTGCCTGCAAAATTCGACTACACCTCCGAACATATCCCGATCATCCAGGGGTTTACGCACTTTGCCTCATGGGCGCAGTCGTCGGGCGTCCAGTTCACCGATTGGTATACCGCCAAATCCGGGTACCGGGATGCTGCCAAGATATTTCATTAACCCTTGTTTTCCGTAATCAGGAGACAAATCTGACCTGGGTTACCGGAGCTTCCGCAATCGGGAGAAATTAAGTTCCGATGTAAAAATCAGATATCTTTGCGGAGAAAATCCCTTATGTATTGTGGCCAGCTCGCTGAACAAGTATTTTTCGCATATTGAACCGATTGTAAAAAACCTGCCGCACAAACCGGGGGTCTACCAGTATTTCGATGACAAGAACAAGATCATCTATGTCGGCAAGGCCAAGGATTTAAAAAAAAGGGTCAGCTCCTATTTCACCAAGATCAACTCCGTCAGCGGGAAGGTACAGATGCTTGTGCGCAGGATTGCCGACATCAAATACATCGTGGTCGAAACCGAACAGGATGCCCTGCTGCTTGAAAACAACCTGATCAAGAAGTACCAGCCGCATTATAATGTGGCCCTCAAGGATGACAAGACCTTTCCATGGATCTGCATCAGGAATGAACCCTTCCCGCGGATCTTTCCCACCCGGCATGTGATCCGCGACGGGTCGACCTATTTCGGCCCCTATGCCAATGTCAGGCTGATGCACACCCTGCTGGAACTTAGCCGGCAATTGTATCCGCTCCGGAACTGCCAGCTGGTACTTACCGACAAGAACATCAAGGCCGGGAAATTCAGGGTATGCCTCGAATATCATATCGGGAATTGCAGAGGTCCATGCGAAGGTCGTCAGAGCCCCGAAGATTATGACAATTCGATCCAGGCGATCAGGGAGATCATCAAGGGGAATATCACCACCGTTGCCCGGCAGCTCCGCGAGCTGATGATGAGTTACGCCGAAACGCAGGAGTTTGAAAAGGCCCATTATGTAAAGGAGAAACTGGCACTGCTCGACAAATACCAAAGCAAGTCGACCGTGGTAAACCCCTCCATCAACGATGTGGATGTGTTTTCCATCGCCTCTGCAGGACTCCTGGCCTATGTCAATTTCATGAAGGTGATGAATGGCGCCATCATCCAGGTGCACACCATTGAACTTCATAAAAAGCTGGATGAAACCCCCGAAGAGCTGCTTTCCATTGCCATCACCGAGATCAGGCAACGGTTTGAAAGTGTATCACCCGAAATCATCGTACCTTTCAAACCCGATTTCGAAATCCCCGGGCTGAATTTTACAGTGCCAAAAATCGGAGACAAGAAGAAACTGCTGGACCTTTCCGAGCGGAATGTACGCTATTACCAGCTGGAAAGGGAAAAACAAAAAGAACTTGTGGATCCTGAACATAAATCGCGGCGAATTCTCGACACCATGATGAAGGACCTGCGGATGACCGAAGTACCGGAACGAATTGAATGTTTTGACAATTCAAATATCCAGGGGACCAGTCCCGTGGCTGCAATGGTTTGCTTTATCAAAGCCAGGCCCGATAAGAGCGAATACCGTCATTTTAATATCAGGACAGTGGAAGGTCCCGACGACTTCGCCTCGATGGAAGAGGTTATTTTCCGCCGGTATAAGAGGCTGCTGGAGGAGGAGAAACCCCTGCCCCAGCTGATCATCGTCGACGGAGGAAAAGGCCAGCTGAGCGCCGCCCTGAAAAGCCTTGACAAGCTGGGACTTACCGGGAGGATGACCGTCATCGGGATCGCCAAAAAGCTGGAGGAGATCTACTATCCCAATGATTCCTTCCCCATGTACCTTGACAAGAAATCAGAAACGCTGAGAATCATCCAGCAGATGCGGGATGAGGCGCACCGCTTTGGGATTACGCATCACCGCAAGCGCCGCGAGAAGACCGCCATGGCCCCTCAGCTGGAAGAGATCCCGGGGATCGGATTTACCATCAACCAGAAGCTGTTGTGGAAGTTTAAATCTGTGAAAAACATACGGCTGGCCTCCCTGGAAGAGATCCAGGCAATCATCGGTAAAGCAAAGGGCAAAATCATCTATGACCACTTCCAGGCCGGCAAGCCGTGACACATACCGGGCTTTCAAGGCAGTTTGATCAATAACCTGCCGGACCCGTTTACCTGGCCGGGGTTTTGGCCACCCTGATGATTTTCCTGTTCCAGAAACCGAGCAGCCACAGCGATGTGATCATCAGCAGCAGCCAGATATAATTGGCAAAAGCGGGTGCGATATTCCATTTCCAGGTCATGATATTGCAGGCATTGAGCTTCCCGGCCGTAAAATCGGGGATGATAATGTCAAAAAAAGGATTTGTGTAGGCAGGCCAGTCGGGAAGCATATAAAGCTTGGTGGACTTTGCCATCCAGGTCATCAGCAGGCCGGCTAAAACAAAAATGACAAAAACCAGTTTGCCGGCCGGGTATTTTGCAAGGTAACAGGCTGTCTCGTAAAGCAAGAGGATCACCACAGGAATGAGGTGTCGCGGGCCAAAGGCCCAGCCCCCTGTCCACATCAGGTGGGCGGATATCAGCAACAGGTAAAGAACCACCGCCGATGCCAGGTAATTCCCCGTGACGGAAGAGATAAACGGCCGTGTTCCCTTACCTGAAAATTTCCCGTGGTTCTTAACGGAATTGCGAACCAGGTAATAGCTGGCGACCAACAGCACCGGGGCATAGAAAAAAAGTCCCCGGTTCAGGGTAAATAAAAGCCCGTACAGCGCCGTCAAACTGGGAAATCCGAATCCAAGGTTTGAAACTCCCTTATATTGCTCGTTGGCAACAAAGGTATACAAAGGCGTAAAGGCCGAACCCGTAATGGAATAATTGTACAGAAGGATAAAAAGTCCGCCGGGGACCATCCCCAGGAGAAAATTCAATGTGGATTTTAGAGATTTGCCGGTCAGGATCATCTGCAATAGCCATACCGGGATGATTATGGCAATGGGGTATTCTGTCGCAAAGGCCAACCCCAGTGACAAACCTCCCAGGAAAAAATATTTCCCGTGTTTCAAGGCAAGATAGGCGACAAGCAGGAAAAAACCAGCCAGGACGTGACCAAAAAAGACGCCGGCATAGACAAAAACGAACGATGAATAAAACACTGCCATCGCCAGGAATGCCGGGGTAAAACCGCCGATTTTACGTATCGAAAGGAAAGTAATCAGGATAATCAGTACAAAGGGTACAACCCCGGTAATGAAACTTCCTAAAACCAGTACGGAAGAAATTTCCGGGGAAACAAAACGCCTGCCATCCTGCAAACCCGTATATTCCCAGATATGGATCGGGTACCGGCAAACAGTCGCAGAATCAAAACCCGCCCACCCGGCCATCCTGGCAGCCCGGTAAAACGGGTATACCATGAGCGTGGAAAAGGGAGCCTTGTCGGAATAATAATGTCCATTCACAAGGCTGATGTCGCCGGTATAAGCCTTATAATCGTCGATGACAAGGCTTCCCTTATGAAACATGGACAATACCGGCAAAGAGCGGGAAACTGAATTCGGTGTCAGCCAGATATCGAGATAATAGGTTGAAACAAACAGGTTGACCAGGATGAATACAAAAATAAACAACCTCTTCTTTTTCTGTGTCTTGTAAGAGAAACCCGGGCATTCAGAAAGTTCCCGGATTTTTACAGGTTTCTTCGGGTGTGGTCCTGACGGTGTAGCTCCTTTGTTTTTCTTCATGGCCCTGGCAGTCTTTTAATTGCGGCACCGGAATGTCCCCGGGAACTTACCTTGCATTAGTTGCTCTTTGCTTCTCCCAATACCTGGCGCTGGCTGTATCGCCCTGCCCCGCATATGCCTGGACCAGGTTACTGTATGTTGCAGCCCGCGAAGGATCAACGGCCAGCGATTTTTTCTGGTATTCAACGGCCCTGTCAAACATTCCCTTACGCTGAAATACAACCCCCAGGTCACTCAGGAGACTGGCATTACCCGGGTTCATGGCGGTCAGTTTTGTCATAAAGACAATGGCAGAATCATATTGCTCCCTTTGAATGGCAATGGCGCTCAGGTTATTCAACACCTCCTGGTCCTGCGGTTCAAGCCTGAAGGCTTTCAGGTACAAACCATCCGCTTCCGTTATCTTTCCCGACCTGATTTCCAGGTAACCATAGTTTTTCAGCGCGTAGGTGTTTCCCGGATAAATCTCCAGGCTTTTTTCAAAGCAGGCTTTACTTTTATCGTACCAGGCCTGTTTCGTGGCATTATCCTCCGACGACTGCGACAGCGTAAGGTAGGTGTATCCCAGCGATGCCTGTGCCCTGGTACTGTTTGGCGATGCGCTGATATCGGCTTCGAACAGGGTAAGGTTGTCTTTCCAGTCGGCATTGCGTGTTATGGTTTTCAGGCTATAAAGGAACAGGATCGCTCCCAGGATGCCGGTAAAAACAGTCAGCTTTTTCAGGGTAACGGTGTGCAAATCGGTTTGGGTAACCCTGGCCGCAAGAAATACAAGGCTCAGGCAAAATGCGATGGAAGGGATCAGCAAAAACCTTTCACCGAGGGTCGACCCGATCATGATAAAGATGTTGGAAACCACCAGCATCGTAATGATAAAAAAGAAGAAACCGAAACTATGAACATCCTTTGCCCTGAAGCGTGCGACGGCATAAACACCTCCGGCGGTAAAAGCAAGGATGGTCGCGATCACCCATGGGTTGGCAAGCGAAACGATGGGGATCTGGTTAAAGGAGTAGTCATAACTCAGCGGATGGGGAAAGATCAGTAACAATACATACCTTCCCATGATAAGCATGGCGGTTGCAAACCTGTCGGCTGAACTGGTGGCGGCTGCAAGTGCGTTGTTGACAATCGTGATCTTTTCAGCGAAGGTCACCACATCCAGTACCGCCCAGCGGATCAGCGCGTAAATAAAAGCCACACAGACAAAAGGTATCATGACGACCAGGATGCGTTTCCACCCGGTGCCGGTAAAAAACCACATGGCAAGCGGCACCAGCGCCAGGAAGGTAATGGCCTGTTCCTTGGTGAGAAGGGCCATGAAAAAACAAACCATCCCCGCCACCAGGTACCTTTTTTGATTGGTATCGGTAAACCGGAACAGTGACAGCATCAAACCCATCAGGAACAGAAGGTTCAGCACTTCATCCCTGCTTTTAAAATTTGCCACCGCTTCGGTATGAACGGGGTGTGCCGTGAACAGCAACACGATGATCAGGGGGATAATGGCCGGGTATTGCTGAAACATCCTTCTCACCACAAAAAAGAGAAGCATGCAGGCCAGGGCATAATAGAACACGTTGAAAAAATGGTGTGTTTGCGGGTTTTCCCCCCATATGCCAACCTCCGCAGCCATTGTAAATAATGAAACCGGGCGGTACGACTGATCGTTATGCTGGTTAAACCCGTAAAGAAACCCTTTGGCAAAGATCATGGGAATCCCCTTGAAACCCTGGCTGACAAAAACATTCTTGCGGGAAACGATATCGTCATCCAGGGCATAGGAATGGCTTAATGTATTGCCATACAAAATAAGCGCAAAAACAAAAACCGACAGGGGATAAATGTATTGTCCGGGCTTGCGGGATCTTCGGGGCGACTCCCGTTTTTTCTGACCTTTTAAACTGGTATTTCTGACCCTTGTTAAGTGCTTTCCCGGTTTTTCCATCGGATTTATTGCTGGAATACAGAATAACAACCTGTTAGAAAATGAGTAAGGGGAACAACCGGAAATGCCGGTTCCAGGCCGTATTAGTTCCCCGGAAGGAGCTTAGCATGAAAGCGAACATAATCCAAACAATAACCCAAAGGTTTTAGTGCTGGTATGTCCGCAGGAAATCCGCAGTTGGATGGACGGATCAGGCCTGGATCAGTGCCTGATACTGCGCAGGATCAAGCAATCCGGCGATTTCACCCGCGTCGGAAAATTTAATTTTAATAACCCAGCCGTTCTCATAGGGATCCTCGTTGATCGTTTCGGGCTTGGTTGTAAGTTCTTCATTGAATTCCAATATCTCCCCTGAAACGGGCATAAACATGTCGGATACGGTCTTGACCGCTTCAATGGTACCGAATGATTCATGTTTCCCGAGGGTTTCGCCAACGGTATCCACCTCTACAAAAACGATATCTCCCAATTCGTGCTGGGCATAGTCGGTAATGCCTACAAAAGCATATTCACCATCAACCTTCAGCCATTCATGGTCCTTCGTGTACTTGAGATTTGCTGGAACGTTCATAGATAATTCTTTTTTAATGTTTGTTCAAAAATACATGTTTTTTTTCAATGGACTATACCAATCCTGAATAAATATCAGCTCTTCAACCGTTGTATTTTCCCGGCTAAGGGGGCTACTGACCCAGGGTAAAGCGCAGGGCAATTCCTCCCTTGGTGTTGGAAGTGCGGTATTGATTTGAGACGTAGGGGGAATTGATAACCTTGTCAAAATAAAAGCGGACATTGAACCTGATGCTCAGGTTGTAGTCGGCCGAAAAGTTAATGGAGGTAACCTGTTGTCCAACCGAAATCTGGTTAATGTCCTGGTCGATCCGGCGGAGTACTGTTTTGTTTTTCCGGATGGAAAAGTCGAGTTTGACATTCAGGTCGCTGTTGGTCTTCGACTTCTTGCTTCCGGACGATGCCCCCGAGAAATTCAACTTGATCCCTTTAAAACGGTAGCCCAGCCCGATGATAAATTCATTGCTGGAGACCTCGGTGATCTGGTTATTTGAAAAACTCAGCGAGATATTCCGTGAGCGGCGGATTTCGGCGCTGGCCAGGAAACTGTTGATGAATCCCATATCCAGCTTGAACAACGGATTGAACTGCTCGGTCATGGAGACTACGGCAGTCTGTGCTTTCGGGATGAAGTTGCCGGCTGCATCCATCACGGCAGGCATGCCATTGAATTCGTCGTATTTGATATTCGACGTGAAACTGCCCACGCTGTAAGTGGAAAGGTAGGCATGCGTGAGCGTCATGGTGCGCAGCCAGGTTTTAAAGATCTTGAGTTTCACCAGGCCGTCGTAAGTGATCCGCCAGTTGGGCAGGGGAATCCTGGGGAAGGCCGTAAGGGTCACTTTTCCCGGATCGCGGCCCGAATAGGCGGCCATGAATGCCGAGGTAAGCACCTCCTGGTCGGTAGGTCCGTAGCCCTGCGGAAAGCCTGTAGAATCGATCGTGGTCTTTGAGTTTGGATTCAGGGCGGCAAAACGCTGCGCAATCTGTTTCCGGTAACTCTTCATATGTTCAAAGGTAGGCGAACGGCCCTGGCCGTCATCGGTCACATAGGAGGTCCCGATCATGATATAGGACATGGAGAAGGTACCCATATCGGATGGGGAAAAGGAGTTGAATTTTCCGGCGGCGTCTGCCTTGTAATACTCCTGGTGTGATTTTGAATACTGTTTGTTGGCAATGACTTCGATGCGCAGGTCCTTGATGGGTTCAAGGCTTACGGAAAGGTTCATGTTCTCCGTGAATTTGGTCTGGTAGGCGGAGTTCAGCAGGGTATCGGAGGTTAACCATCCCCTGTCGACGGCCGTACCGCGGATGTCGCGCTGGTCACCAAAGATGAACCCCAGCCCGGGTGCATTGTTGTTCCAGTCATTGCCAAGTGCAACAGGGGTCGGTTTAAAACCGGGGAGCAAAGTCCCGTTGCCCTGGTTGTAGGTGAATTTGGCCGTACGGATGGCCATGAGAAACCGCACGGTCCCCTCCAGCAACACCTTGCCAAAATCAGGGTGGGTCTTCTCATGCTTGATGGTGTCCTGTTTCGCCAGGCTTTTATCTTTCGCCACCTTGGGAGGCAGGGGTTTATTGGACCGGGTGCTGGCAGAACTCTGGTTGATCTTTTTCAGGTAGGGAACCTTGTTGTAGAGGGTGACGAAATTCAGCTGGGTGTTCACCGTCTTGGTATTGGCATTTTCAATGGTATTGCCATATTGTGCCTTCAGCGAAACGGGTGAAGCCGTCCAATGGTAGGTCGTCTGGTATCCTGTATTCAGCGTGATAAAGTCAAGATAGGGAATCTTGTTCACGGGAATGTCCCACATGACATTCATCAACTGGTTGTAGTTGTTCTTGGTCCCGAGTGAGAAGATCTGGTTCCAGATCTGATCGCGGTTCGACCTGTCGATCTGGCCGGGAGGCTCATTCACAAAGGCACTGGTATTGGCCACCAGCGATATTTTAAACGACTTCGTCAAATCGTATTTCAGGTCATACAACCGGCTCCAATCCCACCGCTTGATATAGAAGGTCTCCATGGGGACGATGGCGGCGCTCTTATTCCTGAACTGTTTCATGTCGAACTCACGGTTCATATCGGTACGGAAGGTGAACGATTTCGGCAGGTAATAGAAGTTGAAATCCTTGACCAATGCAAGTGCCTTGGTTTTGGTCAGCATCTTGCTCCGCTGGAACGGCATTACGTTTTTAGGCATGACCGAGAAGGCGTACCCCAGCCCGCCGGTATAATGTCGCTTGAGGTCGTACGCAATGTCGACATCCCTGTGAAATATCTCCGAATAGGAGTAGCTGACATTAAAATTCTCGATATCATAGACCTTCGGTTTTTTATCGCCGGTCCTGTCCTTCCTGACATTCATCAGGTTGAAGTTTTTTGACTGCGTATAGCCCTGGGTAATCTGCTTGATCGAGTCCTTTTGTCTCTGGGTGGAATAGGCGCTGATCACATCGCTGAGGTTCAGGTCGGGATTCAGGGGATCATATTTGGGGCTTGTAAGCAACATGGAATAATCAAAATGCATCGGGATCCTGATCCCTGATTTTGCCGGGAAGAATTTTCCCAGTTCCAGGTCGGTATTGAATCCGAAGGCAAGGTTTGACTCCATGATCCGCTGGGTCTGTTTTTGCTCAAGTGTTCCAAAGCCGGCGCTGGTATAGCTCCCGGTCAGCTGCACCCTGCCCAGGTCGGCCAGTTCAATGGCGACCCTGGTATTGACCGCCCAGCCTCCTGACTTGTTGAAATCGGTCAGCCGCAGTTCATCCACCCAGATTTCCGCGCATTTTGACTGGCCGTCATCGTCGGGAGTCTGGGCACTCTTTTTAGGATTCCTTACCCCGATCATGATCGCCCTCACATCGCTGATGGTCGGGGAGCCAACCACGGTTATCTTGTTTTTTCCATCGTATTCAATATAGGGTGCCGCGCTGGTCAGATCCTGCGGATGGTCGCGCATGGCAACCAACCTGTTGTATTTCACCGAGACCAGCTTTTCAAGATCGATGTCAAATTCATTACTGACAGGCCAGATGGCATCGCCGTTGGTCACCTGGGTTCCCCAGGGCGTGAAGGTCAGGGGGATTTCATATTCATAATAGTTTTCGGTAAAGTCCGAGCCAATCCGCATCATGATGGTCAGTTCGCCCGTCTTCAGATTCTGGCTCCGGATACCCTGTTCAGCATGGACAAACATCTTCAGCCGTTTGAACTGCCTGAAGTCGAATTCGGTGGTCTTATAGGCGGCGCGTACATCGCCGTCGACCAGGTTGCAAACCTTAAACGACATCGACTGTTCATTCAGTTTCTGCATATTGGTCGATCCCCAGTTGGTTTCGCGCTGGATTCCCGGGGGGATCACATAGGGGATCGGTTGTTTGCTCCCGTTTTCCTCGATACTGACGGTTGCGATATCGAACTGGGTCGCGTTTTGCCCGTCATCAGGAATGTATTCCCCCGGTGAAAGCAGGCTGTAGTCATATTTGCGCCATTCCCCGCGGGTCAGTTCCAGCGTGGCAAAGCGGCATACCACCGGTCGCGCAAAATTCTTGAAGAACATACGCATAAAGCGGATGGAGGTATAATCGTTGATCCCGCCGATCACCTTGTCGGGGGTACGGATTGGAATTTTAAACTGGTACCAGGTAACATTCCCCTTCGTACCATCGGCCAGCGGGATGTCGGCGGCATGATAAACGTTGGTGATATAATTCGATCCGGGCTTCATCTTATCACGTTTCAGTTGGACCACATACTGGTAATATCTTTCCGTTTCACTCAGGGTATTGTCATGGTTGATATCCTCCTCATTGGGCAGCGTTGTGGCCGTGGTGGAATAGCTTTCCTTTGACTGGGCGGCCGTTGAGCTGTTCCCTTCGGGACCGTTATAATTTTCATACCGTTTGAGGACACTGGAGAATTCAGGGTTGTTATCATAATCGGTTCCCCTGAAATAATGAAAATCATCGGCCGAGGGATCGGTGGAGGCATTTTTATAAGCAACGGAGGTGGATCCGAAGGCATTTCTGACTTTCGACACGTAGGTGGTGTCAAAGAAGGAGATCTCGTCCACATCCCTTAAGCCATCATAGCCCACATCCTGGAATTCGCGGGAGGCAGGATTATTGTCAAAGGCGTCAACCAGCGCCTGGTATCTCGGCACACGCCCCCAGATGGTGGTATCAACATCTTTGGCAACGGCAGTAAGCGGGAGCCCGTTTTCGAAACTCTTGCGTCCGTCGCGAAGGATATCCTCGGAAACATCTCCCAGGTTAAAATACAACTGTCCTGAGTTGGTGGAATCCTCGGCAAAGGGGTCCATCAGCCAGAATTCAATATACTGAATGTTTGCTGCATCAAAATCGGTGGTTTCGATTTTACGCATCATGCCTCCCCACCGTGTTTCAGGTTTTGCAAGGGTCCCGTCGGCATTCAACCCGTGTGAAAAGTTGCCCGGGGTCACATCATAATTGTAGGGGCCGCGTTCCTGGGGGTAATAGGCCATATTCAACACGGCAAGGTTTACTGGCACACCGTTCAGCGGCTGTTTGTTGGGGAAGATCTCCGTCTCCCATACCTGGCGTACATAGGGTTTCGACAATTCCCGGTTTGATACGTTCGGGGGAAGCAGACTGGTACTCTTATCATAAAAGAGTGCGTCGATCACATACCAGGCAAGCTTGGCGCGGTTAAATCCATATTTCAGTCCTGTGCCCAGGGCCGCCTCAGGAAACAGCCCTGCCGCCGTTTGTCCCTGCGGCGTACTTGCCAGGTACCAGGTCCCGATATTTTTCAGGTCGATGGTCGATTTGGCGCCCTCAAAGTCATCAATATAGGTGGTACCAGCAGAGCCGATTGCCTTGGAATGGCCCGGGATAAACTGGGCAAATTCGGCATCAACCGACACCGACGAGGGGGCTTTGGTTGAGATCAGCGGGAGGGCATCGACAAAACGGGTAATCAGCCGTGACTGGGTGCGGTAGGAGAGATTAAGTCCCCATACGGTGTTCGACATCGGTTCATCCCCGTAATTCACCTTCTGGGTCAGGGGCCGTTCATTCAGGTTCAGGATCGTGCCGCCGATCACGAAATCCTTGTTGATCTTGTAATCCACATGGGCTCCCATCAGCCGTTTGGTCTGTACATTGAACATTTCGTTGCTTTCGAGCGAGATGTTGATGGGCGTTCCCGAGTTCATCACCCCCTCGTTGAGGATACGCACTCGGCCAAGGGTATAGTCAACCGTATAGTCAATATTTTCACGCAACACCATGCCGCCTGCGGTGATTTTCACCGAGCCAGCGGGGACATTCAGCGCATTCAGCGAGATTTCCGATCCGGAAGCCGACTTATAGGTTCCGTCAAGGACAAATTTATTTTTATCGGGATACTGCCGCGCCATCGACTTGGTCATGGTGTAAAGGGAATCATAGCAATATTTGTCGGCCAGTGCAGCCGATCCCTTCGGGTCGGCCGGGTTATAGATCGAATCGCGCAGGTCCTTCCCGAAGGGTTCCAGTTCGGGGAAGAAGATACGGCCGTTCGACGACTGTATCGTGCCTCCCTGTGTGGCGGCCTGGTCGATGAAATCGAACATACCGTCGCCCGGAGGATTCATCTGCTGGTTGAGGTTATCGAGGCTCAGCACGCGCAGCAGGGGCACACCCTTAAGCCGGCCTTCGGCAAGGTATGAGGTGGGAACGCCGTTGGCATTTCCGGAATAAAGGATGTTGAGGGTGAAATCGGCCGGCTGCACCTGGTATGCGCCGAGCGCATAGACGTTTTTCATCATCAGGTTCCAGGTCGGAACTTTTGTATTCAGCGAGGTGCTCTTCAGCAACTTAACCATGAGGCATTTAGGCGAATTGATCCCCTGGTCCGAAAACTCCCCAACCTGATAAACGGCGGTATCGCCCACCACCTGGTACTGGTAGGCAACCGCCAGCATCTGATCGGAATTCAATGCAGAATTGACGGAGATGAATCCTAACCGTGAATTATAGCTGAATTCCGTCGGCAACAGTTTGCGGGCAAGATCGACTTTGACAAAATCTTCACCCGAGGTCATGAAAAACGGGGCTCCCTTCAGGTAATCGGTAACGGTATTGCTGTTCCTGACCTTGGCTGAGTCGGCCCGGGTGGGAATGATCACGTGAAACAGATCATTCGCGTAGTTGGAGGGATAACGCTTCCCGGGGGTTCCGGTTAGCAACCGCGAATTGTAAGGGTTTGGTTCCCCGATATCCATAAATGCCACGACGTTACGGTTCTCGGTAACGGCCGACCCGATATTGGTAACCCAGACCTCTATTTTAAGGATATTGA
This sequence comes from Bacteroidota bacterium, assembly GCA_037133475.1. Taxonomy (GTDB): domain Bacteria; phylum Bacteroidota; class Bacteroidia; order Bacteroidales; family FEN-979; genus CAIVAT01. Next base: position 20,979 of record JBAXOB010000037.1, read on the forward strand.
CATTGGTCGACAGGACAGGCAGCTTTTTCAGCGACTCCTTATAGGTATTCCTGAAATACTGGCCAACGAAAAAGTGTTTGTTCTCCTCATAATCGTCGGCCCTGATCTTGAACTTGGTGGTTTGTGCATTGCCCTGTACCACGATATTCTTGGTTTCACTCTTTTGCTGGGCGTAGAGCGCGGTGACCATCACGCGCCCGAACTTCAGTTTTGTCTTGATCCCGAACAGGCTCTCGGTACCCTTGATCAGCGTGGTGCTGAGGGGCATGTTGACATCGCCCGCCTCAATCAGCTGGATGATGTCATCCTCCTTGCCCTCATATTTGAGTTTCAGCTTGTTTTCAAAATCGAACGTGGCTTCCGTATTGTAATTTACCTTAAACTCGATTTTATCGCCGATCTTGGCAATCACATTCATCTGGATCTTTTCCGTGAAATCGAAGTTCGTCTGCCTGCGCTGGCGCGTATTGAGCATCGGGTCGTCGCGACGGTTTGAGATAATGCCGAAGTTGATTTCGGCGGATCCCTGGGGCCTGATGTCGACCGTGTTGTTGCCGAAAATGGTTTCAAAAACCTTGCCCGGGATATGAATCTGCGGGATAAGCCCCTTTGCATTGTCCATTCCTGCTGCATCGGCACGTTCCTTCCAGTACTGGTTGATCATCTTCTGCATGTCCTGGCTCTGGTACTCTTCAAACGACATGGTGGTCGGGATGCGGTAGGTGGTTTCCCCGATCTTGTAAACATTATAGTATTGACGGGTCAACGGATCGTATTCAACGATCGTTTTAATATTGGAAGGATTCTTCAGGTATATGTGGCTCTCCTTGCCGGAACCGGGCATGACGGTTTCATCGGTAAAGGGATACCGGAGCGTAATGGAATCATGTTTGGGAAGGGTGTCGGGGGGCAAATAGCAACCTGAAGGCAGTCCAAAGGTTCCGATTGTTTCTCCGGAAACAGCCGGAAAACGAAGGATAACCAGGACGACCAGGCAAATAAGAGAGTATAAAATGCGTTTCTTCACTAAGTTTTACAAGGTGAATTTAACTAAGGAACTGTCACGCTACAAAACCTTGAGGGCGTGTTTGATCAGTTGTTCCACTGTCAAGCCTGTTCCTTCCGATTCGATAATCTTGTTCAATGCTTTGTCAGCAAGCATCTTTGGGAAGCCCAGAATGATCAATCCAGATAACGCTTCTTCCTTCTTTGTATTGTGCAGAAACCCGGATTTTTCATGGGGGAATAACTCCCTCGAAACCTTATCTTTCAGATCAATGATGATGCGTTGCGCCGTTTTTGCCCCGATACCCTTGATCCGCTGGAGCACTCCCACCTCCCCGTTTGCAATCGCGGTAATCAGTTCGCCGGGTGAAACGGACGAGAGCATGATCCGCGCCGTGTTCACGCCTACCCCCGATACGCTGATCAGCTGGCGAAAAAGTTCCCGCTCGGCGGTCTCCGCAAAACCATAAAGCAACATATCATCCTCACGGACCACCAGATGGACAAAGAGCGTACATTGTTCATCCTCCCTGAGGAGCGAATAGGTATGAATGGAAATATTCAGGAGATAGCCGATACCATTGGCTTCAACAACAGCATAGCCAGGGTTTTTCTCAACCAGTTTTCCTCGAATGAATTCGTACATGTGCGCTGCAGATAACAGTATTCCCTCGACGGGTCTCCCCGAAAAACTGCAAAGGTAAAAATTTCATTGGTTCACACTTAAAAAAAAGCGCTCGATCAAGCAGAATCCTCAGGAATATCAGGTACAAGAGGATCATTTACTGCCCGGCATTCAGGCTCCTCCCGGAGAAAGAAAATGATAGGCTGTAACCTATTGAATGAGTTTAAATTCCCTTAATGTCGACTCCATTTCCCGCAAGGTATTGGGCTTGGCAACAATCTTCTTCTGACGGTCAAGCAGGAACATCGTCGGCGTCGCGTAGATGTTGAAATCGTCGGCAGGCTTGCCATTGAAGCCCTTCAGGTCAGAAACATTGATCCACGGAAGCTTCTGCTCCCTGAGAAAACGGGTCCAGGCCACCCGGCTTGTATCGATGGAAACCGACAGCACCTCGAACCGTTTCGGCTTCTGCTTTTCATAATACTCCTTTAACTTTGGCATCATGGCCGTACAGTGCGGGCATTCGCTCGACCAGAACACCACGAGGGTATATTCCGAATTGATGCCCGTCATCTTTACCGGTTTTCCGTTATTGTCGGGAACGGAGATCTCCGGGGCGGTCTTCCCGATCGATATCTTTTTGAAGGTTTCAAGTTTCTTCTGAAGGGCCGATTTCCGCGGCTGATCCTCGCAGGAATAGGGGTCCTGGAAATTATCAGCGATATAGGTAATCACCTCGTCAAAATGATATTTGTCGAATCCCCCGACAAGGTAATCGAGCCAGAATTTAAAAACTTCAGGATTTACAGAGGCAGCGCCAAGCATCACGGTAACGGCCTTGATAAACTCCCCTTCAAGCTGCTTCTGCTGCAGCCGGTTGTTCGAGTATAGCGAAAGGTAGGAGATCGCCTTGTTGACAAATACCATACTGCGCAGCAGGGAGGTATCCGAAAAATCGACCTTGTCGAAATAATGCTGCTTCAAAAAGGTCATCCGCTCCTCTTTGCCGAGACTTGCCGGGATGAAGGGATTCTGGTAAACCTTTGCCACCCGCACTGCGAAAGAACGGGGATACAGCGCCACCAGCGAGTCGAGATACTGCTGCTGTAAATGCTGGGTCCGCTCCATCTCCTTTACGGCAGAAAAATAAAAAGCATCTTTGACGGGATAAAGGTCAATCAATGGCGAAAGCAACTGCAACTTTTCCTGGCTCGTCCTGTCGAGTTTTGCATAGGCCCTGTTGATCCTGTTTTCGAGCGAGGAGATGACCTGCAGGCTGTCATCAGGGTTTTTCATGGACGTGACAAACTTTACATCTTCCATGTTCCAGATCAGGTCGACAAAACCATCCTTAGTCCATTGAACACGGTAGGTTCCCGGAAGATGGCCGCTGAGCGAAAACCTGAAATTCCCGGCGGTATCGGTTACGGTTGAGTCGATGATGGGTGTCTTTTCACCATAGATGCTCCGCAGGAAAACCTTGCTGGTTCCATACCGGAGGATCGTGCCATCCATGGCGTTCTGTGCATGAGTCATCAATGCCAGGGCCCATACTAGTAAAACCAGGAATCTTTTCATGTGGGTTCAATTAAGGAATGCAGGAATGCAGGAATGCAGGAATGCAAAAATGCAGGAATGCAGGAATGCAGGAATGCAGGAATGCAGGAATGCAGGAATGCAGGAATGCAAAAATGCAGGAATGCATCAGGAAAGGGGGTTTTAATGTTTGGCTTTCTTTTCCTTTATCTTTTTTTCAGGGGTGGCGGGACCCAGAACCTCCGTGAGTTTTTTGAGCAGATCCTCACCGCGCAGGTTGCGCCCGATGATCTTCTGGTCTTTGTCGAGAAGGACATTGGCGGGAATTGAGTTGATGCCATAAAGCTTCCCGGCGGCATTGGCCCAGCCTTTAAGATCGGAAACGTGGTTCCAGGCAAGCTGATCATCCTTCACCGCCTTCACCCATTTTTCGTGATCCTTGTCAAAGGAACAGCCCAGCACGTCAAATCCCTTTTTGTTATATGCCTGGTATGCCTTCACCACATTCGGGTTTTCGGCGCGGCAGGGTCCGCACCAGGAGGCCCAGAAATCGACCAGCAGGATCTTCCCCTTGAAAGATGATAGGGTTACAGCCTTCCCGGTACTGTCGTTCATCGTAAAATCAGGAGCAACCTGGCCAACAGCAACGCTTTTCAGCACATCGACACGCTTTTTCAGTACCTGGACATATTGAGAGCTCTTCAGGCTGGTATCCATCGCTGAAACGACCTCTTCCAGGTCGGGGAGTTCAAACTGCCAGCTGTTCCGCATCACAAGGTAGGGGGAAACGACCGTTTTGTTATTGGTCTTGACAAAATCAACAAGCTGTTTCTTCATCTCCTTGTCGAGTTCATTCGACAGCGAATCGGCACGTTTCATACCAACCGTATCATGGGTGTCCTTGGCTTTTTTATAGGCGCTGTTTACATCATCCATCTTCTTGTTGAGGATGTCGTTTGAAGCCAGGTATTTCTGGTAAATATCATGGGTGGCCGACCCTTTGACCGTCGATTTATCGAGGCTGTCGACATAAATCTTAACGTCGATTTTTGAATTTTCAACAAACACCGGGATATATACCTGTTTTTCAGCCATGGCGATATGCCACATCTCCGCCATTTCCACCTTCCCCGTAAAGGTGAATTCACCCTTGGCCAGTTTGGCAGAATCGACATTCACCCAATGATCCGCATCGTATTTCTGAAGAAAGATCATTCCGGTATCAACCCCTTTGATGACGCCTTTGATGGTAAACTTATCCTTGTTCCCGGTACAAGATACCAGGGCAATGCCGATGAGCAGGAAGAATGCAATTTTTTTCATGATAGGTTCTCCTTGTAATTTTGGTTTGCACAAAAGTAAGGCTTTTTGCGGAATAAAATAAATCTCTACTTTTACATGGAAAATCCAACCGTTATGATGCGTATCTACTCTGTGGCAGCTTTTCTGATATTTTTGCTGATGTCCGGCGTCGCAATTGGCCAGCCAGGATCTGCCTCCTCACCGAAATATGACCTGTCGAAGGAACCCGTTTTATATACGGTGGGCTATGCCCACCTGGATACCGAATGGCGCTGGGATTATGAAGCTACGATCAACATTGATCTCAAAAACACCCTGGACGACAACTTCCGGCTTTTTGAAAAGTACAAACCCTATGTATTTACCTTCTCCGGGGCCCGCCGCTATAAGATGATGAGGGAGTATTACCCCGACAAATATGAGCGGCTGAAAAAATATATTGCACAGGGCCGCTGGTTTGTGGGTGGTTCAACGGTTGATGAATGCGACGTCAACATCCCCTCTCCCGAATCGGTGATCCGCCAGGTGCTTTACGGGAACAGCTATTTCCGTGCCGAGTTTGGAAAAGAAAGTGTCGATTTTTTATTGCCCGACTGCTTCGGCTTCCAGGCCCACCTCCCCTCGGTTTTGGCCCATACCGGATTATCGGGATTTTCAACCCAGAAACTCTCCTGGGGTTCGGCTGCCGGGATCCCCTTCAACATCGGGAATTGGACAGGTCCCGATGGGAATGGCGTGGTTGCAGCCCTGAACGCCACAAGCTATAACAGCGATGTGAAAAAACGGCTGGACACCGTCAGCTCCTGGGCCAAACGGGTCAACGACAATGGTTCAAAATACGGCGTATTTGCCGACTACCGTTATTACGGAACCGGCGACGAAGGGGGAGCCCCGCGCGAAGACGACATAAAAAACGCTGTCGGCAGCCTCTATCAGACCGGCAGTAAATTCAGGGTTTATCTCTCCTCCTCCGACCAGCTTTTCCGCGACCTGACCGACGACCAGAAAAAAAGACTTCCCTCTTACAGCGGCGACCTTTTACTTACCCAGCATTCAGCCGGGTCCATATCCTCGCAGGCATACATGAAGCGCTGGAACCGGAAAAACGAGCAACTTGCCATGGCGGCAGAGCCGATGGCGGTCATGGCCGACTGGCTTGGCGGACTAAAATATCCGGCGCAATCCCTGAACGATGCCTGGTGGCTGGTGCTGGGGTCGCAGATGCATGATATCCTTCCCGGAACATGCCTGCCGAAAGCTTATGAATATGCCTGGAATGACGAAGTCCTCGCGCTGAATAAATTCGCCTCGAATCTCGGAACCGCTGCAGGAGCCGTCATCCGCGGCATGGATACGCAGGGAAAAGGAATCCCGCTGGTGGTCTACAACCCACTGGCCATCAGCCGGACCGACCTGGTTGAGGCTGAGCTCGTCTACCCGGCCGATGCTCCGAAGGCCGTGACGGTCGTTGACGCCACCAACCAGCCGGTGCCGGTGCAGATCCTGAAATCATCCAGGGGATCCCTGCAGATCATCTTCCTTGCCACCATTCCATCCTTTGGCCTGACCTGCTTTGATGTTCAGCCGGTGAAAGAGGTCGCCCCCCCGAAAACCAACCTCACCGCCTCCAATAATACCCTGGAAAATGAGTTCCTGAAGGTCACGGTAAACGCAAACGGCGATATCGCAAGCTTCTTCGATAAAAAATTGGGAAAAGAGATGCTTTCGGCCCCGTCAAGACTCGAATTCCAGAAAGAGCACCCCGAATACTGGCCAGCCTGGAACATGGACTGGAACGACCGGAAAAATCCTCCTGTCGATTTTGTAAAGGGCCCTGCCCGCATCATGCTGGTTGAAAACGGGCCGGTCCGCGCCACCCTGCAAATTGAGCGGACAGCCCGCAACTCGGTGTTCACCCAGTACATCCAGCTCACCTCGGGCAAAGACAACCTGCTGGTGCGCAACATCATCAACTGGCAATCGCGCGGCGTAAGCCTCAAGGCATCCTTCCCGCTCACCGCATCAAACCCGATGGCAACCTACAACCTGGGACTCGGGACGATTGAAAGGTCGACCAACAATGAGAAAAAATACGAGGTCCCCTCGCGCGAATGGTTCGACCTGACCGATAAATCGGGAAACTTTGGCGTAACCATTACCGAGGACTGCAAGTTCGGCTCTGATAAACCCAACGACAAAACCCTGCGCCTGACGATGCTGTTCACCCCGGTGACCAATTTTTATCACGACCAGGCCACGCAGGACTGGGGAATTCATGAAATCACCTACGGCATATATAGCCACAAGGGCGACTGGCGTACAGGCAGGTCGGAATGGCAGGGCAGAAGCCTGAACCAGCCGCTCAGGGCCTTCCAGGCCTTACAGCACCCGGGTCTCCTCGGCAAAACCATTTCCTTTGCCCGGGTCTCAACGCCTCAGGTTGACATCCGCGCCATCAAAAAGGCCGAAAATGGCAGGGATGTCGTGATCAGGCTGCAGGAGCTTTTTGGCAACGACGCTGCCAACGTGGAGGTTGCCATGGCATCAAAGATCAAAACAGCCTATGAGATCGACGGGCAGGAGCACAGGATCGGTGATGCAGTGGTGAAAAACGGGAAACTGAACCTCGATATGAAGAAGTTCGCCATCCGCAGTTTCGCCATCCAGCTCGAACCGCCGGCGGAGCGGCAAACACCGCCAACCTCCTTTGAACTGCCGCTATCCTTTGACCAGGATGTGGTCAGTACCGACAAGAACAGGAAGGATGGCCAGTTTGATGATAAGGGACTCAGCCTCCCTGCTGAACTTTTCCCTGAAACCCTGCTGGTCGACGGGGTCCGGTTCCACCTTGGTCCCGCTGCCGACGGCAAAAACAATGTCCTTTCCTGCCGTGGACAAAAGATAACCCTGCCCAAAACCGGCACCTTTAACCACATCTATATCCTGGCTGCCGCGCTTACCGATACCAACGGAACCTTCAGGACTGGAAGCCTGAAAACTACGTTGCGGGTGCAATCCTATCATGGTGTGATCGGCCAGTTTGACAAACGCCAATGGGATAAACTGGGACGGATCAAGGGGCTTGACAAAGGTTTTATCAAACGTGATGAAGTTGCCTGGTACGCCACGCATCTGCATAAAGACACCCTCAACCTGGCTTACCAGTACGGGTATATCTTCCGGTATTGCCTCGATGCGGGCCCTGCCAGCGGAACACTGCAGCTTCCCGATAACGACGCCATTAAGATCTTCGCCATCTCCCTGGCCTACGACCCGTATGACCATGTACAGCCGGCCCGTCCGCTCTACGATGATTTCACCGACCGCCCCTCCATGGCGCTGAACCTCCCCAAAAGCTATGTGGATGAGAATATGGTCGCTACCGCAAAACTGGAGGTGACTAACAGCAACAACCTGCAGGAACTCTCCTCCCGGCCAACCATGAAGGATTATGCCGACATGCACCAGCCCAACGGCGTAACCTCCCAATACTATTTTTCTGATTCCGACTCCACGCTGTCAGGTTCCATTGTCGACGGGATGAACATCTCGGCCATCAACGACGGCATGTACGACCTGCTCCCTGCCGATTCCATCCGCGACAAATGGTCCATTAAAGGGGAGGGACGGGTCTGGATGGATCTCCAGAAGGAGATTGAACTCGACAGCATCCATATCTTTACCGCCCAGAATACCCGGCGCGGGGCACAGTCATTTTCGCTTTGGGGCGCCCCCGGCGATAAAAGCCCTGCCGTAAAAGGCGATCCCAAAGCCGCCGGCTGGAGTTATATCCTGACCGCCGCCCCCGAGGATATCTGGGGAAACAGCAAGGCCCTCTATAAGATCACCCCGTTGCCGGGAAAATCAAAACAGTACCGGTACCTGCTCTGGGTCAGCGAAGATTCACCCCACGGCCCCTACTATTTCAGGGAGGTTGACGTGTTCGAGAAACAAAAATAGTACTTCCTGTAACCTGCTTTTTCGTTTTGAAAAGAGTCACATTCCCCCCGATGGGGAGGATTGACAGGTGACATTTGCCCGCCTGAAGGAGAAAATATTTATTTTATTTAGAATCGATATAAATTATTTCATTACCTTTGCAGCGACAAACAAAAACAAAATAAGATGAAAAACACGACAAAAATGTTATTTGCGCTCATGCTGGTAATCGGCATGACGAACCTGGGCCAGGCCCAGGCCAAGTGGAATCTTGACAATGCGCACAGCAGCGTTAAATTCACGGTAACCCACATGGTGATCTCCGAGGTGGAGGGCAGTTTTAAAACCTTCACGGGAACCATCGACGCTGCCAAACCGGATTTTTCGGGTGCCACGGTTGATTTTTCGGTGGATGTGAACAGTATCAGCACCGACAATGAGATGCGCGACAAACATCTGAAATCAGATGATTTTTTCAATGCAGAGAAGTTCCCGAAAATGACCTTCAAGAGCATCTCCTTTAAAAAACTCACCCCTAAAACCTATGAGCTGACCGGCAACCTGACCCTCCGCGACGTCACCAAGAAAGTAAAATTCAATGTTACTTACGGAGGCACAGCCAAAGATCCTTATGGAAATACCAAAGCCGGTTTCAAGGCAACAGCCGTGATCGACCGCCTGGTTTATGGTCTGAAATGGAATACCCTCACCGAAGCCGGTGGAGCCATGGTAGGCAAGGATGTTACCATTACCCTCAACCTCGAATTTGCCCAGGCAAAATAATCAGAGCGATTAAGAAAACTCCGGTGATCAGGGTCGGTTATCCACCACCAGTTCATCGGCAAACAACCAGGCTTTGCCCCCATGACCAATGTGCCATGCGGGGCATTTCCCTTTATTACGGGCATCAAACCTGACAAAACGGGCGCTCTCCCGTCCGATCTTTTTTCCTGTCTCCCTGACCAGCAGCGGCTCGCTGTACGACAGGGAGTCAAATACGGCCACCTGCCTGAACTGCATGCCATCGTCTGAAACGCTGACCGTCAGCTTTTCAGGATAAAAGATCCAGGAGGTGAGATCCTGGAGGAACTCCGCCCCTACGTAGTTGAATGTTGTTGAGGCGCCCAGGTCGACAATGGCCGACAGGTCGTTTTCCTCAAATCCCTGCCATAATACATGGTAGTTTGACGAACCGCGTTTGCCATCGGTCAGCGAACCGGGGCCGTCGGCTGCATATTTTGCAGCAGGGGGATCGGCCAGGCGATAGGGCTTATCCTTTGCAAGATGGCTGATATAGGCATTCCTGAAAAAGAGTTCCGTTTGTTTGCCATATTCAGCAGGCGGCAGGCCCCGTTCATGCACCGATTTTACCCCGTATTTTTCTGCCAGGGTTACAAATTCGTCAAGCTGTTCCAGCCGGTCCTTCCGCACCGTCATCCGTGCACCATCCTGCTCCAGGAACCCCTCCGGGCCTGTAATGTATTTCTTGGAGATCTCCAGGACGGCATAGCGCAGCGGCAGCGTCGCCCTGGCGACACGGCCGGTAAGCGTAGAATCGCCTGCCACGGCAGCTTCGGCCTTGTTGAACAACTCATTGTAACCCCTGACCTGGTCAGGGTTTAAAAAGGCATCGGTCTCCTGCATGGGACTGTCGTAGATCCAGAGGGTTTTCCCCGAACGGGCCAGGGCAGTTTCCATCCCGTCGAGGTACCGGCCGATATAGGTTGCAGCTGCCCCGTAATACCCGGTGAGGAAGAGGTTCCTGATCGAATCAACATTAAGGCCTGGATTCCACAGCAGCCTGGCCAGCAGGTACTGCCTCAGTTCCTGGTTTTCGCTGTAGGTACCGTGGCATCCCTGTTCGAAAACCGACCCGACATGGTATTTTTCAAACAGCTGTAAATTGGGCTGCAACACCTTCATATTCGGGAAGGGGCCGATCATATTGGTAAACTGGATGACATAGTCCCAAACCAGGATATCACCGGCAATGGCCGACCAGTGCCGCAGATCGGCCTGGAACGACCCGGCCGAGGTATCGGCGGCAAGGGGTTTGCTCCGGTCGCATTCGATGGTACACAGCATGATATTTACATTTTCCGCCGGCTTCACATGTTCCGGGGCCTTTCTCGTGTACTGGTAGGCGAGGGTGGAGATGACCTTGCCTGGAAAGGCGGCAGCCACCTTATTGACAAAGACGATCATCCCTTCCGAAGCATTGGACGATCCTGACGCAGCGATTTTACAGGCGTCGCATTCGCACGAGCCGAAGGTGTCCATCTGCGAAACAGACCAGTACTTGGCCAGGGGCTTCTCCTTCATCCTGCGTTTCAGCTCTTCGATGGTGATCTGCAAAACATCGGGGTTGGAAAGACACAGCTGGGTCTTTGTTCTTTTCCCGCCCATCAGGGCATAATATTCGGGATGGCTTTCAAAATATTTCTCAGGCGGCACAAGGGTGAACATCGTGTGAACCCACATCCCCCAGTCCTCTCCGCCCTTCCAGGCATGACGGTCGCTGCGCATCTTGTCGGCGAAATCCTGCTCTTCCATCCCGGCATAATATACCTCGCGGGATCCGAAAACCGGATTTTCAACCCTGTGAACCAGGGGCAGCCTGATAAAGGAGGTTGCAGGAATGGTCTCTGCTCCGGGAGCCCAGAAGCGGCATCCCACATACTTTTCAAGAAATTCGTACACCCCGTAAAGGGTTCCCTTGTGCGACCCCCCGGCGATGAAGATGTCGGGAAGGGTGATGATGATTTCAAACCCGTCGGGACCAGGTCTCTCCGTCTCGACCGAAACCGGGAAGCGGCCTGAATAGCCGACAATGATCTCACGGGCAGTCTGCGGGGCATTTTCCCCGACAATATCCAGCCTCACCCCCGTGACCATCAGCAGGTATTTTTGCAATTCGGAGGCAGCCTTGGTCTCCCATACCGAAGCCGTTGCGGGGATAACAATCTGGTAGTTGGCAACCTGAAACTCCTGTCCGCCGATACCAAACCGGGCATCCTGCGCAATAAGGTCCAGCGAAATCAGGAGGAGAAACAACAGGAAAAATTTCTTCATGAAAATCAGAATTTAAGGCAAAGTTAGCATTACCTTTACATACTAATCCATCCATCATGAAAAAGATTCGTACATCCATTCCTGTGCTGCTCCTTTTAGTCATCCTAATTTGCCCGGAAATCAAGGCACAACCCTGGTCCCCGCTGAAGTTCAGGGAGAAATTCAATTTCAACACCAACGGGCTCAATTTCATCACCAATACCATCTGGACCGATTCCGTGAAGATTACTGGCGGCGATTCGGTATTTTACCTGAACAGGATCGTCGTCAACTGCGATACCTGCCCAGCCATGTTCAGATGGTCGAATCAGCCCGGTTTCCTGAAGAGCAGGATGATCAGGAAACCCGGTGGAATATACAACTTCAGGACTCCCGGGTCGGTGGTGATTAACACCCTTGCCCATACAGGCGACACCTGGCTATACGACACCCTCGCCAATATTACGGCCCATGTGGTCTCGGCCGGCGTGCAACCGGTTTTCGGTGTCACAGATTCCATCAAGGAGATCCAGTTGTCGGCCGGCGGCGCCATCAGGTTGTCGAAAAACTTCGGGCTGCTGCAGTTTCCCCAACCCGCAACAGGCGGTTCACCTGCTTTGCTCGAGGGGATCGAGGGGAGGAACTTGGGTCAGCAGGTTCCCAAATTCAGGGAGATCTACAACTTCAACCCCGGCGATATCTTCCAGTATTCCGGTAAATCGATGAGTTACGCGGCACCCGGCGGGGGTGGCAGCGGGTACCTGGAAAAGATAAAGATTCTAGGGAAGGACTCGTCTTCAGGATATTACAGCTATCCCATCCTGCGATATTACTGTTCCTGGCCGCTTTCGGTCCAGGGGATCCCGGGCGACACGACCCACCTCTATTCATACGACACCCTGGCCTTCCAGGATTCGGTCGCCAACCTGGCCAACTTTTACCCGGACCAGCTTGTTGAAAATCCCATCAACCCTTCGATGTGCGGCCCCAACACCAATTATTTCCACGTGACAAATGATGTAAACCAGCTCTATACCAAATGGGCCGGCAGCTATAACTTTGGGGATGACGCGGCCACCTACCTGCACGGTACCGCCTGGAATCCTCCTAAGCCATGGGACCTGCTGGTTCCCGGCCAGGTCATGATCTATATGAACAGCTTCAAACCAACGCTTGGCAACACCTGGTTTCATATCATGTTCTTCGAATGGGAGGAGGAACGTGAACTGGTCGGCTATATCAAAAACGGCGACACCACCGGGGTTATCTATCCCGATGGACTTCTCCTGCAAGGCATAAAACAGGAAGGCCGTCACCCTGCCATGGTCATCTATCCGAACCCGGCCCGTGACTACCTGCAACTTTCCCCCGCCGGCATTCTCCCCGGTGCATCCGTGGAGATCAGGAACAGCAAGGGTCAGGTGGTGATGCAACGTCCCTGGAGCAGCAGGATCGGCATTACAGCGCTGATCCCCGGCGCCTATTTTATCAGGATTACCGACCCGAACCAAGGAAACACCCTGAATGGACAATTCATCAAATATTGACAATGCCGGGGTTATCGCGAAGATCGCGCGGTATTGCGCCTTCCAGGAGCGCTGCAGACAGGAAGTTCTGCAGAAGCTGAAGGAGTGGAAAGTACCGCCTGAGCAGACTGACAGAATCACCGGATACCTGGAGGGAAACAACTTTTTGAATGAATTGCGTTTTGCCAGGTCGTTTGCCCGTGGCAAATTCCGTTCCAACAAATGGGGCCGGATCAGGATACAATATGAGCTGAAAAGCAGGCAGATCCCGGGGGCCTTCATCCGCGAGGCGATGCAGGAAATTTCAGAAGAAGAGTACCGGGCAACCCTCCGGCAGTTGATCCTGAAAAAGCAGCTGGAAATAAAAGCGGGAAAAAACTTGAACATCCGCGAAAAAATTATCAATTTTGTATCGGGCAAAGGGTTTGAACCGGACCTGGCAGCCGAAGTATTAAAAGAACTTAAAATCTGACATGTTACAACAAGAACAGTTGAAAGACCTGCAGTCAAGACTCGACGTCTTGAGGAGGTACCTTTGACATCGACAAGAAACTTTTACAGATAGCCGAAGAGGAGGAGCTTTCCCATGCTGCTGATTTCTGGAACAATCCCAAAGCTGCCGAGCAGGCTCTGAGAGCCATCCGCGATAAAAAACTCTGGACTGATGCCTATTTACTGGCAGTTTCAACCTACGACGACCTGAAGGTCATCTGGGATTTTTTCGTCCAGGGCGATGCGACCGAAGATGAGCTTGAAGCTCAGCACCGTCTTACCCTTAGCATGGTTGAAGAGCTTGAATTCCGCAACATGCTGAGCGGCGAGGAGGATAAACTGGGTGCCATCGTGCAGATCAACTCGGGCGCGGGCGGCACCGAATCGCAGGACTGGGCCCAGATGCTCATGCGGATGTATATCCGTTACGGCGAACGCAGCCGCTACAAAATAACGGAAGTTGACTACCAGGAGGGTGATGTGGCCGGGATCAAATCGGTCACCCTTGAATTTGACGGCGATTATGCCTACGGGTACCTCAAGGGGGAGAACGGCGTTCACCGGCTGGTGAGACTTTCACCCTTCGACTCCAACCACAAACGGCACACCTCCTTTGCCTCGGTTTACGCCTATCCCATTATCAACGACGATATCGTGATCGAGATCAACCCGGCCGATATCAGCTGGGACACCTTCCGCAGCAGCGGACCGGGCGGGCAGAATGTCAACAAGGTTGAAACGGCGGTGCGACTGAAGCACGAGCCCTCGGGCATCGTAATCGAATGCCAGGAGACCAGGTCGCAGGGGCAGAACCGTGAAAAGGCCCTGAAACTGCTGAAATCGCAGCTCTATGAGATCGAACTCCGCAAACAGCGTGAAAAAATAACCATCATCGAAAGCGGGAAAAAGAAGATCGAATGGGGCAGCCAGATCCGCAGTTATGTGCTTCACCCTTACAAGATGGTAAAAGACCTGCGTACCGGGCAGGAAACATCCGACACCCAGGCGGTGCTGGATGGCGACCTGACGGAATTTATCAAGGCATACCTGATGGAGTTTGGCGGCAACAGCCTGTAGGGACATGCCATGGCATGTCCGTTACCATGGCATGTCGATTGGGATACGATGGCATGTCCCACGGCTAACAACCATGATACAATTGTGATCAATCAAAATAATACAATGCTGAGAATCTATCACAACCCCTCCTGTAAAAAGTCCCGGGCCGGACTGCAGTATTTGCAGAACTCAGGGACTCCCTTTGAGGTGGTCGAGTATTTAAAAAATCCAGTTACCGAGCAGGAACTCGAGAAACTGCTGATAAAACTGAATAAAAAACCCGCGGAGGTTGTCCGAACACAGGAGGCATATTACAAGGAGAAGCTGAAGGGGAAAAATTTTGAGGATCATGAATGGATCAGGATCATCCTACAAAATCCGAAACTTTTGCAACGGCCCATCGTGGAAGCCGGTTACAAGGCAGTTATCGGCGATCCGCCTGAAAGCATAGGCATACTTTTATAAAATCCAGGATATTTACCTAAACTTTCCCACCATGAAGACACGTATCGAAAAAGACACCATGGGCCCCATTGAGGTTGACATGGACAAGTACTGGGGTGCGCAGACGCAGCGTTCGCTCACCAACTTCAAAATCGGCGATCCGGGCTCCATGCCCAAGGAGGTGATCCGTGGAATGGCCATTCTCAAGAAAGCGGCGGCCATGGTAAACGCCGACCTCGGGGTACTGGCAGGTGAGAAAAAGGATCTGATCGTGAAGGTTTGTGACGAAATCCTCGAAGGAAAGCTCGATGACCAGTTCCCCCTTGTTATTTGGCAAACCGGTTCAGGCACCCAGACCAACATGAATCTCAACGAGGTAATCGCCAACCGCGCGCATGTGCTGAATGGCGGAGTACTCGGGGGAGAGGGTAAAACCGTGATCCATCCCAACGATGATGTCAACAAATCGCAATCGTCGAACGACACCTTCCCGGCAGCCATGAGTATTGCGGCTTACAAGGTGGTGACCGGGACCACCATTCCCGGGGTCGAACTGCTGAAGGCGACCCTGGCGAAAAAATCGGAAGATTTCAACGCCATCGTCAAAACGGGCCGCACCCACCTGATGGATGCCACGCCGCTTACCCTGGGACAGGAATTTTCGGGTTATGTATCCCAACTCGACCATGCCGTTCATGCCCTGAAAAACACCCTGCCCCACCTCTCGGAACTTGCCCTGGGCGGAACCGCCGTGGGAACCGGGCTGAATGCCCCGAAAGGATATGACGTACTGGTTGCAAAGAAGATCGCAGAGCTGACGGGACTGCCCTTTATCACAGCTCCCAATAAATTTGAATCGCTGTCGTCGCACGATTCGATGGTTGAGACCTCCGGCGCGCTGAAAACCCTTGCGGTGAGCCTGATGCACATTGCCTCCAATATCCGCCTGCTGGCTTCCGGCCCCCGCTGCGGCATCGGCGAGCTGATGCTCCCCGAAAACGAACCTGGCTCCAGCATCATGCCTGGAAAGGTTAACCCCACCCAGCCCGAAGCCATGACCATGGTCTGCGCCCAGGTGCTGGGAAACGACGTCGCCATCAATATCGGCGGCATCAGCGGCCATTTCCAGCTGAATGTGTTCAAACCGCTCATCATCTCCAACCTGCTTCAGTCGGCACGACTGCTGGGCGATGCCTGCGTTTCGTTCAACGACAACTGCGCCATCGGCATCGAACCCAATATGGCTGCCATCAACAAGAACCTCGAAAATTCACTGATGCTGGTTACCGCGCTGAATCCCCACATCGGGTATGACAATTCCGCCAAAATAGCCAAGAAGGCCCACAAGGAACACCTTACGCTTCGTGAATCGGCCATGGCGCTGGGATTACTGACCGACGAGGAGTTTACCAGGATCGTTGACCCTAAAAAGATGACGGGACCGAAATAAACGCAACCCGCAACACATTACATTTGGTGATTCATCAAACCTGTTTGTCTATGCTCCGACATGTATGCTTTCTGCTGGTGGTCGTGGGGCTCATCCATCCATCTTTTGCCCAGAACACCAATGTTTCGAAGGGGATTATCTTCGACGGGGAGCCCTGCATGGCCGTCAGTCCGGCCAATCCCGAGCACCTGGTGGTGGCGTGGATGGGCTATACCTTCGGCACCCCGCTTGGGATCAAAACCATCGTATCCCTCAACGGGGGCCGTTCATGGTCAGCGCCAGTATTCCTTCCGCACTACTCCCCCTCCTTTCATTCTGCCGACCCCGCCCTGGCGTTTGACAACCAGGGAAACCTCTTTGCCTCCTATATCGATTACCGCGAGACTCCCGACAGCGGCGGGATCTACCTGGTGAAGTCGAACGATGGCGGATTTACCTGGAATCTACTTTCAAAGGCACTCGACATGTATGCGGATGGTTCAAAACGACCTGTTGACAGGCCCTGGCTGGTGGTGAACCCCGTCAGCAGCCATCTCTACATCACCTCAAAACCGGCCCCCTGGGTGGCAAATCCAAACCGCCCCTATTTTGTGGCCTCCACCGACCATGGCGTAAGCTGGTCGCCCTGGAAATATATCGACGGCGCCGGGTTCCTGGTGGGAAATATCATCAAGGCACCCATGGCCGCGCCTGCCGTTTCATCCACAGGTACTTTCCACTGCCTTTATCCCAGCTGGGTGGCCTCCCAAAATCTCCTCCCCGGCTATATCGACGCCAAATCAACCGACAATGGCAGCAGTTTTATCTTTCATGGCGCCGTATATTCGACCACCGGCGTCACCGATACGCTGGCAAAGGCCGGCGGGCATCTCGCTGCCGACCCTGCCAACCCCAACCACCTTGCCTTCGTTTTCCTGGGAGAAAAATACGGCGACCTCGATGTGTTCCTCATCGAATCATGGAATGACGGCACTACGTGGAGCGCCCCCTACCGGGTTAATTCCGACCCTGCCGGAAATGGCAGGATGCAGGACCTGGTATGGAGCGATTTCAACGCTGCCGGCGATTTCGTGGTTGCCTGGAGAGACCGCAGAAACAGCGGTGGCAGCGGGTATGCCGTGGCCTCCGAAATTTGGGGAGCCATGCGATGGAAAGATTCGACTGCCTTTTCGCCGAATTTCAGGATTTCCGACACCCTGTCGGCCTACCAGCCGGTACTGGGCCTCAACGGGAATGACTTTATGGCGCTTGCTGTTTCGGGCGATACGCTCCACGCAGCCTGGGGCGATGCCCGCAGCGGGATCCTCAATATCTGGTATTCCCGCATCGACCTTCATAACCTCTACTCCTCCGGGGTCAGCAACATTGCCCATGAAAAACTTCCTGAAATCTCCCTTTTCCCGAACCCCGGAAGCACGGTTTTTCATATCCTGGGTTCACCGGTATATGAGGTTGGGGTTTACGACGAACAGGGAAAACTGCTGTTGCTGAAGAAGTCGGTCACTGCCATCAGCCAGATAGACCTCTCGGGTCACCCGCCGGGCACCTACCTGCTTTACCTGAAAACCGACAATGGCAATGTATCTGAAAAGATCATCAAGGAATAAATTACCCGGCCTGCCTGTTACTCATCGACTCCTGCAGGAAAAACCATCTCCTTTTTCAACCCAGTGAGGTGAAAAACAAAGGCTCTCCTGACCGTATCGCGGCCACGGGTGATAAAGATCGTATCGGAGGCGGAAACCCGGCTGAAAAGGTTCCCGTAAAGACCCACAGGATCTTCATAATCATCACTCAGGGCGATATACCAGGCATCGCTGCCTGCCCTGAGGTTTCCCCGGATACGGTTAATCCAGTGATACTTGTGGATCCGTTCCAGGCTGCCGATGGCATAAACAGGCTTACCGATCTTCCTTCCGACGTAATAGTCGAAGTTGGCCGCCGGGAACCAGCGGAAGGTAACGATCGGCGAATTCCTGCCTATCAGGCCATGCTCCTCGTCAAATTTAACCAGGGGGGCAAACTTCTCCCCGAGTTGTTCCCATCCGACCATGTCGAGCGACGGGTCGTTGACCTTCATATGGTGCAGGTGGATCCAGCCATACCTGATCTGCCCCATCACTGTTACCGATACGGTAAAGATCAGCGATAATGCCACCACCAGCTGCCAGGGCACCAACCGGAGTTTTTTAGTCTCCCCCGCCGGTTCCGACAGGAAGGCAGATGCAATGAAAATCAACCCCAGGTAGCCCGGGCCTGTCCAATGAGGCAGTGTGCTGCGGAAGAGAGAAAATGACTGAAATACCACGATCAGCGGGATACTGGTCCACAACAGCAGGCGCCGGGAGGAATCGCCGAGGAAATTTTTACGGAATGCCAGTGCAAACAGGGCCGTGATGATGAGTACTACATTCACGGGATTGTTATAAAAAAACTCCCCAACCATCTCGGTCAGGAAATACTGGGGTTTAAATCCCGATTGCGTAATGGTTACCCTGCTTTCATGGTATGTGAAACTGATAAAATTGTTCTCGATATTCCAGAAGAGCACCGGCAACGCCACCAGGGCGATGATCAGGAAGAAACCATAAAACTCCTTCGCCGCAAACCACCGTCGGTTGTAGAGCAGGCAATACGCAAACACGCCTGCAGGCAGAAATACCGAATGGTACTTTGAGATCAGGGCAAGACCGGCAAAGATGGCGGCCAGCAGCAGGGAGGTTCGGCTGTCGGAGGTCAGTTCCCGGTCAGGTAACGATTTCAGCAGGAAATAGAGGGTTACCAGCCAGAAACAAACCTGCGGAGCATCAGGCAGGATAAAGGTACCGCTGAGAATAAGCCCATAAAATGATGCGGTATAGAGCAGTGCTGCATAGAGCCCGGTCAGTGGGTTTTTGACCACCCTGCCGATCAGGAACATCATGAGGGTACTCAACGTTCCCAGTACCACCGAGGCAAGTCGCAGGAAAAATTCATGTTCGAATGTGAAATTCAGGGTAAACAGCTGAATGACCAGGCCTATCATCGGAGGATGATCAAAATGGCTCAGCGCCGGAAACCGGGCATAGGTAAGGTAATAGACCTCGTCATTTCCAAGTTCGATAAAACCGGCGATAAAGCCGCGTGCCAGCGCAGAGAGTGCAAGCAATATGAAAAATGCCCAGTATATCTTGCGGTTTGACGGCATATTAACTTACTGATTTGGAATTTTTTCCACGTTTCACAAACCATCCTGCTGCAAAAAGCCCGGCGACCGATCCCAGCCCAAGCAGCCGGAGAATCCAGGTACGGGGCCAGTTTATCTCGGCAAGCAGGGGATTGGAGGGTGGTGTGCCGTCGTACCTGAAAACGGGATTCAGGTAGAAGGTCGAACCAAGCCCCACGACAGGGTATGGGTATTTTTTGATAAAGGTGATTTCGGTCCTGATATAGGTGTCGTCGGGCCGGAATTTATACCATGCAGTTCTGTTCAGCCTGATGATCTTTTTAGTTTCGCCCTCCTGCCCGATGAAGGTTATCTTCAGAGGCCGTTCGCTGACCGATACCCACAACGTATCGCTCCTGACATTCACCGAGCTGACCCACGGGACAAGCGTCGCATCCGTGGCCTTTTCAGGGAATCCCTCATTCATGCTCAGGTAGATATCGGCGCCGTAAGCCCTGCCCGCCCTGAGGGCACTTACGATATCCGCTCCTTTACGGGTCGGGCTGTTGACAAAGGTGCAGCAGCGCTGGATATCGTTCGGGTTGTCAATGTTGTGGGCATCGTCATCCGCCAGGATATAGACAGGTCTTCCTGCGGAAAGGGCGGCATCCCATTGCGGTACTGATCGCCAGTTGTTGTTAAGCGCTTCAACCAGGTTGTAATTGGTAAGGTATCGCATGTCGTCGGTCGAATAGCCGCCCTCCCAGTCGGGATGGGCGATACCGACGATGTCGTTATCCTGCCTGAGCAGGTTGAGCATGTGCTGCTTATGGTTGAGGTTCTGGATAAAGGAATAGTCAAGCCATAACACATGGTGCGACCCGATCAGGATCTGGTGTTTTTTCCTTATGCCGATGCCGTGTTCATAGCCCGGTATATAAAATGTGGAATCTTCGAAGGTCCTGTCGATCGACATGTAGTTGGATATCTGCGGGGCATCGTATCCCAGCGACTTGTAGGTTTTGTAAAAGGCCTCATGCGTGTTATGGCGGCCATTGGTCAGGCCGGCCCAAACACGGGTGTGGAAATGAAAATTGGCCTTCCGCCAATGGGTACTGTCGATTCCCTGATAGGGATTGTAGAGTTTGTCACCCGAAAAGGGGTGTGGTTCCGGAAAATCATAAACCGGTACCAGGAAATAGAGAACCAGCTCGACACCAAGGAAGGTCATCAGGAAAAACCCGATGCCTTTAAGGAGGGTTCGGAACACCCGGTTTTTTGGTTTCATGATTTGTTTACTCATCGTAAGTTACAGCCGCAAAGGTAGTGTTTTTCAGAGGAAGCTGATCAGCAATTTAATGTTCAGGAAGATCACAATCGCGCCAACGGTAAGCAACATAACCTTCGTAAAGGGGGTATTTACATATTTGCCCATCACTTTTCCCGAGGAGGTCAGGTAGATCTGCAGGAAGATGGTAAAGGGCAGCTGGATGCTGAGGGCCATCTGTGAAACGATCAGCCCCTGGTAGGGATTCCTGATGAGGAAGATGAGGATCACGGCGATAATAAGAGATATCAGTACCCCGAGCCGGGAGTGGCTGTCATGGATATCATAGGGCTCGCCGAACAGGCCGGCAAAGATGCTGCCGCCGGCCATCCCCGAGGTGATGGTGGAGGCAATTCCCGCGAAGAGAAGGGCAATGCCGAAGACAACTGCTGCATGATTGCCCAGCAAAGGTTTGAGAATGCTTTCGGCCTGCTGCAACTCCCCGACAATGGTATGGTGGCTGAAGAAGGCGGTGGCGGCCAGCAGGATGATGGCGCTGTTGATAGCCCAGCCGATAATCATTGAAAACAGGGTGTCGAACAGTTCAAAATCAAGCTGGCGCTTGATCACCTTGTCGTCCTCCAGGTTCCACTGGCGGCTCTGGATGATCTCGGAATGAAGAAACAGGTTGTGCGGCATGACCACGGCCCCCAGCACGCTCATCACGATGATCATCGATCCCTGCGGGATGGAGGGCTTTACCCAGCCAATGCCGGCCTGTACCCAGTCGATATCCACCAGGGTCAACTCATACAAAAACGACAGCCCGATGATGGAGACAAAGGCGATGATGAACTTTTCGATTTTCTGGTACGAATTGGTGAAGAGCATGATCACCACAAACACCAGCGACAGGATTGCCCCGGCCGGGATGGGGATGCCAAACAGCATGTTCAGGGCGATGGCGGCCCCGAGGATCTCGGCCAGCGAGGTGGAAACCGAAGCAGCCATGGCGGAGACCAGCACCGAACGCGACACCCAGGCGGGGGTGTGTTTGTTGGCTGCCTCCGAAAGGCACAAGCCGGTGGCTATGCCCAGGTGGGCCACGTTATGCTGCAGGATGATCAGCATCACCGTCGAGAGGGTGACCATCCAGAGCAGTTCATAGCCGAATTCGGAGCCCGCCGCAATGTTCGACGCCCAGTTGCCGGGATCGATAAAACCAACCGTCACCAGCAACCCGGGTCCTATGTACTTAAGTATGTCGAGTCCCCCAAACCGGGGCTTGTGATCGCGGCGGCGCAGATCCCTGATAAAATCGAACATCATCGGACAACAGAATTCAGTGGTAAAAGTAGGTATATTTGGCGTATTATCTACCATCCACCGCTCCCATCCATGACCTGCCCGGGCCGGGTGTGAAAAAAAAAACAACCACCCGGAATCAAAATCGTTCAAAACTCACTATCTTAGTAACCTCCTATTAACCACCCTGCAAGAAAGTCAATTACCCTTCAAGTCCGGCCCGGAACCAACCCTTTTTAACCTCCCCATATATGAAAACATCCTTATTCATTCCGGTCTTCAGCCTGCTCCTGCTGGTTTGTGCCACGATCACGGAGGCACAGCCGACGACCTTTTCAAAAGTTTTCTATGACCCTAACGGCTCGGCACAGAGTTACGCCATGGTTCAAACCTTTGACCATTATTTCATGATTGCCGGTGAAAAAGACAACCAGCCCATGGTGATGAAGATGGATGTAAACGGCTCCATATTATGGAGCAAAAAAATCGGCGGCTCCTATGATTCCCGGTTTACCGCCATCACGGCCACGCATGATTCCTGCTTTATCCTTACAGGCACTACACCGGTTAACCCGGGGGTTGAAAACAGGATCATCTGTGTCAAGATCACCTCCTTAGGGGATACCGTGTGGACCAGGGAGCTGAACATGGGCTCCTCGACCATCTCCGCCGTTGTGCAGGAAACGAGTGATCATGGGTCTATCCTGGCGGGTTACGTCACAGAGGCGGTGACCTTAATCTCCCATTCCTTTGTTTTGAAACTTGACCCGTCGGGAAACATCGCCTGGTCAACGGTACTGAATGCCGGCGCCAAGTCTGACTTTGCCTATGCCGTGCGGCAAACCCCCGACGGCGGATATATGGTGGCAGGCGAAATTGAGCACTATCCCCCGCTTGAACAGGAGGCCTGCATGATCAAATTAACCTCCTCGGGAACCATCTCATGGGCCAAATCACAGGTGTTGCCGGCCCAGAATTACACCTCTGCCTGGGATGTGATCGTGACAAACAGCGGCCTGATGTGGTATCTCTCAGGCACCGGCATCGTCCTGATGAAAACCGACTATTCGGGAAATATCCAATGGAGCAGGGCTTATAACGCCTCCACCGGCTCTTTTGCAGGTGCCACACAACGGCCACGAATCCACCAAACAACCGATGGCGGTTATGTGTTTTTGTCCTCCATGCAAGGCTTCGACCAGTTGCTGAAGGTAGATTCGGCCGGTTCGATCCAGTGGGGACAAAGCCTTATGATGATTGCCGCCGATGTGGTTGAAACCACCGAAAGCGGCTATATGGTGGTCGGCAATGGTCCCATCATGGGAGTTAAAAAAAGCCCGACCAACAACCCGCAGATCGGGATTAACAAAACGGATTCGACTGGGAGCAGCACGGGTTGCCAGTACCAGGTCACCA
The DNA here is from genome assembly GCA_037133475.1 of Bacteroidota bacterium. Classification (GTDB taxonomy): domain Bacteria; phylum Bacteroidota; class Bacteroidia; order Bacteroidales; family FEN-979; genus CAIVAT01. The sequence continues at coordinate 44,541 of JBAXOB010000037.1, forward strand.
TCATGGATGCCCCCTATGCCCCCGATTTTACCGCGGTAACCTTCACCGCGACAACCGCAGGATCACAGGTGCCTTCAACCCCATTGGTTTCAACGGCGACCCTGTCGGTCTTCCAGGGTTGTGTCCCTATTTTGGGCAGCGTGGCTGAAAACACAACGGGCAATCCTGCCTTTACCGTTAATCCCAACCCTTCAGCAGGCGTTACCTATATCGAAAACCTGCTGCCAGCGGGAGAATCCTGGCAGCAGGTCTCGGTCATGAATATACTGGGAAAAACAGTCTTCCAATCATCCGGTTTGCCTTCCAACGCCTTACAGGTTGATCTCTCCGGGATGGCCGGCGGGATCTATTTTATAACGGCCCGATACGCAGACAGGACCGTTACGCAGAAACTGGTGCTTCGTCACTGACCAAATCCCGGTTTCGGTTCTTACCGCCAGTCAGCCTGACCTTCAGGGCGTCGACCATGTAATAGACAACCGGCACTACGATCAGCGTAAGAAACAAGGAACTGGTAAGTCCGCCGATCAGGGCCCAGGCCATCCCGTTTTTCCATTCGGAGCCGGCGCCGCTGGCCAGGGCAATGGGCAGCATCCCGAAGATCATTGAAAAAGTTGTCATCAGGATGGGGCGCATCCGCACCCGCCCGGCCAGGATCAGGGCATCAAAGGTATTATGGCCCTCCGACCTCGACTGGTTGGTAAAGTCGACCAGCAGGATGGCATTCTTCCCCACAAGCCCAACCAGCATGATGATCCCCAGGATGGAGAAGATGGTCAACGACTGCATGGTCAGACCCAGTGCCAGCAGGGCACCGATGATGGCCAGCGGGATGGAGAAGAGCACCACGAAGGGATAGATATATGAATCATAAAGGGCCACCATGATCAGGTAAACAAAGAGGATCGAGGCAAGAAAGGCAATGCCCATGCTGCCGAACGCTTCGGCCTGGTATTTCATATCGCCCTCGGGGATCAGCACAATTTCACGCGGTAGTTTCATCTTATTCACGGCATTCATCACATCCTCCCCGACCGAACCCACCGGCCGGCCGATCACCTGGCACTGGACGGTTACCGACGGCACCCTGTTATAACGCTGCAGCACGGTGGTACCACTCGATGGCCTGATCACGGCAAACTGGTTCAGCTGGATCAGCTCACCCCTGTTGTTGATAAAGGAAAGCCCTGCAACATCACGGATACTCTTACGGTCGAACTGGTCCATCACGACATTGATATCATATTCGTTGTCGCCGTCACGGAACCGTGCATCGGCATTGCCGCTGTAGGCATTCTGCAGCGTTGCCCCGACCATCGCGGTGGAAAGACCAAGTGCCGCCATCTTGTCCTTGTCAATCCGGATATCCACTTCCGGGTTGCCTGCCTCCACCGAAAGCTTAACCTCGTAAGTGCCGGGAACCTTTTTCATCTCGGCCATCACCTTTTCCGACCAACGCGTCAGGGTATCGAGGTTGGGTCCGCTCATCACGACCTGGATGGGATCCATGTCGGAGGTGCCCATCAGGGAAACAATGGTGGACCGAACCTTGGTGCCGGGAAGGAGATTCATCAGGTCCTTCTTCATCCTGATGGCAAAGAGCTCCGAGGTGATGTTCCGTTTCTCCTTTTCGACCATCTTCACATGCAGCTCCGACTTATAGGCATTCCCGCCGGCTTCGAAAAAGCTGGTGGTTCCGCCGACAGTCGAGAATACGCTCACCACCTCCGGTTGCTTCAGGATGTATTTTTCGGCCTGCAGGCTATACTGGTTGGTCTGCATGATCCCGGCATTCTTGGGAAGTTCCATCTGAACGATGATCTCCCCGCGGTCGCCCATGCTGACAAATTCGCTGCCGATAAAGCCACCGGCAACCAATGAAACGGAGGCAATGAAGAGCACCGATATTCCCACGATGACAATCGTTTTGTGGTGCAGCGACCATGCAATGATCTTTGCATACCCTTCGGTAAAGGAGGTCAGTGCACGTTCAAAACCGGTGATGAACCTCTCCATCAGGCTGCCCTTCCGGAAATGGGTGTGTTTGGCCATCCTTGAGGCCAGCAACGGTGTGATGGTAAAGGAGACGAAGAGGCTGAGCAGCGTCGAAAAGACCACCACCAGTGCAAACTGCCGCAACAGTCCTGAAATCATGCTCGATATCACGGCAATGGGAAGGAATACCACAACATCCACCAGGGTGATGGAGATGGCCGTGTAGTTGATCTCCTTCCGGCCGTCGATTGAGGCCTTTCGTCGCTCCTTGCCCATCTCCATATGGCGGTAGATGTTTTCCAGCACCACGATGGAGTCGTCGACCAGGATCCCGATGACCAGCGACATGGCAATAAGGGAGATGATGTTCAGCGAAAAACTCATCAGGTACATGGCTGTAAAGGTCGAGATGAGGGAGGCGGGTATGGCTACCATCACGATGAAGGAGTTGCGCAGGCTGTGCAGGAATACCAGCATGACCATGGCCACCAGGCAAATGGCCATCAGCAGGTCCTTCATCACCGCATTGGCCGAAATGAGGGTAAACTCGGAGGTGTCGTTGGCAATGGCGAACCTGACCTTCTCTGTAGCATATACCTCTTCAATATGCTTCATCGACTCATGCACCTTCTTCGAGATTTCGACCTCGTTGCCATCGGGTTGCTTGAAGACCAGCAGCCCTACCGAATTGTCCCCGTTAAACCGGTTGATGGAGGTAATCTCCTTTTTGGTATCCTGCACCTCGGCCACATCCCGCAGACGTACCGGGCTGCCGTCGGGAGCGCTGCTGATCACCAAGTTTTTAAGCTCCTCCAGGGCGACAAATTTACCCGACAACCTGATGATCACCTCCTGGCTCTGGTCCTTGATCTTGCCGGTCGGAAATTCCATGTTGGCCGACTGGATCGCCTGGGTAACCTGCAGAATGGAGAGGCGGCGGGCCTTCAGCTTTTCGTTGTCGATGTTGATGCGGATCTCCCGCTCCTCGCCGCCAACAATGTCGACCTGCGATATCCCGTTGATGGTGGAGATCATCGGTTTGATCTTGTTTTTCACCAGGTCGTAAAGCTCTGTGGAGGGAATCTTCGAGGTGATCCCGATCCGCATGATGGGAATATCATCCATGCTGAAGTTGCTGATGATCGGCTTCTTTACATCTTTCGGAAGCAGGTACTCAATATTGGCGATCTTGCGGGTGGCGTTCTCAATCGCCTTGTCCATGTTGGCCGAACTCTTAAAAATGATCACCACCACCGAGTTGCCCTCCGAGGAGGTACTCTCGATGTTGTCAATATCCTCCAGGGAGGAGATCGCATCTTCCAACTTTTTGGTTACCGAATTCTCCACCTCCGACGGGCTTGCGCCGGGATATGGGGTCACGATTACCAGCACCGGCTGTGAGTATTTCGGCATCAGCTCATAGTTCATCGAAAAGTAGCTGATCACGCCAAGGAAGATCAGTACGGTAAAGATTACCACTACCAGGGTAGGGCGTTTGATCGCAATTTCAGTGAGACTCATGGCGGCAGCTTATTTATTGTTGACTACTTTCACACGGACATTGTTGTCGAGGTTGATCTGGCCGGAGGTGACCACCCTTTCACCGGGTTTCAGCCCGCCGAGTACCTCCACCTCATGATCATTGGCCGATCCGATACGGATTTCACGCAGGATGGACCGGTCGTTCTCAACCACATACACCCTCGGTGACTTGATGCTCCCGACGATGGCATTGCGGGGGATTATCAGCGCTTCGGCAGCGGCAGCTGACCCGAAATGAGCCGTGCCGAACATCCCGGCCCTTACCTGGTGAAGAGGATCATTGGCCAGCTCGATCTCCACGGGAAAGCGCCTGGATTCATCGGATTTTACACCCACGGCGACTACGGTTCCCTGGTAAGAGATGCCGGGAATGATCGCCGATGTAAGGACAACGGGTTCACCCCTGTGAACCTGCACGATATCCGATTCTGCCATGTTGGCAATGAATTTGAGCCTGCTGATATCGACAATCTCCACAACAGGTGTTGCAGGCATCAACAAAGACCCCTTCTCGATAAAGCGTTTTGTGATCACCCCCTGGATCGGTGCCTTAATGGTAGTATATTCCAGTTGTTTTTTCACGGTGGCGGCATCTGTTTCAGCCTTTCTCACAGCCAGTTTTTCATCCTCAACCTGCTGGCTGGAAATTGCATCGGCCTTCAGCATACCCTCATATTTTTCCAGGTCGCTCCTTGCCTTGTCAAGGGCGGCAATGGCTAACGAAAGCTGGCTTAGCAGCAACTCATCATCGAGCCGGGCAATTACCTGCCCTGCTTCGACATAATCGCCGATGCTGACATTCAGCGAAACGACCTTGCCCTGGCCTTCCGACTGCAGGTTAAGTTCATGGATGGCAGAAAAGGAGCCGCTTACCTCCAGGGTGCCTCCCAGGGACGACATCCTTATTTGCTGGATATAAACAGGGATGGTTTCAAGGTTCCCCTCCAGTTTCGACTTCTCGTCGATCTTCTTTTTATTAAACAGCAGGATAACCGTGCAGCCGCCAGCCAGTAGCAGGATGATAAGGCTGATTGTGAGGATTCTTTTCATAGGTTAATATTTTTTTTTCGGGCCATATGGAATAGCCATAAATTTATAATCGGCAAAACGAAATGTTTATAAATTCAAAACGAATTGTATAAATAATATTACACGAACAAGGCATTCCGGAAATCATAAGTTTTGATAACAGAAATGGCATCCTTATATTCAATCTGAGTATGCTCCAGACGCTGAAAAATCTCTTCAGTGAACTGGCGCTTTTTGTTAGTGACCTTTATAGCCATACTTCCTTTCTTTCGATCATATCCCCAGGAACTGGATAGTTGCGACCCGAATGATTGAGTAGATAATACCCATATTGCCCATGCCCTGGTGACAGGATCATGCCCATCAGGGCTGCAATATATTGCCCAGGCGCGCTGATGTGTCTTCCGGCTATGCAACGTGGCCTTTACGAGTTTATTCAGCTCTTTGAAACGCAATTTGGCCATCATATAAAAATTGATAAGCCCCTCATTGAGATCATTAATGACTTCAACAGGGGCCGGATGCTTTGCAAAGTAAACTGCCGCACCACCGAGGAACGGCTCACAATAAAGATGATGAGCGGGAATGAGTGGTAGAATATGTCGCAGCATTTGCTGCTTTCCCCCATAATACGATATAGGGGTCTTTAAACAAGGTTTTTGGATCATTTAAATAGTGTTTAATGGTTAATGAATGAGCTTGCTTATGTCCCATCAAACACGTTTATCAAATGCTATTCCTGAGAAACCTTTATCTTGTAACTTGGTTCAAGAGCTTCCCGTATTGCTTTTTTTAAATTTTGATCGCTAAAAAATTCCTTCAGTGCAGATCTAATATCGGCAAACCTTATTTGGATTTTTTCCTCTTTTATTAATGTATCACCCATTCCGACGATTCGTTTTTTAATAAGTGTCAATTCAATATTGCTTCCGGTTAGGGAAAAGAAATTCCCGCTATCCACTGCTTGAGTTAACATTGCACCGTCATTCCAGCTGTAAATAAATCTGGAATTATTATAAATTGTATCCAGAACAATACCTGGATGTTGGATTGGTTGACCAAGAGTACTAAAAGAAATGCATAGAAAAAGAAATAAAATAGCGTTTTTCATGGTTTTTAATTTAAAAATTAGTTCCAAACAAAAGTGAATTGTTAAATTTCCATCCGCTGTTAAAACCCAATGAAGTTGAATTGCTTCCTGCCATCCAATCACCCCCTGTGGCAGTAGAGTAAGATATGTTACAAAAACTAACCCGTGTTATCCCCGAACTTTTAATTATGGCCCATCCAGCGGTGGAAGTACCTGTTAATGTAATACGATTACCCGGTGTACCATCAGCAGTTAAAGTTGTTACAGTCTGCGTAGTCCCATCAGTGAACTTAACAGTCTTACCACTGGTCACATTGACTTTTAATTCTGCAAAATGATTGCTACCTGTAATTGTCGCCGTACCATTTATACCTTCTATGTAAAGATTTCCAAATGTCAACCCATTTCCTTTAAAAGTTGGGTTTCCTGACGTTATGTGAATTGTTGAACCTGTTGCGTTTAAAGTGAAATTACTACCATTGGTTGCCACATCGAGACAAGCATTAGCAGTGATTGTTATGTTGGCATTTCCCGTAGTCAGGGAAGATGGCGAAGTAGATGAGGTTATGGCAAAGGTATTTTCCGTAACCGACTGCCCGTTATAATTCAAAAGCCCTGCGGTCATATTCATCCCGACACAATACATAGCATCAAGCAATTTCATCTCTCCGTTGCCTTCGTATTTGTAGAAATTTCCGATGTGAACCCCGTTAGATTGCCACGTGGCCGCAGATGTATTTCTGCAATAAAATGAAGCAGTAACTATTGGCATAGTTCCCATCAAGTAGCCATTTCCATAGATAGATACAGGATAAAGAGTGCCGTTACTTACAACTGTGCCTGTGAACCCATGACAATCCCAATTGAAACAACTTATTGTAGCTGTCAGCGTGCATGTAACATTACCCGCTGCCTTTGTGAAAAAAACGTTGTCGACACTTGTCGGAAGAGCAAGAGCAGTAGTCCAAGTAACAGTATCTGTTGCCCAATTCGACAATACATTACTATTGCCCGTTAAGTTTTTCCAATAAAGGTTAGTGGAAAAACCCGACAAAGAAACGAGCAAAAGAATTATGATGGATAGTTTTCTCATATTATTTGAAATCTGCGCTTTGCATTGCTAAATATCTTGAACCATCATACCTTATACATACAACATCAACTGCACCAGAAGTATTGGTAAATGCAGGGACAACACCTCCTGGCCATATTACTGCGGGAGAAAAAGTTACCGTATATGCCGTCGTACTTGCTTCATGTACCATTACTAAGGTTAGTGATTGTCCTGCAACCATGCCTATAATTGTGTATGTTGCTGACCCAGTTCTTGTAACTGTCTGTGTATTCCCTTGTGAAGCATAAATATTAATGGCGGTTGAACTATTCCCATTGGATTTTAATCCGGCATAAATTGAACTATCTGCTTTAATATTTATAACACCCATTTTCCCTCCGATTGTTAAAGAAGTTGATCCTGCAATCGGAGACTTACCATTCAGCTGCGTCTGAATTGAACTGGTTGCATCCTGGAACCTGTCAGCGT